>CAZVHU010000076.1:0-15222 GCA_964627075.1 uncultured Enterobacteriaceae bacterium | reverse complement strand
GAAAGGGTGGTGTTCGCCGGCGACGTGATCTTCCGCGAATGCACCCCCATGGGCTGGAACGGCTCCTACGAGAAATGGCTCAGGATACTCGACCTCATCATCTGGCTCGACCCGGAAGTGATCGTCCCGGGGCACGGCCCGTTGTGCGGCATCGAGGGGGCGATGGAGATGAAGGCCTACCTCGAATACGTGCGCGAGGAATCCATGCGCTGCTTCGGGCAGGGGATGACCTCGCTCGAGGCGGCCAAGCGGATCGAATTCGGGCCTTACGGCGAGTGGCGCGCGCCAGCGCGGCTGTACATGAATGTCGAGCGGGCCTATCGCGAGTTCCGCAACGAGCCTGCCGACGCGCCCCGGGATCACGCGACGGTCTTCGACGCGATCCTCGCCGTGGCGAAGGCCAAGGGCATCGCGGTAGAGTTCTGACGCGGCCGGAAGCAACGAGATTGGAGGAGTCAATGAGGATGAGGCGCGGCGAATGGGTGCTTTTCCTTGCGCTGAGCGCCCTGGCGCTGGCGCTTCCGGCCCGGGCACAGGACGACCAGGCGGCGGAACTGGCCAAGAAGCTGTCGAATCCGGTCGCTTCCCTGGTCAGCGTGCCGCTGCAGTACAACGACGACGCTTACGGGGGGGCGAACGACGGCGCCTCGGCCACCAGGCTGGTCATCCAGCCGGTCGTCCCGTTCTCGCTGAACGAGAACTGGAACCTGATCACGCGCACCCTGATCCCGCTCGTCGATCAGAAGGGTTTCCCGGTGGCCGCGATGAACGAATCGGGCCTCGGCGACATTACCACCAGCCTGTTCCTGTCGCCGAAGGCGCCGACTGCCGGCGGCTGGATCTGGGGCGCGGGGCCGGTCCTGTTGCTGCCGACGGCCTCCAAGGACGTGCTTGGCACCGAGAAGTGGGGGATCGGGCCGACGGGAGTGGCTCTCAGGCAGGACGGACCATGGACGGTCGGCATCCTGGCTGGACATGTCTGGTCCGTGGCCGGCAATGGCAACCGCAACGATGTCAGTTCCACCACCCTGCAACCCTTCTTCAGCTACACCACCAAGTCGCACATGACCATCGGTGCGTACACGGAATCCGCCTACAACTGGAAAGACAAGCAGTGGAGCGTTCCCCTGATTGTCCAGGCGGGACAACTGTTCAAGATCGGGCCGCAGATACTGCAGTTCGCGGTGGCCGGAAAGTACTGGGCCGAGTCGCCGGACAACGGCCCGAAGGGCTGGGGCCTGAGGCTGCAGTTGACCTTTCTGTTCCCGCAATGACATAGACTCCCCGATCTCTATTGCTGGAGTGCCAATGAAAAAACCATCCTTGACCTTGATCGCCAGTCTCTTCGCGGCCGTGTCTGCCGCGGCCCCTGCAGCGCAGGCGCAGGTGCAAGCGCAGGCGAAGAAGCCGAACATCGTCATCATTCTCGGCGACGACCTGGGCTACGCCGACCTGGGCAGTTTCGGCAGCGAGATCCGCACGCCCAACATCGACTCGCTTGCGAACGACGGCGTGCGCTTCACGAACTTCTACACGCACGCGACCTGCTCGCCCACGCGCTCGATCCTGCTGACGGGCGTGGATACCCACCGCAACGGCCTGGGCAACATGGACGAGTGGGCCGCCCCCAACCAATGGGGCGTGGACGGCTATGAAGGCCACCTCAGCAACCGCGTGGCCACGCTGCCGCAGTTGCTGAAGGGCGCCGGCTATCACACCTACATGGTCGGGAAGTGGCACCTCGGAAAGGCGCCGGACCAGATTCCGGCGGCGCGCGGCTTCGAGCGCGACTTCACGCTGCTCGACGGCGGCGGCAGCTACTGGGACATGACGAACGTCCCCGCGGCGGCGCCGAAGTCCGTCTTCACCGAGGACGGGCGCTACCTGACGCGGCTGCCCGAGGACTACTACGCCACGAAGACCTACACCGACAAGCTGATCAGTTTCATCGACGCCAACCGCGGCGACGGCAAGCCCTTCTTCGCCTACGTCGCGCACCAGGCGCCGCACGATCCGTTTCACCTGCCGAAGGAATGGCGCAACCGGCACGTCGGCGCGTACGACAAGGGCTGGGACGCGGTGCGGCAGGAGCGCCTGAAGCGGCAGGTCGAGATGGGCATCACGCCCGCCGGCACGCAGCTCGCCGAGCGCATGTGGTTCATCCCCGATCCCATCGTGCTCGCCGCGGCGCCCAGGGCGCTGCTTGGCAAGAAGATGGAGCTCTACGCCGGCATGGTCGAGAACCTCGACCACCACGTCGGCCGGCTCATCGACCACCTGAAGAAGATCGGCGAGTACGAGAACACCATCTTCATCGTGTTCGGCGACAACGGCGCGGAAGGGACGGACCTGTTCCAGGCGGTCGCGGGCACGCCGGGCACGCGCGACTTCCTCTATGGGGCGCTCGCGTGGTCGCAGACCCATCCCAACGCCTGGGGCGATCCCGGGTCGTACGTCGGCTACGGCCCGATGTGGGCGCAGGTGTCGATGACGCCCTTCAGCCAGTACAAGGGCTGGCTCGCGGAAGGCGGCATCCGCAACGGGCTGATCGTGAGCGGACCGGGGGTAAAGCGGCCCAAGGGAAGCATCAACCACGGCCTCATGCACGTGGGCGATCTCATGCCCACGCTGCTCGAAGTCGCCGGCACCGCCTATCCGAAGACTCTGGGAGGGCACGAGCTGCCGCCGCTCATCGGCAAGTCCTGGAACCGCATGCTCGCGGGCCAGGCCGAGACCGTCCGGACGGACCAGGACGTCCTCGCCTGGGAAATTTTCGGCAACCGCGCGCTGCGGCAGGGGGACTGGAAGCTGCGCTGGCAATTCAAGCCCTACGGCAAGGGCGACTGGGAGCTCTTCAACGTCGCCGCGGACCCCACCGAGCGCAAGGATCTCGCGGCGGAGCGCCCCGACAAGCTGAAGGCAATGGTCGCGCTGTGGGACGACTATGCGCGGGCCAATAACGTGATCCTGCCGAGCCGCTCGTTGTTCGAAACGCTGGACGACGTGCTGCCCAAGCGCGTTCCGGACGACGCGGGCTACCCGCCGATCATCTACAAGCGACAGTTCGTGCCGCCCGCGAACATGCTGGCGGATCCGAAACCCTGAGCGCCGCCGATCCCGGAAGCAATCGAGAAGGAGTCATTTCATGAAAAACGACGGAGGTCCGATGAAAACATCCACCTGGCTGCGGTCGTTGCTCGCAACGATCCTCGCACTGGGCGCGCTCTGCCCGCCGCAGGCGCTGGCCCAGGTTCCCCCACGCTTCTACCTGAAGTCCCTGGACGGCGGCAACGGCGTGCCGCTCATCGTCAATTCGATCAGCGGCAACACGAACCCGTTCGATCCCTCCCACAGGGTGACGGCAGGCGCGGACTTCGACGCGACCCTGGCCCTTGCGGGTTATGCGCACACGTTTTCCGTGGGCGATCGCTCGGCCATGGCGGCGCTCCTTCTTCCCATGGGCCGGGTCTCGGGCGATGTCACGGTGGGCGGAAGCACGGTCAACCAGTCGGCCAGCGGCTTCGGCGACCCGATGATCGAGCTCGACATCAACCTCATCGGCCCGAAGGCGCAGAAGAATCTTGCCGACGCCCTGCGCTACGAGCCGGGATTCTCGCTCGACCTGCTCGCCGACCTGGCGATCCCGATCGGCGAGTACAACAGCAACCAGTCCCTGAACATCGGGCAGAACCGCTGGTACGGGCGCCTGGGCGCGCCGATCGTCTGGCAGCTCGGCTCATGGGTGCCGGGCCGGCGCACGACGCTGGAATTCCTGCCCGCCGTGTGGCTGTTCGGCAAGAACGACAACTTCGTCGGTCAGACGCTGAAAACCGATCCGATGTACCAGCTCGACGCGCACATCACGCGCGACCTCACCGAGCACTTGTGGGCGTCGGGCGACCTGTCCTAGTACAGCGGCGGCAAGCCCACCATCAATGGCGTGGACGGCAAGAAGCTCAACAACGTCGGCGTCGGCCTCACGCTCGGCTACACGCTCAACGAGAACCTGAACCTCACCGTCGGCTACAAGTCGACCATCAACGACAGCGCCCCGACCGACCTTCGCATGGACGGCTTCATGGTCTCGCTCGTGTTCGGGTGGCACCCGCTCATCGAGGGCTCGCGGCGGCTGAAGAGCGGGAAGTAGGGCGAGCTGCAACACCCGGGCGCCGCCCTCGATCGTGTCGAGGGCAGGCGCTGCGCGTTCAGCATCCCGGCGCAGGCCGCGCCCAACAGCGCCAAGCCGCCGCCCGGCGTCGCGGTGCCGGGCACCGGCGCAAACACGGTCTGCATCACTGGACCGACGCCGGCGCCTTCGGGACGGAGGCGTTCTGCGCCTTGTCGTGGTTGATCCAGAGCCTGGCGCCGGTCTGCGCCATGAAGGCCTCGATGCTTTTCATCGAGCGCAGGCTCGCCGCCTGGTCCAGGTTGAACGACGGCACCCGCATCGCCTTCCAGTTCTCGGTCATGTGCACCATGTCGCCCGAGAGCACCACCAGGCCCGTTCGCGGCAGGCGCACGACGAGCGTCTGGTGGCCGACGGTGTGGCCCGGCGTCGCCTTGATGACCACCGAGCCGTCGCCGAACACGTCGTGGTCGCCATTGAGCTTCTTCACCGCATTGGCGCGGATCTTGTCGAAGTTCGCCACCGGCACGCCGCGCTTCTGCGCCTCGGCGCCGAACACGAAATCGTATTCGGACGCCTGCATGTAGATCACCGCAGAGGTGAACAGGTTCGCGTTGCCCGAGTGGTCCGGATGCCAGTGCGACAGCGCAAGGTGTCCGACCTCCGTGGGCGAGACGCCGATCTCCTTGAGCGACTCGGCCAGCGGCTTTTTCATGTACGCCGTGAGCCCGATCGCCGGATTGCTCAGGCCGTTCGGCATCGCGGCGAGCCGGTCGGCGTTGCCGGTGTCCCAGATGAGCCACCCGCCCCTGGCGTGGCGGACCAGGTAGCAGTGGTTGGCGAAAACCCACGGCTTGCCGGCGTTCGCGCCCGGGGTCCAGCGCCCGACGTCCTTGACGTGGTTCTCGCCGCACTCGATCACGTACATGCGCTCGACGCCCGCCGCTCGCTCGGGCGAGATCTGCGCGCAGCTCGCGACCAGCGCGGCCGCGATCACCAGGAAAACTGCCTGCAGTCTCATGCGAGTCTCCTAACCGAGTGTCGGCATGTGGAAGCCGGGCGCCGGCGTGTCCTGGTGCGGCCAGCGGGTCGTCACCGCCTTGGTGCGGGTGTAGAACTTGATTCCCTCGGTGCCGTGCACATGGAGGTCGCCGAAGAGCGAATTCTTCCAGCCGCCGAAGGAGTAGAACGCGACCGGCACCGGGATCGGAACGTTCACGCCCACCATGCCGATCGACACTTCGTTGACGAAGCGGCGCGCCGCGCCGCCCGACTCGGTGAAGATCGCCGCGCCGTTGGCGTAGGGGTTGCGGTTGACGACCGCGATCGCCTCCTCCAGCGTGTCGGCGCGCAGCACTACCAGCACCGGTCCGAAGATCTCGTGCTTGTAGATCTCCATCGCGGGCGTGACGCGGTCGAAGAGCGAGGTGCCGAGGAAGTAGCCCCCCTCGTGCCCGGGAACCTTCCTGCCGCGGCCGTCGAGCACGAGTTGCGCGCCCTCCTTCACGCCCTGGTCCACGAACGAGGCCACCTTGTCGCGGTGCTGGCAGGTTACGAGCGGGCCCATGTCCACGCCCTCGCGCTCGCCCGGTCCGATCTTGATCGCTTGGGCCTTCTTCTTCAGCAGCCCGACGAGCGGGTCGCCCGCCGCGCCCACCGCGACCACCGCCGAGACCGCCATGCAACGCTCGCCCGCCGAGCCGTAGGCCGCGCCGATCAGCGCCTCGGCGGCGAACTCGAGGTCGGCGTCGGGCAGCACCACGGCGTGGTTCTTCGCGCCGCCGAGCGCCTGCACGCGCTTGCCGTTCCTCGCCGAGGTCTCGTAGATGTACTTGGCGATCGGCGTGGAGCCCACGAACGACACCGCATGGATGCCCGGGTGATTGAGGATCGCATCCACCGCCTCCTTGTCGCCGTGCACCACGTTGAACACGCCATCCGGCAGCCCCGCGTCCTTGAGCAGCTCCGCCATGCGGATCGAGGGCGAGGGATCCTTTTCCGAGGGCTTGAGGATGAACGCGTTGCCGCAGGCGAGCGCCACCGGGAACATCCACAGCGGCACCATCACCGGGAAGTTGAACGGCGTGATCCCCGCGCACACGCCCACCGGCTGGCGGATGGTGTGCGTGTCCACGCCCGTGCCGACGTTCTCGGAGTGCTCGCCTTTCAGCAGGTGCGGGATGCCGCAGGCGAACTCGACCACCTCCATGCCGCGCTGGATCGAGCCCATGGCGTCAGGAATTGTCTTGCCGTGCTCGGCCGTCACCAGGCGCGCGAGATCCTTCTGGTTGTCTTCCAGCAGCCGCAGGAAGCGCTGCATGACGCGCGAGCGGCGCAGCGCCGGCCAGTCGCGCCACTCGGGCAGCGACGCAGCGGCCGCCTTCACGGCCGAATCCACGAGGTCGTCGCCGGCGAACGGCACGCGCCGAGCAAGCTGCCCGGTGGCCGGGTTGAACACCTCTCCCATGCGCGCGCCGTGCGGCGCGACGGTGCGGCCATCGATCCAGTGGGGAACGGTCTCGAGCTTCAGCTCAGCGGGCTTGTTCATGCGCGGGCTCCTGCGGGGAGCGGGAATTCTACGCCGATATACTCGGCGAAATGCCCTTCGTCCTGACCCCCGCGCGGCTCGCGTTCGCGCCGGACGGCACGCCGTTTTCGGAGGCCTACGGCGACGTCTACCACTCCGCGGCCGGGGGTCTCGCGCAGTCGCGCCACGTGTTCCTCGCAGGCAACCGGGTCCCGGAGCGCTGGAGTGTAAAGTCACGCTTTACACTGCTCGAGTTGGGATTCGGTCTCGGCCTGAACTTCCTCGCCACCTGGCTGGCGTGGCGCGAGGATCCCGGGCGCTGCGAGCGGCTGCACTTCGTCTCGATCGAGAAGCACCCCTTCGGCGCCCAGGACCTCGCGGCGTTGCACGGTCGCTATCCGGAGCTCGCCCCGCTCGCCGGGCAGCTGCGCTCGGCCTGGCCGATGCTCGTGCCGGGTTTTCACCGCCTGGATTTCGAGGGCGGGCGCGTCGTGCTGACGCTCGCCTTCGCCGACGCGGCCGCGGCGTTGCGCGAGCTGCGCTTCCAGGCCGACGCGTTCTACCTCGACGGCTTCGCGCCGGCGAAGAACCCGGACATGTGGTCGCCGCAGGCGATGCGGCAGCTCGCGCGGCTTGCCGCGCCGGGCGCGACCGCCGCCACCTGGAGCGTGGCGGCTCCGGTGCGCGAGGCGCTCGGGGCGGTCGGCTTCGTCGCCGAGAAGCGGCGCGGCTTCGCGCGCAAGAGCGAAATGCTGGTCGCCGAGCTTGCGCCGCGCAGGCGACATGCGCCGGCCGTCGCGCCCGAGCCAGCGGAGCGGCGCGCGTTGGTGATCGGCGCAGGCCTCGCCGGTGCCGCCGTGTGCGAGCGGCTGGCGGTGCGCGGCTGGCGGGTCACTCTCATCGAGCGCCATCCCGGCCCCGCAGCCGAGGCCTCCGGCAATCCCGCCGGCACCCTTCACCCGCTGGTCGCGCCCGACGATGGCCCGTTCGCGCGGCTCACCCGGGCGGCGTTCCTCCACTGGATCGCGCGCTCGCGCGCGATGGACAGCGCCCGAAGGCAGGGCGCCGCGCCGATCTGGCAGCGCTGCGGCGTGCTGCAGCTCGCGCGCGACGCCGAGGAAGCCAAGGCCCAACAGGCGGCGCTGCGCGCGCTCGGGTATCCGCCAGAGTATGCGCAACTCGTCACGCGCAGCGAAGCGGCGGCGCTCGCCGGAATGCAGGTCGCGGCAGGCGGCGTGTGGTTTCCCGAGGCAGGCTGGGTCCGGCCGCCGGGCCTCGTCGCGTCGCTGCTCGAGCGCTGCGGCGCGCGGCTCGAGACGCGCTACGGGCGCGAGGCCGCGTCGCTCGAGCGCTCGGGCGACACCTGGCGCGTGCGCGACGCGGCAGGCGACGAGATCGGCGCCGCGCCGGTCGTGGTGCTGGCGAATTCGGCCGAGGCGCTGCGCCTCGCTCCGCGGAAGCCGGTGCGCCTGCGGCGGGTGCGCGGGCAGCTGAGCCTGTTGCCCGGCGAGCGGTTCGCCGCCTTGCGCGCGGTGGTGCTGCGCGGCGGCTATGTGCTGCCGCCCGTGGACGGCGTCGCGGTCGCCGGCGCGACCTACGATCTCGATGACGAGGATCCCGCGCCGCGCGCCTCGAGCCACGCCGCCAATCTCGCGCGCGTGGAGAACATCCTCCCGGGCGCCGCCGCGGGCTTCGATGCCGCAGCGCTGCAGGGCCGCGTCGGGTTTCGCGCCGTGGCGCGCGATCGCTTGCCGCTCATCGGGGCTATCGCCTGCGAGAAGGAGGCGCCGCGGCGCAGGAACCCGGGACTCGCCGACCTTGCGCGCCAGCCCGGCCTCTACGGCGCGTTCGCCTACGGCTCGCGCGGCCTGCTGTGGGCCTGGCTGGGCGGGGAGCTTGTCGCGAGCCTCGCCGAAAGCGAGCCGCTGCCCCTCGAGGCACGCCTCGCCGATGCGGTGGACCCGGCGCGCTTCCACCTGCGCGCGCGCGAGGGCGAAACGGCTACGGGCGCGTCAGCCTGACGTCGTCGTAGGAAGCGCGCTGCCCGATCGGCTCGATGTGCGTCAACGTGATCGCGTTCGGCACCAGCGACCGGATGCGCTCCTCGATCTCCTCCGACAGGCGGTGCGCGTCGGTCACGCTCCACGCGTCCGGCACCAGCATGTGGAACGAGATGAAGCGTTGCGCGCCGGCCTGGCGCGTCAGGAAGGCGTGGAACTCCATGCCGTAGCGGCGCCGGTATTCGCCGAAGATCTTCTCGATCGCCTCGCGCTCGGACACCGGGATCGCGGCGTCCATCAGCCCCGAGAACGAGCGCCGCATCAGCATCAAGCCGGTGACCACGATGTGCGCGGCGACCGCGAGCGCGACCAGGGGGTCGAGGATGTTCCACCCCGTGAGCGCCACGAGCAGCACGCCCGCGATCACGCCCGCCGAGGTCCAGACGTCGGTCATCAGGTGATGGCCGTCGGCCTCGAGCGCGATGCTGTGCAGGCGCTTGCCCGCGGAAACGAGCAGCAGCCCCACGCCGAGGTTGATCGCGGACGCTGCGGCGGAAAGCACGATGCCCAGCACCGGAGCCGCGATCGGCTGCGGCGCGGCAAGGCGCGGCACCGCGGCATACGCAATGCTCACCGCGGCGAAGACGATCAGCGCGCCCTCGATGCCGCTCGCGAAGTACTCCGCCTTGTAGCGGCCGTAGGGGTGCGCCTCGTCGGGCGGCCTCGCCGCGAGCCGCAGCATCGAGAGCGCGAGCAATGCGGAAGCGAGGTTGATGAGCGACTCGAGCGCGTCCGAGAGCAGCCCGACCGACCCGGTGACGTGCCAGGCGAGGGCCTTCAGCGCGATGGTGGCGAGCGCCGCGCCGGTCGAGATCCACGCGTAGCGCTCGAGCGTGCGGTCGGCCACCACTTCAGCCTTCGGGGCGCCGCTCCCGGTAGAGATCGCGGAAGGTCCTGCCCTCGGGCGCCGGGAAGTCGCGACCCAGCGTCCAGCCGGCGCCGGCGAGCGGCAGGCGCTCGATGAAGCCGCGGCTGCCGCCCATCCACTTGAGCACGCGCGCCGCGATGCGCGTGCCGAGCGCGTAGAGCCACGGCCGGCGAGCGGCGAACGACCAGGCGCAGAACGCGATGCGCTCGCCACGCGGCCGCAAGTGCTGCTCGGTTTGCTGCTCGCGCAGCTTCCTCAGAAGCTCCGGCAGCGGGATCTTCACCGGGCAGGCGACATGGCAGGCGCCGCACAATGTCGCCGCATGCGGCAAATCGAGCGCGTTCTCCAGGCCGTTGTACACCGGCGTCAGCACCGAGCCCATCGGCCCCGGATACACCCAGCCGTAGGCGTGGCCGCCGATGGTCTGGAACACGGGGCAATGGTTCATGCAGGCGCCGCAGCGGATGCAGCGCAGCATCTCCTTCAATTCGCTTCCTACGAGGCGCGTGCGGCCGTTGTCCACCAGGATCACGTACATGTGCTCCGGGCCTTCTGCATCTCCGGCGCGCTTCGGACCCGTGAGGATCGAAAAATAGTTCTCGATCTCCTGCCCGGTCGCCGAACGCGGCAGGATGCGGTTGAGCGTGGACAGATCCTCCAGCGTCGGGATCACCTTTTCGACGCCGGTGATCGCGACGTGCACGCGCGGCAGCGTGGTCACCATGCGGCCGTTGCCCTCGTTGGTGACGATCGCCACCGACCCGGTCTCCGCGACGAGGAAGTTGCCGCCCGAGATGCCGAGGTCTGCCGAGAGGAAGTGCGGCCGCAGCACCTCGCGCGCCTCCCGCGTCATCTTCGCGATGTCGCCGGAGGGCGGGCGGCGGTGGTGGCGCTCGAAGAGCTCGGCCACCTGCTCGAGGTCCTTGTGGATCGCGGGCGCGATGATGTGCGAGGGTGGCTCATCCGCCAACTGCAGGATGTATTCGCCGAGGTCGGTCTCGACCGGCTGCACGCCCGCGGCGGCGAGCGCAGGGTTGAGCCGCGCCTCCTCCGAGAGCATGGACTTCGACTTGATCGCCTTCTTCAGGCCATGCTTCGCGCAGATCTCGAGGACGAGCCGCCGCACTTCCGCGGCGTCCTCTGCCCACAGCACCGTCGTGCCGCGGCGCTGCGCCTCGGCCTCGAACCTGAGCAGCCAGGCGTCGAGATTCTCGAGTCCACGGTCGCGGATCCGCGCGCTCGCCTCGCGCAGCTGCTCGAACGCGTCGGCGCCGTAGGCGGCGCGCGCCGCGGCGCGCTTCTCGGCGAAGCCGCCGCCGAAGCGCCTGATCGCGCCCTGCAGGCGCACGTCCGCAAGCGCCCGGGATGCGCGCTCCTTGAAGTGGACGGAGGCGAGCTGCATGGCGCTCAGGGTTCCGGGAGCGTCGCCGGCCCGGGGCTCGCCGCGGTGAGCGCCTCGGCGATGTGCAGCACCCTGGTCTTCTCGCCGCGCCGCGAGAGGCGGCCCTCGATGTTGAGCATGCACCCGAGGTCTCCCAGCACCACGGCGTCGGCGCCCGAGGCGCGCACGTTGTCGCACTTCGCGTCGGCCATCGCCGCCGAGATCTCGCCGAACTTCACCGAGAAGGTGCCACCGAATCCGCAGCAGGTCTCGCAGTCCTTCATCTCCCGGAGCGTCGCTCCGGGGAGCTTGGCGAGCAGCGTGCGCGGCTGGTTCTTGACGCCGAGCTCGCGCAGGCCCGAGCACGAGTCGTGGTAGGTGATCGTTCCGGGAAAGGTCCCCGGCACGCGCTGGATGCGCGCGACGTTGACGAGGAAGTCGGTCAGCTCGCGTGTCTTCGCGGCGAGCGCCTCACAGCGGGCGAGCCACGCGCCCTCGCCCTCGAACAGGTGGCGGTAATGCGTCGCGATCATGCCGGCGCAGGAGCCCGAGGGCACGACCACCCAGTCGAATTGCTCGAACTCGGCGATCGCCTTCTCGGCGAGCGCGCGCGCCGCGGGCCGGTCGCCCGAATTCCACGCCGGCTGGCCGCAGCAGGTCTGCGTCGCGGGCACGACCACGTCGCAGCCGGCGGCCTCCAGGAGTTTCAGCGTGGCAAACCCGATTCGCGGGCGGACCAGGTCGACGAGGCAGGTGACGAAGAGCCCGACGCGCATGCGCACGAACGATAGCACATGCGCATGTTGCGTTTCGCATCGTGCAATCGCGCAGTAGAATGCGCGCCCACCCATGACGACCGCGAAGCGCGAACAGAAGAGCCCGATCCAGGTGATCGAGCGCATGATCAAGCTGCTCGAGGTGCTCGCCGAGCACCCCGAGCCGATCGGCTTGAAGCAGGCAGCGCAGTACGCCGGGCTGCATCCGTCCACCGCGCACCGGATCCTCTCGGCGATGGCCGCCGACCGCATCGTCGACCGCGTCGAGCCGGGCAGCTACCGGCTCGGCATGCGGCTGCTCGAGCTGGGGAACCTGGTGAAATCGCGCATCAACGTGCGCGAGATGGCGCTGCCGATCATGCGCGAGCTGCACGCGCAGACGGGCGAGACCGTCAACCTCTCGGTGCGCCAGGACGACGAGATCGTCTACGTCGAGCGCACCTCCTCGGGCCGCTCGGCGATGCGCGTGGTGCACGTGATCGGCGCGCGCGCCGCGCTGCACATCACCGCGGCGGGCAAGCTGTTCCTGCTGGAAGAGGGCTTCCCGCGGCTGCGCGAGTACGCCAAGCGCACGGGGCTCGCGGCGCACACCCGGAACACCATCACCAACCTGCAGCAGCTGGAGCGGGAGCTGGAGCGCGTGCAGCGCCAGGGCTGGGCGACCGACGCCGAGGAAGCCGAGATCGGCGTGCGCTGCGTCGCCGCGGCGATCCGCGACGACACCGGGCGCCTCCTTGCCGCGCTCTCGATCTCGTCGCCCGCCGACCGCATGAAGCCGGCCTGGGGGCCGCTCGTGAAGGAAGCCGCCGAGCGCATCTCGCGTGGCGCCGGCCACCGCCGCGAAGCCGCCCGCATCGGCGCGACCTGATGGGGACAGACCCCGATTCTTCTCGGTTCTCGCCTTTCGGGGTCTGTCCCCGATCTTGATTCTCGGGGTCCGTCCCCAATCAGGCGGCGAGCAAGCCGTGCAGCGAGAAAAGGCCCTTCGCGTCGAGCCAGACCTTCTGGCCCTTGAACCCGGCCTCGGCCGCCAGCGCGCGGAACTCGTCCACCGAGTACTTGCAGGAATTCTCGGTGTGGATCGTCTCGCCCACCTCGAAGCCGAAGCGGTGGCGCCCGATGCGCACCTGCTGGCGCACGAGCGACACGAGGTGCATCTCGATGCGGCCGCGCGCGGCGTTGTAGAACGCGTAGTGACGGAAGCGCCTGAGGTCGAACTCGCCGCCAAGCTCCCCGTTGATGCGCGCGAGCAGGTTGAGGTTGAACGCGGCGGTGACGCCCATCGAGTCGTTGTAGGCCGCGTGCAGGACGTTGGCGTCCTTCTTCAGGTCCACGCCCACCAGCATCGCGCCCCCCGAGCCCACCAGGCCGCGCGTCATAGAAAGGAACGCGTGCGCCTCGTGCGGCACCAGGTTGCCGATGGTCGAGCCCGGGAAATAGATGACGCGCCGCCGCGCACCGCGGCCGCCGAACACCGGCAGCTGCACCGGCCGGGAGAAGTCGCCCACCACCCCGGCGATCTCGAGCCACGGGAACTCGCGCGCGAGGCGCGCCGCTGCCTGGCGCAGCGCCGACTCGGAGATGTCCACGGGCACGTAGCGCGCAGGCCTCAGGCGCCGGATGAGCAGCCGCGTCTTGACGCTCGCGCCGCTGCCGTACTCGATCAGCTCGCAGCCGGCGCCGGCGAAGCGCGCGATGTCGGCGAGGTGCGCGCGCGTGAGCGCCAGTTCGGCGCGCGTCGGGTAGTACTCGGGCAGGCGGCAGATTGCCTCGAACAGGCGGCTGCCGCGGGCATCGTAGAAATACTTGGGGGGGAGGGTCTTCTGCGGCAGCGACAGCCCCGCGATCACGTCCTCGCGGAAGCTGCCGGCGGGTACGGCCGAGCCGTGAAAGCGAACTGCGCCGCGGGCCGCGCGGCGGGCTACCCTCGCCCGCTTACGGCGAGGTTGGACTCGAGCCACTTGCGGATGCGGTTGGCGTCGCCGATCCGCGAGTACTTGCCCCAGGAGTCGAGCAGCACCACGTTCAGCTCGCGCGAAGCCATGCGCACGCGCATCACCAGGCAGCGCCCGGCCTCGCTGATGTAGCCGGTCTTGGAAAGCCCGATGTCCCAGGCGTGATTGCGCACCAGGCCGTTGGTGTTGTTGAAGGCGAGCGGCCGGCCGCGCGCGTAGACCGTGGCGCTCTCGCGCGTCGAGTACTCGCGGATCAGCGGGTATTCGTGTGCCGCGCTCACCAGCCGCGCGAGGTCGGCGGCGCTGGCGACGTTGGAAGAGGAAAGGCCGGTGGAATCCACGAAACGCGTGTCGCTCATGCCGAGCGCCTGTGCCTTGGCGTTCATCGCCGCGACGAACGCATCGGTGCCGCCGGGGAAGGTGCGTGCGAGCGCCGCGGCGGCGCGGTTCTCCGAGGACATGAGCGCGAGCAGCAGCAGCTCGTCGCGCGTCAGCACCGAGCCGGGGCGCAGGCGCGAGCGGGTGCCCTTCAGGAGGTCGTAGTCCTCGTCGCTGATCGCGACGCGCTGCTGCAGGTCGACGCCGGCGTCGAGCAGCACCACTGCGGTCATCAGCTTGGTGATCGAGGCGATCGGCGCCACCGCGCCCTGGTTCTTGGCGATCAGCAGCTCGCCGCTCCTTGCGTCCTGCACCAGCGCGACCGACGAGCGCAGCCGCACGTCCTCGAGGCTCTCGGCCTCTTGCGAGACCTTTTTCCTGGGCCCGGCGGCCTGCGCGAAGCCGACGCTCAGCGCGAGCACCGCCACCACCGCGAACAGCGCGACGATCTTTTCCAGCCGGTGAAGCTTCCTCTCCCCTGCCTGCATGGCCTTGCTCTTATTCGAGGTCGGGCGAGTTTAATCGAAGGAAATCCGGAAACGCAAGCAAAAATAACGGGCTAGCCCCCTGCTCCTCGAAACCAGATGAACAATTTGTCACAACGGTCAGGCCGCCCTGGCCTGTTCCAGCACCGCTTCGGCCTGGGCCGCCTGTTGCTGCAGCGCCCACATGCGGGCGTACTCCCCACCGGCCTCGAGCAATTCGCGGTGGCTGCCGCGCTCGGCGATGCGGCCGTGACTGAGCACCAGGATCAGGTCCGCGTCCATTACGGTGGACAGGCGGTGCGCGATCACCAACGTCGTGCGGCCCTCGGCGATGCGCTCGAGCTCGGCCTGGATCGCCTTCTCGGACTTCGAGTCGAGGGCGGAGGTCGCCTCGTCGAAGATCAGGATCCTCGGGTCCTTGAGCAGCGCGCGCGCGATCGCCACGCGCTGCTTCTCGCCGCCGGAGAGCTTCAGGCCCCGCTCGCCCACCATCGCCTCGTACTTCGCCGGCAGCGTCTCGATGAAGTCGTGGATGTGCGCCGCGCGCGCGGCCCCGATCACCTCGGCGTCGCTCGACTCGGGCCGGCCGTAGTGGATGTTGTAGCGGATGGTGTCGTTGAACAGCACCGTGTCCTGCGGCACGATGCCGATCGCCGCGCGCAGCGA
>CAZVHU010000075.1:0-15352 GCA_964627075.1 uncultured Enterobacteriaceae bacterium | reverse complement strand
GCCTGCCAGCAGGCGGTGATGACGCACGGCGGCTTCGGCTACGCGAAGGAGTACCACGTCGAGCGGTACTTGCGGGAGTCGCTCGTGGGCCGCATCGCCCCGGTGAGCCCGCAGCTGGTGCTGTGCTTCATCGCCGAGCGGGTGCTCGGGCTACCGAAGTCCTACTAGAATCGGGGCCGCATGGTTCCCGAGATCCGCTACGCCCGCAGCGGCGAGGTCAGCATCGCCTACCAGGTGTTCGGCTCGGGTGACACGGACATCGTGGTGGTGCCGGGCTGGGTTTCGTGCATCGAGACGTTCTGGGAGGAGCCGAACTACGTGCGCTTCCTGCAACGCCTCGGCGGCTTCGCCCGCGTGATCCTGTTCGACAAGCGCGGCACCGGGCTTTCGGACCGCGTCACCGACACGCCGATGCTGGAAGAGCGCATGGACGACGTGCGCGCGGTGATGGACGCAGTCGGCTCGAGGCGCGCGGCGCTGCTCGGCTATTCCGAGGGCGGGCCGATGTGCCTGCTTTTCGCGGCGACCTACCCCGAGCGCACCCAGGCGCTGATCACGGTCGGCTCGTTCGCGCGCATGGCCCGGGGAGCGGACTATCCGATCGGCAGATCCCGGGAGCAGCAGGAGGAGCTCCTGCAGCTGGTGCGCGAGCACTGGGGCGAGCCGATCGGGATCGAGGCGCGCGCGCCGAGCCTTGCGGGCGACCAGCGCTTCCGTGCCTGGTGGGCGAAGATGCTGCGCAGCGGCGGCACCGCGAAGACGGTGACCGCGCTGACCCGCATGAACTACGACATCGACGTGCGGCACGTGTTGCCTTCGATCCGGGTGCCCGCGTTGCTGCTGCATCCGAAGGGCGATCGCGCCGTGCCCGTCGACTGTTCCCGCTACATGGCAGCGCGGATTCCGGGGGCGAAACTGATCGAGATCGACTCCGACGACCACGTGCCCTTCCTCGTGCGGCCGAACGAAATCCCGGACATGGTGCGCGAGTTCCTGACCGGGGGCCGCGGCGAGGTGGACGAGGACCGCGTCGTGAAGACCGTGATGTTCAGCGACATCGTCGGCTCGACCGAGCAGGCGGCGAAGCTCGGCGATGCGCGCTGGCGCGACCTGCGCGACGCGCACCATGCCGCGGTGCGCCGCGAGCTGGCGATCTACCGGGGCCAGGAGGTGGACACCGCCGGCGACGGCTTCTACGCCGCCTTCGACGGCCCTGCGCGCGGCGTGCGCTGCGCGCGTGCCGTGCGCGACGCGGTCAGGGGAATCGGCCTGGAGGCGCGGCTCGGCCTGCACACCGGCGAGTGCGTGGTCGGCGGCGAGAAGATCTCGGGGCTCGCGGTGCACATCGGCGCGCGCGTCGCGGCGCTCGCGCCCGCGGGCAGGGTGCTCGTGTCGCAGACGGTGAAGGACCTGGTGGCGGGCTCGGGGCTCGAGTTCGAGGATTTCGGCGTGCACGCGCTCAAGGGCGTGGCGGACTCGTGGCACCTGTACGCCGTGAAGGAAGGCGAAGGCGCGCGCCCATGAGCTTCGTGATCCGCGCCGCGCAACCCGGCGACGTGCCGGCGATCTTCGCGCTGGTGCGCGAGCTCGCCGAGTACGAGAAGCTCGCCCACATCGTCACTGCCGACGAGAAGCGGCTGCGCGCGCATCTGTTCGATGAGCCGCGGTATGCCGAAGCGGTGCTCGCCTGCGAGGGCGAGGCGCCGGTCGGGTTCGCGCTCTACTTCCACTCCTACTCGACCTTCCTCGGCAGGCCGGGGCTGTACCTCGAGGATCTTTTCGTGCGCCCGGCGTTCCGCGGCCGCGGCTACGGCAAGGCGCTGATGGTGTACCTGGCGAAGCTGG
This sequence comes from uncultured Enterobacteriaceae bacterium, assembly GCA_964627075.1. Classification (GTDB taxonomy): domain Bacteria; phylum Pseudomonadota; class Gammaproteobacteria; order Burkholderiales; family SG8-39; genus 2-02-FULL-66-14. The sequence continues at coordinate 13,507 of CAZVHU010000075.1, read as the reverse complement.
CGGTCGAGCGCGGCTGCGGCCGCTTCGAGTGGTCGGTGCTCGACTGGAACCAGCCCTCGATCGACTTCTACCGCACGCTCGGCGCGCAGCCGATGAGCGAGTGGGTGATCCAGCGCGTCACCGGCCCGGCGCTCGAGCAGCTCGCCGCGCAGCCGTTGCGCGCGCGCGTGGAGCGCACATGACCGGAGAGCGACGCGTGGCCGACCTGATGGTGGTGGGCAGGGGATTCTTCTTCGAGGACCTCTCGAAGGGGATGCGCTTCCGTACCCACCGCCGCACCATCGCCGAGGCCGACCTCGCCGGCTTCGTCAACCTCACCTGGCTGACGGAGGAGCTTTTCGTGGTGGCCGACGACTCGGAGCGCGCGATCAAGGGTCGCGCCGTGCCCGCGGCGCTGGTCTATGCGTTCGCCGAGGGCTTGCTGCTGCCCACGATGCAGGACACGGGCCTCGCGTTCCTCAACGCGACGCTGGATGTGAAGGCGCCGACGCGCGTCGGCGACACGATCCACGTCGAGTGCGAGGTGATCGAGCACCGGCTGACTTCGAAGGGCGGCAGGGGGCTGGTGCGCTTCGCCAACCGCGTGGTCAACCAGCGCGGCGAGACGGTGATCGAGTACAACCCGCTGCGCCTGCTGAAACGCCGGGCGTGACGGCGCCGCTCGAAGGCGTTCGCGTGCTCGAATTGGGCACGCTGATCGCGGGACCGTTCTGCGGCAAGACGCTCGGCGACTTCGGCGCCGAGGTGGTGAAAGTCGAGCCGCCGGGCGAGGGCGATCCGCTGCGGCGCTGGCGCGCGATGAGGAACGGCGTGTCGCTGTGGTGGCAGGTGCAGTCGCGCAACAAGAAATCGGTCACCGCCGACATGCGCCGCCCGGAAGGGCAGGAGATCGTGCGGCGCCTCGCGAGGCGATCTGACATCGTGATCGAGAACTTCCGCCCCGACGCGCTGGAGAAATGGAACCTCGGCTGGGACCGGCTTTCGGCTGAGAACCCGAAGCTCATCCTGGTGCGCATCTCCGGCTACGGGCAGGACGGCCCCTACAGCGCGCGCCCCGGGTTCGCGGCGATCGCCGAGGCGTTCGGCGGATTTCGCCACGTCACCGGCTTTCCCGACCGGCCGCCGGTGCGGCCCAATCTCTCGATCGGCGACACCATCGCCTCGCTGCACGGCGTGATCGGCGCGCTGCTCGCGCTGCACCACCTGAGGAACGGCGGCACGGGGCAGGTGATCGACGTCGCGCTCTACGAGGCGATGTTCAACTGCATGGAGAGCGTGCTGCCCGAATACGACGCGCAAGGGCTGGTGCGCGAGCGCTCGGGGAGCGCGCTGCCCGGCATCGCGCCCTCGAACATCTACCCGTGCAGCGGCGGCGGCTGGGTGCTGATCGCGGCCAACGCCGACAGCCTGTTCAACCGCCTCATGACCGCGATCGGCCGCGTAGACCTGCGCGACGATCCTGCGCTCGCGCGAAATGACGGGCGCGCGGCGCAGATGCAGCGCATTGACGACGCGATCGCCGCGTGGACCTCGCGGCGCGCGCAGGGCGAGGTGCTCGCGGCGATGGAGCGCGCCGAGGTGCCCGCGGGCACCATCTTCAGCATCGCCGACATCGCGCGCGACCCGCACTACGCGGCGCGCGGCATGCTTCTGGACACGACCGCGAGCGACGGCGAGCCGCTCAAGCAGCCCGGCATCGTGCCCAAGCTCTCGGCCACCCCCGGCGCGATCCGCCACGCGGCGCCGGCGCTGGGCGAGCACAACGACGAGATCCTTTCGTCGCTCGGCTATTCCGCGCACGAGATCGCCTCGCTCCGCGCCGCCCGTATCGTCTGAGTCCCGCATCCCCATGATCGACCACCTCGACCACCTCGTCCTCACCACGCGCGACAAGGAAGGCTGCATCCGCTTCTACCGCGACGTGCTCGGCATGAAGCTGGAAGCCTTCCGCACGCCGACGGAGGAGCGCCTCGCGCTCAAGTTCGGCGACCAGAAGATCAACCTGCACGAGTGGGGCCGGGAGTTCACGCCGCGCGCGCACGTGGCGGCGCCCGGCACGCAGGACCTGTGCTTCATCGCCTCGGTGCCGCTCGAGGAGGTGATCGCGCGCCTGAAGGCAGCGGGCGTCCCGATCCTCGAGGGGCCGGTGATCAAGACCGGCGCCACGCAGAAGATCCGCTCGGTCTACGTGCGCGACCCCGACCTGAATCTGATAGAAATATCGGTCCCCGCCTGAGGAAACCGGGACCGGGGCGCGCACGCGCGCCCGAGGGACCGGGCGCGGGCGGCCGCAGTGTAAAGTATGGCTTTACACTCGCGCATCCAGGAGCCGCCTTGACCGATCGCAGCCGGATCTACGCCGCGAGCTTCCTGCGCGCGCTCGCCAACGGCCTCGCCGGCGTGGTGCTCGGCATCTACATCGCCAAGCTCGGCCTGTCGGTGGTCGTGCTCGGCATGGTGCTCTCGGCGGGCCTCGCGGGCGCAACGCTCGCCGCGGCGATCATGACCTTCGGCGGCGACCGCATCGGCCGAAGGCGCGCGCTGCTGCTGCTCGGCGCGCTGAGCGCTGCGGGCGGCGTCGTGGTGGCGCTCGCCTCCGACGCATGGGTGGTCGCGGCGGCGGCGTTCCTCGGCATGCTCACCGGCATGGGCAAGGACCGCGGCGCGATGCTCGCGCTCGAATCCGCGGCGCTGCCCTCGACCACCGACGACGCGGGGCGCACGCGCGCGTTTGCCTGGCATGCGGTGATGCAGGACGTGGGGCAGGCGCTCGGCGGCATGCTCGCGGCGCTGCCCGCGCTGCTGCGCGAACTGGGCGCGGCCGACGAGCTGGCGTCCTACCGCGTCACCATCCTCGTCTACGCCGCGCTCACCGCGGCGAGCCTGCCGCTCTACGCGGGGCTGTCGGCGCGCAGCGAGGCGGGCGCCCGCGCCGCGCGCAAGCCCCTCACCCCGCGGAGCCGCTCGATCCTGGCGAAGATCTGCGCGCTGTTCGCGCTCGACGGCATCGGCGGCGGGTTCCTCGGCTCGGCGCTGTTTTCGTATTTCTTCTTCGCGTGGTTCGGCGCGAGCGAGGTGCAGATCGCGGCGCTGTTCCTCGGCGGCAAGGTGATGAGCGCGATCTCGCACCTCGCCGCGGCCTGGCTCGCGGCCCGCATCGGCCTGGTCAACACCATGGTGTTCACGCACATCCCGTCGAGCCTGCTGCTCGTCGCGATCCCCTTCGCCGGCAGCTTCTGGGCCGCGGCGGTGCTCTACCTGCTGCGCGAAGGACTGGCGGAGATGGACGTGCCGACGCGCACGTCCTATGTCATGGCGGTGGTCGAGCCCGAGGAGCGCACCTTCGCCTCCGGGGCGACGGGCATCGCGCGCCTTGCCTCGTGGGCGGTGGCGCCTGCGGTGGCCGGCGTGACGATCCAGGCGGTGTCGCTCGCCACGCCGCTCTTCATCGCCGCCGGGCTCAAGATCACCTACGACGTGCTGCTCTACGCCGCCTTCCGCCGCATCAAGCCCCCGGAGGAACGCTAGTCGAGGAGCGTGAGCTGCACGCCCTGGGCGCGCAGCGCGGCGACGATCTGCGCGGAGTGCTCGCGGTCGCGCGTCTCGATCACGAACTCGACCTCGGGCGTCTTCACCGACGCGGTGCCGAAGACGCGCTGGTGCTGGACTTCCACGATGTTGCCGCCCGCCTCGCCGAGCATCGCCGCCACGCGCGCGAGGCTGCCGGCGATGTCGGGCATCGTCACCCGCAGGCGCACCAGGCGCCCGTCGCGCACCAGGCCCCGCATCAGCACCGCCGAAAGCAGCCGCGAGTCGATGTTGCCGCCGCAGAGCGGGATGCCGACCCGCTTGCCAGCGAAGCGCTGCGGGTGCTGCAGCAGCGCCGCGAGCCCCGCGGCGCCGGCGCCCTCGGCGACGGTCTTCTCGATCTCGATCAGCTCCACCACGGCGTGCTCGATCGTGTCCTCGTCCACGAGCAGCACTTCCTCGACCAGCGCGCGCACGATGGAAAGCGTGAGCTCGCCCACGTCGCGCACCGCCAGGCCCTCGGCGATGGTGTCGCCGCCCACGCGCACCGGCTCGCCCGCGAGCCGCTGGCGCATCGCGCTGTAGTTCCTCGACTCCACGCCGAGGACGCGGACTTGCGGGCGCAGCGCCTTCGCCGCGGTCGCCATTCCCGAGATCAGCCCGCCGCCGCCGATCGGCACGACGAGCAGCTCGAGCGCCGGGGCCTGCTCGAGCATCTCGAGCGCCACCGTTCCCTGGCCCGCGATCACCAGCGGGTCGTCGTAGGGATGCACGAAGGTGAGCCCCTCGCGCGCAGCGAGCTCGCCGGCGTGGCGCGCGGCCTCGGCGAGCGTGTCGCCCTCGAGGATCACCTCGGCGCCGTGCACGCGCGTGCTCGAGACCTTGTTGTTGGGCGTGCCGCGCGGCATCACGATCACCGCGCGCACGCCCAGGCGCGCGGCGTGGTAGGCGACGCCCTGCGCGTGGTTGCCGGCGCTCATCGCGATGACGCCGCGCCTGCGCTCGGCTGCGGTGAGCGCGAGCAGGCGGTTGAGCGCGCCGCGCTCCTTGAACGAGGCGGTGAACTGCAGGTTCTCGAACTTGAGCCACACCTCGGCGCCGGTGAGCCGCGACAGCGTGCGGCTGTGCAGGCAGGGCGTGCGCTCGACCGCGCCGGCGATGCGCGCGGCGGCTGCGCGGACGTCATCGAGCGTGATCGCGGCCATGCCCGATTCTATAGAATCGCCGCCGTGGAGATCCTGGTCATCGGCGGCGGCATCGGCGGGCTGACGCTGGCGCTCGCGCTGCACCAGGCCGGGATCGCCTGCCGCGTGTTCGAGGCGGCGCCGCAGATCAAGCCGCTCGGCGTCGGCATCAACCTGCTGCCGCACGCCATGCGCGAGTACACCGAGCTCGGCATCGCCGGACGGCTGGAAAAGGCGGCGGTGGCGACGCGCGAGGTGTGCTTCTACAACCGCTTCGGGCAGCTCATCTTCAGCGAGCCGCGCGGCCGCTTCGCAGGCTACGACTGGCCGCAGCTCTCGATCCACCGCGCCGACCTGCACGCCGTGCTGCTCGCCGTGGTGCGCGAGCGGCTGGGCGAAGGCGGCGTCGTGCTCGGCAAGAGGTGCGTGGCGCTCGAGCAGAACGCGCACTCGGTGACCGCGCGCTTCGAGGACGGCGGCAGCGCGCGCGGCGCGGCCCTGATCGGCTGCGACGGCATCCACTCCGCGGTGCGGCAGCTGCTGCATCCGGACGAAGGCCCGCCCGCCTGGCGGGGGATCAACATGTGGCGCGGCGTGACGCGCTCGCGACCGTTCCTCACCGGCGCCACCATGGTGATCGCGGGCTGGCTGGAAGTCGGCAAGATGGTGATCTACCCGGTGCGCGACCGGCTCGGCGGCGACCGGCCGCAGCTGCTCAACTGGGTGGCCGAGATCCAGTCGCCGCGCAACGTGCGCCAGGACTGGAACCTCGCCGGGAGGCTGGAGGATTTCTACCCGGTGTTCGAGGGCTGGCACTTCGAGTGGCTGGATGTCGCGGCGATGATCCGCGAGGCCGAATCGGTTCTCGAGTACCCGATGGTGGACCGCGACCCGCTGCCGTGGTGGTCGCGCGGCCGCGCAACGCTCCTGGGCGACGCCGCGCACCCGATGTACCCGCGCGGCTCCAACGGCGCGGGACAGGCCGTGCTCGACGCGCGCACTCTCGCCGGGTGCCTCAAGCGCGAGCGCGACGTGCCGGCGGCGCTCAAGGCCTACGAAACGGCGCGCCTTGCGCCCGCCTACGAGGTGGTGCTCATGAACCGCGACAATCCTCCGGACGCGATCCTGCGCGAGGTTCACCGGCGCACCGGCGACCGGCCGTTCGCGCGCATCGAGGACGTGATCTCGAAGGCCGAACTCGCGGAGATCTCCGAGAACTACAAGCGCGTCGCCGGATTCGAGCGCGAGTCGCTCGCGCGCCGGGAATCGCTCGCATGAAGCGGTTCACGCCGCCGCGCGTGGCGCCGCCCGCGCGGCCGCTCGGGCGCCTCGCGTTCATCGCGAGCTTCGTGCGCAACCCGCTCGCGGTGGTGCCGCAATCGGTCTACGAGCACGACCTCGTCGTGGGCGCGCGGGGCACGACGCCCATGGTGTGGATCACGAGCCCCGAGCTGCTGAAGAGGGTGCTGCTGGAGGAGCGCGAGAGCTTCCAGAAGCAGGCGCAGATGCGGCTGCTGGGGCCCCTGCTCGGCCGCGGCGTGCTCACCAGCGAGGGCGCGGAATGGAAATGGCAGCGCCAGGCCTCGGCACCGATGTTCCGCCAGCACGAGCTGCTCGCCTTCGTGCCCGTGTTCGTGCGCGCGACGCGGAAGCTGCTCGCGAGGTGGCGCGCCGCGCCGGCGGGCGCCGTGCAGCAGGTCGATCGCGACATGACCGCGGTCACCTTCGACGTCATCTCGGCCACGCTGCTGCCCTCGGCGGAGGGCGAGGTGGGCGCCGCGATCAAGCAGTCCACGGCGAGCTTCCAGCGCGCGGGCGCCTGGGGCCAGCTCTACGCCATCGCCAACGCGCCGGGATGGCTGCCGCGCCCGGGCGGCCGCAGCCAGCTCGCGGCGGTACTGCACCTGCGGGGCGCGGTGGCGCACATGATCCGCGAGCGGCGCGAGGCCGAGGCGCGCGGCGCGGCGCCCGACGACCTGATGCGGCGCCTGATGCTCGCGCGCGACCCCGAAAGCGGCCAGTCGATGAACGACGAGCAGCTCGTCGACAACCTGCTCACCTTTTACCTCGCCGGGCACGAGACCACCGCCAAGGCGCTCACCTGGACGCTTTACCTGCTCGCGCGCTCGCCGGAGTGGGCGGCGGCTCTTGAAGAGGAGGTCGCGCGCGTCACCGGGGGCGAGGCGGTGACCGCGGCGCACATCGAGCGCCTCGCGCTGGTGCAGCAGTTCCTGAAGGAATCGATGCGCCTGTATCCGCCGGTGCCGATGTTCTCGCGCCAGGCGGTGGCCGACACGCGCCTGGACGGGGTGGAGGTGCGCGCCGGCACCTCGGTTGTGATGCCGATCTACGCCATCCACCGGCACGCGGCGCGCTGGCAGGAGCCCGACGTCTTCGACCCGGAACGCTTCGCGCCGGAGCGCGAGGCGAAGATCGCGCGCTACCAGTACATCCCGTTCGGGGCCGGCCCGCGCATCTGCATCGGCATGTACTTCGCCATGATCGAGGCGACCGCGATCGTGGCGACGCTGCTGCAGCATGCGCGCTTTGCCACGGTGGACGGCCACGAGCCCGCGCCGCTGGCGCGCGTGACGCTCATTCCCCGCGGCGGCATGCCGCTCGAGGTCACGCTGCGCTGATCAGGGCGCCGGGCGCGGCGCGGTGTCCCGCGCGGCGCTGCGCGCGCGGCTCTCGCGGTGGGCGATCCAGGTGGTCGCCGCGACGATGATGCCGCCGCCGATGAAGGTCCAGGCGTCGGCGGTCCTGCCGAACACCGCGAGGTCGAAGAGCGTCGCCCACACGATGCCGATGAATGCGAGCGGCTGCAGCGCCGAGATGTCGAGCAGGCGGAACGCCCAGGTCATGAAGAAGTAGCCCGAGGTGCCGAAGATCCCTGCGAGCAGGAAAAGCACGCACTGCGACGCGCTGGGCGCCTGCCAGAACCACAGGCCGAAGGGCGCAAAGCACACGAAGCCGAACACGCTCTGCCAGAAAACGACCTGCGCCGGCGTGTCGCGCCCCGCGACCACCTTGGCGACGAGGTTCGACCCGGCAATGAGCGGCACCGCCGCAAGCATGTAGAGCGCGCCCGCCTCGAGCGGCGCGACGCCCGGCCGGATCACCACCAGCACCCCCAGGAAACCGATCAGCACGCCGGCCCAGCGCTGCCAGTTGACGCGCTCGCCAAGGAAGAGTGCCGCGCCCAGCGTGACGAAGATCGGCCCGGTGAACGAGAGCGCTGCGGTGGTGGCCAGGGGAATCAGCGCCACGCCCGAGTACCAGAAGGCGTAGCCGCCGGTGTGGAAGATGGCGCGAAAGCCGTGCAGCTTGAGGTCCTTCGTGCGCAGGCCCGCGAACCCCGAGCGCAGCATGAACGGCGCGATGACCAGGATCCCGGTGATCCAGCGCCCCCACGCCACGAGCATCGGCGGCAGCTCGAGCGTCAGGCTTTTGATGGTGACGTTGAGGCACTGAAAGAGCAGCCCGGCGACCAGGGCGAGCAGAAAGCCCCGGGCGGCCCGGCTCGACAGGTGGATGCGGCTCGGCATGTCCGGGACGGACTATGCCGCAGCGGGCTCCTTCAGGGCGCCGGCCGCGCCCTCTCGTCTCGAAACTTTCGGCGCAGGTTCGCGCGTTGCGTCCTGGCTCAGGCCGCGCGTGGCAACTGATCGGTGCTTGCCGATTGGCTCGCCTGGCAGCCCTTGCAGAGCAGCGCGAGATTCGCGTCGGCGCTCGAGGCGGCCGCGGCGAGCACCAGGGCCGCCGCGGCGATCAGCAGGTGCGAGACGTATTTGAGAGTGGACATGGGGCTGCGCCTCCGACGCGTTCCATTTTCGAAAATCTAATCCCTACAGGGAGATCCTTTGTACTCCTCCTAAAATACTTTCGCAAGAAAAGATAATTCATTGTTTATAAATGGATATCAGTGTTTCTTTCTCGCTACGGTTTTGATATTTCGAACCCCGACAATCAGTTAGGCGGGATTGGTCACGCCACTGACAGACCCTGACCTCACGCAACGCGCCGCATGCGCATGCTGCGGGCGCCATGGGCAGCTTCGCGAAAATGCTCGATCACTGCGTGAGCGGCTTGCGCGCCGCGGCGGACACGCTGATCTACCGCGCCTCGGTGTACGGCGTGCCGCTGGCGGTCGGCGTGGTGACGGTGATCGCGCTCTCGGCGTGGGACGAGACCTATCCCGAGGGCAGCGCCGCGCCTCTCAAGCTGAGCGTGCTGCGCGATCCGGAGCACGCCCTGATTCCTGCCCAGGCCCTGCTGCGCCTGCGCGACGTCGCGGCGGTGCAGCACCACGACACGCGCCTCGCCGAGCACGCTTTCTGGTTCTCGTTCGTCGCGCAGCCGTTCCAGGAGCGCGGTGCGGTGCAGATTGAGTTGCCGTCGCGCCACGCGACCGAGGTCGAGTGCTGGGACGGCGGCACGCTGGACAGCCTGGGGCGCGCGGACCGCGGCGCCGCCTCGGGGCACACGAAGCCGGTCAAAGCCGGGTTCGCGATAGGGCTGGGACCGATCGAGACCGCGACGACCGTCCTGTGCCGGGGCAGGTTCGCGGGGCCGGCGCGAATCAGCGCACTGCAGTGGACCGAGACCGGGCTTGGCGCATCGGCCGAGAAGTTCCATCGCAACGCCGGCCTGCTCGAGGGCGGCGTGCTGGTGCTCGCCGCGTTCGTGCTCGTCACCGCGGTCGTCAACCGCGAGTGGCTTTACGTCCTGTTCGCCGCCTGGCTGCTCGCCAGCCTGCGTCTGGGCGCGATCTCGGCGGGATGGGACACGCAATGGCTCGGGCGCACGATCCCGCCCGAGTGGATCCTGCTGGCACGCAAGCTGACGATCGCCACCTACTACATGCTGACCTACGCGCTGTTCCGCCGCCTGTTCACCGAGGAACTGGAGCGCGTGGGGCACGGTGTGCTGCTCGCGCTCGCGCAGGCGCTGTGCGTGGTGCTGATCGGCGCCGCCGTGGTGCTGCCGTTCGCGGTCTTCCTGCCGTTCATGTGGGCCGCGGCCGGCGTCGGGATCGGCGTGCTGGCGTTCCACCTGGTGCGCATCCTGCTCGTGACCCGCTCAGCGGTCGCGGCCTGGTACGGCGCCTCGCTCGCCGCGGTGCTGTTCGCCGCGCTGATCGAGGTGGTCGCCGCGGCGCTCGGCCTGAAGGCGCTGGTGGGCCTGGTCAACAGCGTCACCGCGGCGCTGTGGTCGGCGCTGCTGGCGGCCCTCGCCATCGCCTCGCAGATGCAGCGGGAGCGTCGCAAGCGCCTCAAGGCGCGCGCCGCGCTGCGCGTCACTTACGACGTGGTGCCGATCGGCCTGTTCACGCTTGCGGGCAGCGGCACCTTCAAGCGTGTCAACCCGACTCTCGCGGAGATGCTGGGCACCGACCCGGCGCGCGAGCCTGCGCGCTACTGGGGCGACCTTTTCGGCCGCGGCGCATGGGCGAAGCTGCAGGAGGGCGTGCGGGCCGGCGCGCCCTACGAGATGGACATGCCCGCGTTGCTCGGCGCGGCGGAGCGGTGGTTCCACGTCAAGGCGATCCTCACCGAAGGAGGGATCGAGGGCTCGCTGCAGGAAATCACCGAGCAGCACCGGGCCACCGAGAAGCTCCGCTTCCTCGCGGCGAACGATCCGCTCACGGGCGTGCTGAACCGGCGCGGAATCGAGAACGTCATCGCCGGCGCCGCCGCCCAGCTCGACTCGGGCGCGCCGCTCGCGCTCGCCTACCTCGATCTGGACAGGTTCAAGCTGATCAACGACCTGTTCGGGCACAAGGCCGGCGACGAGGTGCTGCGGCAGGTGTGCCGCCGCATCGAGAGCCTGCTTGCCGCCGGGCACAGCCTGGGGCGCGTGGGCGGCGACGAGTTCGTGATCGTGTTCCAGGGAACGCCGGTCAAGTCCGCCGCCGCCATCTGCCGCGGCATCGTCGAGGCGATCGGGGGCGCGCCGTATCCCATCGGCGGCACCGCCTTCCAGATCAAGGCCTCGATCGGCCTGCTGGAAGTCGCGGACCGCGGCGTGCTGAGCGACGCCATCTCGGCTGCCGAGGGCGCATGCCGCGCCGCCAAGCGCGAGCCGCAGAACGGCCTCGTGATCTACGAGCGCGGCGCGGCGGCTCTGGGCGAGCGCGAGCGCGAGCTGCGGCTGATCGGGCGGCTCGGGGCGGGCTCGGCGCCGCCGGAGGGCCTGTTCCTCGTCATGCAGCCGATCATGTCGCTGCGCTCGCCGTTCGAGCAGCTCAACTTCGAGGTGCTGGTGAGGATGCGCGACCGCGACGGCAGCGTGGTCCCGGCGGGCGTGATCCTGCCGGCGGCGGAGAAGAACGGGCGCGCCGCGGTGATCGACCGCTGGGTGCTGGAGAACACGTTGGCGTGGCTCGACCAGCACCGCGACCGCCTCGGAGCGACGCGCTTCACCGCCATGAACCTGAGTGGCGCCTCGCTCAACGACGAGAGGTTCGTCCAGGACGCCTTCGCCATCCTCGCGCAGCATCGCGAGACCGCGAAGCGCCTCTGCGTGGAGATAACGGAAACCGTGGCGCTGCACGACCTGGAGAATTCGACGCGCTTCATCAACCGGCTGCGCGGCCTGGGCGTCAAGATCGCGCTCGACGATTTCGGCGCCGGCTACACCTCGTTCTCCTACCTCAAGGAGCTGCGCGCCGACGCGCTCAAGATCGACGGCAGCTTCATCAAGGGCGTGAACGCGCACCCCGCCAACCTGGCGATTGTCGAGGCGATCGTCGAGCTGGGGCGCAACTTCGGCATGCAGACCATCGCCGAGTGGGCCGAGGACCGCGCCACGGTCGAGTCGCTGGCGCGTGTCGGCGTGGACCACGTCCAGGGCTACGCCATCGCCAAGCCGCAAGACCCGGACAGCATCCTGAGCGCGGCCTCGGCCGCGAGCTTCGTGCAGGACCCGGGGCTGGCGCGCTTCCTGCGCGAGCTGAACGCCCCGGCCCAGGTGATCGATCTGCTCGACCGCGTCGGCGAGCGGCCGCACGCGGGCGTGCACTAGGTCCCGGCAAGGGGCTGGTGGGACGTATTGGGATCGAACCAATGGCCCCTGCTGTGTGAGAGCAGTGCTCTACCGCTGAGCTAACGTCCCGCTGGAACGGTCGCCAAGGCGCCGTTCAGCTTGCCGCGCGATGGAACGGACGCAGGGCGCCGTTCATCGCGCGCAGGGGGCGAATTTTAAGCGCAGGTCGCGATTCGGGCAATGGTCGAAGCCTCGGGCCCAGCGCGGGATCACCTTGTCCGCGAACTCCGCGCCGCGAAAACGTTCGGTGACGCGGCGCTTGCGTTCCCGCTCGCTCAGCCCCGGGGCAGCGACGATTCGACCAGCCGCCGCGCCGCGTCGAACATTTCGGTGCAGAGGCGGACACGCTCGTCCGGCGTCAAGCGACGGTACTATTCGTCGACCGAGCTCTGGAATTCAGGTGTCGTGTCCCGCATCGACGTAATCTCGCTATTCAATGGCCGGGAGATTACGCCAAGTCGGTGGATGCCGGCGGCCGGCGTCAAGGCTTGTCGGCCTTGGTCCGCGGCACATATAATCCACATATACGAGCGGGGAACGCCATGGGCCAGGTGACCATCTACGTCGACGACGAGACCGAAAAGCAGGCGCGGGCTTCGGCGCGCGCGGCCGGGGTGTCGCTCAGCAAGTGGGTGGCCGGGCGCATCCAGCGCCGCGCGCATGCCGAGTGGCCGGCCGCGGTGAGGGCGCTCGCCGGAGCGTGGCGCGACCTGCCCACGGCCGGGCGGCTGCGGCGCGGGGCGGCGAAGGACGTCGCGCGCGGGCGCCTGTAGCGTGTACGCGCTCGACACCAACACGCTGCTCGATTACTTCCGCGGCAGGGGGAAGGTCGCGGCGCACCTGCTCGCGGTGCCGCCGGGCGAGGTCGCGTTGCCTGCGGTCGTCGCCTACGAGGTCTGGGTCGGCGTGCTCGGCTCGCAGAACGCGCGGCGCCGCCAGGCGCAGTACGAGCAATTCCTCGCCGCGGTCGAGGTGCTGCCGTTCGACGAGGGGGTCGCGCGGCAGGCGGCCGAGTTGCGCCGCACGCTCGAGCGCCGCGGCGAGGGCATCGGGCCGCTCGACACGCTGATCGCCGCGACGGCGCTCGCCAACGACGCGACATTGGTGACGCGAAACCTGCGCGAGTTCGGGCGCGTGCAGGGATTGAAGCTCGCCAACTGGCACGGCTGAGCAGGCAAGGGGGAGGAAAGGTGAGCATCAAGGGCAAGGCCTGCATCGTCGGCGCCTACGAGCACCCGGCGCGCAAGGCCGAAGACAAGTCGGTCGCGCAGCTGCACGCCGAGGTGGCGAAGGGCGCGCTGGAGGACGCGGGGCTTTCGCGCTCGGACATCGACGGCTATTTCTGCGCGGGCGACGCGCCGGGGCTGGGGCCGCTGTCGATGGCCGATTACCTCGGACTCAAGGTCCGGCACCTCGACTCCACCGACACCGGCGGCTCGTCGTACGTGGTGCACGTCGCGCACGCGGCGCAGGCGATCGCGGCGGGCAAGTGCAACGTCGCGCTCGTCACGCTCGCGGGCCGGCCGCGCTCGGAGGGCTCGAGCGGCACGCAGCCGAGAAGCTGGGGCGCGGCGGTGCCCGACGGGCCGTTCGAGGCGCCCTACGGCATCGTCACCACCAACAGCTACGCCATGGTGGCGATGCGCCACATGCACGAGTTCGGCACCACCTCCGCGCAGCTCGCCTGGATCAAGGTCGCCGCCTCGCATCACGCGCAGCACAACCCGCACGCGATGCTGCGCGAAGTG
>CAZVHU010000074.1:0-15376 GCA_964627075.1 uncultured Enterobacteriaceae bacterium | reverse complement strand
TTCAGCTTCGAGACTCGGGTCACTCATGTGCACCTCCATCGCGACGCATAACGTTATCTAGGAAGCCTAAAAGTCGGAGTCTACTCCGCGTTTCTCGCCCCGGCGCTGTCAACCTTCCTTGAGATCAACGCGTTACGGCTACTGTATGGATAGCCAGTAGCCTGTTGGTTGGTGAAAACCGGAGGATTCCTTGCCCGATCAACCAACTGTTCCCTCTGCGCTACGCGGCGCGCAGCAGCCGCAGCAACGATAGAGGCCGCGCGCGTGCGGCCGCCGGAACACTGTGTGGTCGAACCGCGGCGCGGGCGGGCCCGCGCGGGACCTTGCGCCGCGGTCCACGCCCAGCGGATGGTTTGTTGCGGCTGAAAATCGGGGACAGACCCCGAGAACCGGAACCGGCAAGAGCCTGGCCCTGCCCCCGCGCGCGGCGCGCGCCCGCGGGCGCGCCACGCCGCGGCTTGCACGGGACGAAGTGTAAAGTCATGCTTTACACTCCTGCTCTGGGTCCCCGCCCCCGATCGAGTCGAGGGCGGGCACTCAGCGGGGACGACGGGAAATCGGGGACGGACCCCGAAGAGCGAGAACCAGGAAAATTCGGGGTCTGTCCCCGCCGCTCGCTAGTCGACCTTCGCGCCGGAGCGCTTGACCAGCGCGGCGTAGGTTTTCAGCTCGGCCGCGACGAAGGCGGTGAAGGCCTCGGGCGTTCGCACCGCGGGCGGCTCGGAGCCCATCGCGCGCAGGCGGTCCTTCACCTCGGGCGCATCCATCGCCTTCAGGATCTCGGCCGAGAGCCGGTCCACCACGGGCTGCGGCGTCTTTCCGGGCGCCATCACGCCCCACCAGGTGGTCATGTCGAAGCCCTTGAGGCCCGACTCGTCGAGCGTCGGCAGCTCGGGCAGGAACGACGAGCGCTTCATCGTCGTCACGGCCAGGCCGCGCACCTTGCCCGCCTTCACGTTGGGCAGCGCGCTCGCGAGGTTGTCGAACATCAGGTGCACGCGCCCGGCCATGAGGTCCGCCACCGCGGGCGGCGCGCCCTTGTAGGGGATGTGCACCATGTAGGTGCCGGTCATCTGCTTGAACAGCTCGCCGGCGAGATGACCGGTCGAGCCCGTGGAGCCCGAGGCGAAGTCGAGCCTGCCCGGGCGCTCCTTCGCGAGCGCGACCAGCTCCTTCACGCTTTTCGCCGGCAGGCCGGTGTTCACGATGAGCACGTTCGGCACCTGCACCACGAGCGCCACGTGGCGGAAGTCCTTGAGCGGGTCGTAGGGGATCGAGGGATAGAGCGAGGGGTTGATGGCGTGCGTCGCGATCGCGCCCATCACCAGCGTGTAGCCGTCCGGCGCGCTCTTCGCGGCAAAATCGGCGCCGATGTTGCCGCCCGCGCCGGGCTTGTTCTCGACCAGCACCGGCTGCCCGAGCGCGGCCTGGAGCGGCGTCGCGAGCAGCCGCGCGCTCACGTCCACCGGGCCGCCCGGCGGGTACGGCACCACCAGCCGCACCGGCTTCGCCGGCCAGGACTGCGCCTGCGCCGCGCAGGCCGCCGCGGCAAGCGCGGCGCCGGCGAGCCAGCCTCTCATGCCTGCTGCTCGTGGAAGGCTTCCTCGCGCTTCTTGCGCAGGAACGGCAGCGCGATGATCGCGAGCAGCACGACCGAGGCGATGATGAACGCGGCCGAGATCGGCTTTTGCAGGAACACCATCGGGTCGCCGCGCGAGAGCAGCATGGCGCGCCTCAGGTTCTCCTCCATCAGCGGCCCGAGGATGAAGCCCAGGATCATCGGCGCCGGCTCGCACTCGAGCTTGACGCAGATGTAGCCGAGCAGCCCGAACACCGCCATCAGGAACACGTCGAACGGGTTGTTCGACAGGCTGAACACGCCGATCGCCATGAACAGCAGGATCGACGGATACAGGATCCGGTAGGGCACGGTGAGCAGCTTGATCCACATGCCGATGAGCGGCAGGTTGAGCACCACCAGCAGCAGGTTGCCCACCCACATCGAGGCGATCATTCCCCAGAACAGCTGCGGCCGCTCGTTCATCACCTGCGGCCCCGGGGCGATCCCCTGGATCATCATGGCGCCGATCATCAGCGCCATCACCGCGTTGCCCGGGATGCCGAGCGTGAGCAGCGGGATGAACGAGGTCTGCGCGCCGGCGTTGTTCGCCGCCTCGGGCGCGGCCACGCCTTCGATCGCGCCCTGGCCGAACTCGCCGGCGTTCTTCGAGACCTTCTTCTCCAGCGTGTAGGCGCCGAAGGAGGCGAGCAGCGCGCCGCCGCCCGGCAGGATGCCGAGCGCCGAGCCGAGGCAGGTGCCGCGCAGGATCGGCGCCCAGATGCGCTTCCAGTCCTCCGCGGTCGGCCACAGGTGCTTCACCTTGCCGGTGAACACCTCGCGCTTCTCCTTGTGGTCGAGGTTGGCGATGATCTCCGCGAGGCCGAACATGCCCATCGCCACCGTGACAAAGCCGATGCCGTCGGCGAGCTCGGAAATGCCGAAGGCGAAGCGCAGCACCCCGGAGTTGACGTCCGTGCCGACCAGGCCCAGCAGCAGGCCGAACAGCACCATCGCGATCGCCTTGATGAGCGAGCCCGAGGCGAGCACCACCGCCGCGACCAGGCCCAGCACCATCAGCGAGAAGTACTCGGACGGCCCGAACTTGAGCGCCACCTCCGCGAGCGGCGGGGCGAACATCGCCACGATGAGCGTCGCGACGCAACCGGCGAAGAAAGAGCCGATCGCCGCGGTGGCGAGCGCGGGGCCCGCGCGCCCGCGGCGCGCCATCTGGTAGCCGTCGAGGCAGGTCACCACCGAAGAGGACTCGCCCGGCAGGTTGACCAGGATCGCCGTGGTCGAGCCGCCGTACTGCGCGCCGTAGTAGATGCCGGCGAGCATGATGAGCGCCGCGATCGGCGAAAGGTTGAAGGTGATCGGCAATAGCATGGCGATGGTCGCCACCGGGCCGACGCCGGGCAGCACGCCGATGAGCGTTCCGAGCAGCACGCCGATCAGGCACATGAAAACGTTGAACGGCGACAGCGCGACCGTGAAGCCGAGCAGGAGGTTGTTGAAGATCTCCATTTCTTCCCCCTACCGGATCGGGCAGTTGTCGACGATCGCGGGGCAGATCGGGAACGGCAGCGTCAGCCCCTTCACGAACACGGCCACGGCGAACACGATCAGCACCGCAGTGAGAATGCCCACCTCCTTCCACTTGAACTCGTGGCCGCCGAAGGCGCCGATGAAGATGAGCAGCACCGTGGCGAGCACCAGGCCCAGCGGCTTGAGCAGGTAGGCGAAGGCGAGGCACGAGGCGAGGATCAGGACGAGCGCCTTGGTGTTGGGCCGGAACAGGACTGCCAGCACCGAGAGCGCGATCGCCGAGGCGAGCATCCCCCAGTCGGCGTTGCCGAACATCGCCTTGCTGCCCCAGGCGAGCGCGGTGACGATGGCGAGGCCGATGACGAGGTCGGCGAAGCTGAAAGGCAGGTGCACCCTGGTGGCTTCGGCGGGCAGCTTGGAGACGAAGGAGCGAAGGAAGATGATCAGCCCGAGCGCCGCCATCAGGCCCCCGAGCACGGTCGGGAAGTAGGCCGGCCCCATGCGCACCGCGGTGCCCATCTGGTAGTTGCGCGCCACGATCGCGAACGCCAGGCCGAAGGCGACGAACATCAGCCCGGCCCAGAAATCCTTTTGGTTCCTGATCTTCATTGCCCTCCTCCGGCTCCCCTTTTCCTGCGCGCCCGGCGTTGCACCGGGATACGGAAATTCCCTCTCGGCAAAGTGTAGCATGGCCCTCCCGATGAACGCCCTGCGTTTCCCGGCCGCGGCGCGGCCATGGCTCGCGCTGCTCGCGCTGCTTGGCGCCGCCTGCGGCGACCAACCCAGGTTGCCCAAGCTCGCCGCGGACGCAGTGGTGCTCGCCTTCGGCGACAGCCTCACCTTCGGCACCGGTGCGAGCGAGTCCGAGAGCTATCCGGCGCAACTCGCGCAGCTGATCGGCCGGCGCGTGGTGCGCGAGGGCGTGCCGGGAGAGGTGAGCGCGGCGGGCCTCGAGCGCCTGCCGGCGATGCTCGACGAGCACCGCCCGGCGCTGCTCGTGCTGTGCCACGGCGGCAACGATTTCCTGCGCAGGCAATCGAGGCAGGCCGCCGCCAACGTGCGCGCGATGGTCGCGCTGGCGAGGAGCCGCGGCGTGGCGGTCCTGCTGGTGGGCACGCCGGAGCCCGGTTTCGGCGTCACGCCGCCCGGGTTCTACGAGGCGATCGCCGCCGAGTTCCGCATCCCCTACGAGGGGGAGGTGATCGGCAAAGTCCTCAAGGACGCCGGCCTCAGGTCCGACCCCATCCACCCCAACGCCCGCGGCTACCGGCTGATCGCCGAGCGCGTGGCAGACTTGCTCAGGAAATCCGGCGCGATCTGAATTCGATGTCGCCGAACCAGGACTCGGCGGTCTCGCCCGTGTTGTCGGTGTCCGCGGAGACCACGACGCCGTTGACGAGGGGAGCATCCGCGCCGAAGGCGCGGCGGTAGTCGGCGCCGACATCGCGCACGCGCTCCACCCAGCGCCCGAGGAGCGCCGGCCCGCTGTCGGCGACCACCATCTGCACGCGATCGGTATAGGCGTTGGGCGCGATGGTGTCCTGCGGCGCGCGCGTGTCCCAGACGTAGCACAGCGCCGCGAGCGGCACCTGCTCGCCCCACAGGGCGCGCGCGATCCTGAGCTTCACCCGCTCGCCGAGCGGCAGCGTCGCGATGTCGAGGTCGAAAGTGACGTAGAGGCGCGCGGGGAAGTCGTCGCCGTCCTTCTTCGCGATGTCGCTGCGCCCGAGCAGCCTCGCCACCTTCCAGCGCCACGCGAGCAGCGGGTGCGAGCGCAGGTCCACGCGCAGCTCGCGGACGAGACCGGAAGTCGAGGCCTCGGCGCGCGCGCGCAGCACCGTGCGGCCCGAGTCCTCCACCAGCGCGTATTCCGTGTGCCTGGGCCGGCCTTCGAAGGCGTAGGGCTTGAGCCAGCCGGGCAGCACCTCGCCCGGCCGCAGCGCGGAAAAGCGCATCGCCTCGACCGCTTCGGCCGCGCACCCGAGCCGCGGCAGGAAAAGTGCTCCGGCGAACGCGAGGAATCCCCGGCGGCCGATCACGGCACCCTGCGCAGCAAGCCCGATCGCCGCAGGCGCGCGACGTCCTCGGGGCGGTCCACGTCCCACACGGTGCGCAACTCCACCCACTTGCAGCGAAGGCGCTCGAGCCGCGCGCGCGTCTGGCGCATCACCCGCTCGCTGCCCCAGTCGACGCCGCGGAACAGGGACTTGCGCGCTCGCCGCAGGCCGATGAGCGCATAGCCGCCGTCTTCGGCCGGCGCGAGCACAGCGTCCGCGCCACGCTTCAGCGCCCGCGCCGCGGTGCGCAGGTCCGCGGCGCGCAGCGCAGGGCAGTCCGAGCCGGTGAGCAGCGCGGCGTCCGCACGCCGCAGCACGCGCGCGAACTCGCGGTACATGCGCTCGCCGAGGTCGCCCGCACCCTGCGCGCGCAGGCGAACGCGGTAGCGTCGGCCCAGCGCGGCGAAAAACGGATGCCGCGCGTGCGGCGCGCAAAACAGCTCCACCGGCCCCAGCCCGGCCGCCACCGCGGTGCGCACCGCGCGCTCGGCGAGCCTTGCGTGCAGGCGCGCGGCGCCCCGCTCGCCGAGCAGGGGCACGAGGCGCGTCTTCACCCTGCCGGGCTGCGGCGCCTTGGCGAACACCAGCAGCGCGACTTCAGCCCGGGTTGGCGTAGCGGCGCGCAAGCTCGTCGGGGGACTCGCCGAGCCAGTAGGCAAGGCGCAATCGCCACATGAGGAGGATGGTGCGCAGCACGCCGTCGCGCTCCCAGCGCCGTCCCGAGGTCGCGACCTTCGCACGCAGGCAGGCCGGGCGCGCGACGCGCTTCATGCGGCGGCTGAAGTCGATGTCCTCCATCAGCGCGATCGGCGCAAATCCCGGGAAGCCGCTCCGGCGCACGAAGATCGCCTGGTCGCCGGTCGCGATGCCGGTGAGGCGCGAGCGCAGGTTCATGAAGAAGGCAACCAGCGCAAGGAGCGGCGAGCGGCCCTCGATCCTGACGTCGAAGCGCCCCCAAGGTCGCGCCGCGAGCGCCTCCGCGACGAGCCGGTCCGCGCCCTCGGGCAGGCGCGTGTCCGCGTGCAGGAAGAGGAGCGCGTCGCCGCTTGCCGCCGCGGCGCCGGCGTTCATCTGCGAGGCGCGCCCGCGCGGCGCGGCAATCGCCTGGTCGGCGAGCGGCTCGGCGAGCGTCGCTGTGCCGTCCGCGCTGCCGCCGTCCACGACGATCACTTCGTGGCCGCGCGAGCGAAGCCCCTGCAAGGCGCCGAGCGCGGCGACGATCCCCTGCGCCTCGTTCAGCACCGGCACCACCACCGAAACCTTCACCCCTCATCCACTCCTTTTCTCCTTCACTCCTTCACTCCTTCACTGCTTCACTTCCTCACATCATTCAGCGTCCAGTCATACTCCAAGTGAGAAATCGGCGCCTTGCCCTCGGCAACGAGCTTCTGCTCGCCGGGATCGTCGCTCAGCAGCTTCGCGTACCTGGCGAAGTACTGCTCGCGCGAGCGGATGCCCTGGTAGCCGCTTTCCCAGTCCTCCTTGAACCAGCGGAAAATCATGGACACCTCGAGCTTGCCGCCGGCGGCGCGGTTGCGCGTGCGGTCCGAGAGGAACCTCACCGCCTGCTCCTCGAGCTGGCGCTCGAGGCGCTCGGGCGCGAAGGCCTCCTCGCGCAGCATCGGGCAGCCGATCGAGGCGCAGTTGACGGCGTAGTGCACGCGCGGCTCGTCGTAGGCGCCGGGCTTGCGCAGCGTCTCGTGCTCGATGCCGTCGAGCGTGAACTCGCGCCCGAGGAGCCTGAAGAACCTGTCCTTGAAGGGGTTGCCGAACACCTTGCCGAAATCCCAGATCGACTTGATGTCCGGGTAGCGCGTGAGGATCTTCTCCACCGTGAAGGCGTTGTAGGCGTTGACGAGGAACGCCATGCGCTGCGCTCTCGTCCAGCCGTTGAACTCGGCCTCGCTGACGCGGGACAGGCCGTCGAGGTAGGCCTTGAGCGCGGCGCGGTCCTTCGCCATCGCCGCGTAATTCATCTGCGAGGCCTTGCCGCCGGCGATCAGCACGACGTGCTTTTTCAGCAGCGCGTCCCAGGCCCTGTGCGAATGGTCGAACCCCTGCGCGAGCGCCGCGCCCTGGAACGCAAGAAACGCCGCAGCTGCAAGCAACGCGCGCAACATCAGCCCCGCCTCCATGCATGATACTTCTCCACCCAGCGCAGCAGCCCCTGCGGCGCGTGCGCCTTCTTCCAGGCGCCGGCGGCGTACTTGTTCGCCTCGGCGAGCGTCGGATAGATGTGGATCGTCCCCAGGATCCTGTTCAGGCCCAGGCCGTGGCGCATCGCCGCCACGAACTCGGCGATCAGGTCGCCGGCGTGCTCGCCCGCGATGGTCACGCCCAGGATGCGGTCCTTGCCGGGCACCGTGAGCACCTTCACCATGCCGTGCGCCTCCTCGTCCGCGATCGCGCGGTCCAGGTCGTCCATGCCGTAGACCGTCACCTCGTAAGGGATGTTCCGCTCCTTCGCCTCCAGCTCGTTCAGGCCCACGCGCGCCACCTCCGGGTCGGTGAAAGTCGCCCAGGGGATCACCGAGTAGTCGGCGCGGAACCTGCGCAGGCCCCCGAAGAGCGAGTTGACCGACGCGTACCAGGCCTGGTGGGCCGCGGTGTGCGTGAACTGATAGGGCCCGGCGACGTCGCCGCAGGCGTAGATGTTGGGGTAGATCGTCTGCAGGAATTCGTTGGTCTCGACGGTGCGCGCGCGCGTCACCGGGATGCCGAGCTCCTCGAGGCCGTAGCCGGCGGTGTTGGCGACGCGCCCGACCGCGCACAGCACCTCGTCGAACGCGATGCGCACTTCCTGTCCGCCGGCTTCGCACACGAGCACCTTCTGGCCGTTCTCTGCGCGGAATTCCTTCGCCTTGTGGCCGGTGCGCACATCCACGCCTTCGGCGCGGAAGCGCCGCGCCACCATCTCGGAGAACTCGGGGTCTTCGCGCGGCAAGAGCCGCGGCAGCATCTCGACCTGCGTCACCTTCGAGCCGAAGCGCGCGAACGCCTGCGCCAGTTCCGAGCCGATCGGCCCGCCGCCGAGCACCACGAGGCGCGCCGGCAGCTTCCGCAACGACCATACCGTGTCGGAGGTGAGGCAGCCCATGTCCTGGATTCCGGGGATCGGCGGCACGAACGGGCGCGCGCCGGCGGCGATCACGATCGAGCGCGCACTCAAGCGTCGCGTCTCGCCCGAGCCGAGCTTCACTTCGACCTCCCACGGCGAGACGATTTTCGCCGCGCCTTCGAGGCACTCGACGCCGAGCCCGGTGTAGCGCTCGACCGAGTCGTGCGGCTCGACGGTCTTCACGACTCGCTGCACGCGCTCCATCACCTCGGCGAAATCGAACTCCGCGCTCGCGCCCTTCAGGCCGTAGTCCTTCGCGCGGCGCACGGTGGCGAGCACGCGCGCGGTCTTGATGAGGGCTTTCGAGGGTACGCAGCCGGTGTTGAGGCAATCGCCGCCCATCCTGTGCTTTTCCACCAGCGTCACCTTGGCCTTCACCGCCGAGGCGATGTAGGCGGTGACCAGGCCCGCCGAGCCCGCGCCGATCACCACGAGGTTGCGGTCGAAGCGCGCCGGCCTGCCGTGCGCCCAGCGCGCATAGACGCGCCGCGCCTTGATCGCGTCCACCACGCGCTTGGCGATCAGCGGGAAGAAGCCGAGCAGGACGAAGGCGCCGATCAGGCCGGGCGACAGGATCCCCGCGGGCGACTCGATCGCGGCGAGCTGCGTGCCGGCGTTCACGTAGACCACGGTGCCGGCGAGCATGCCGAGCTGGCTCACCCAGTAGAAGGTCCAGGCGCGCATCGGCACCAGCCCCATCGCCAGGTTGATGGCGAAGAACGGGATCGCGGGAATGAGGCGCAGGGTGAACAGGTAGAAGCCGCCTTCCTTCTCGACGCCAGCGTTGATCGCGCGCAGCGGGCCCGCGAACTTCTGCTGCACCCAGTCGCGCAGCACGAACCTCGAGGCGAGGAACGCGAGCGTGGCGCCGATCGAGGAGGCGAAGGACACGAGCACCGTGCCCCACAGCAGCCCGAAGATCGCGCCCGCCACCAGCGTCATGATCGCAGCGCCGGGCAGCGACAGCCCGGTGACCGCGACATAGACCGCGAAGAACGCGGCGGCCGCTTGCCACGGATGCGCGCCGTAGTATTCCTGGATCGCCGCCTGCTGCGCCTTGAGGCTCTCGAAGCCGAGGTAGCGATGGCCGCCCGCGGCGAAGAACGTCGCCACCGCGATGGCGATGACTGCGAGAAGGAGTAGCCTGGATCTGCTCATGTGAACCTCGTCGCCGCCGCCTTGGTCGCCACGGCGGCGCCCGCCTTACGCCGCCAGCGCCGCCGGCGCGCGCAGCGCGCTCTCGACGCCGTAGCGCGGCCCGTGGCAGATCCTCGCCCAGTACGAGCGGTGCGCGTCGGATCCCTCGGGCCAGAGCTCGAGGAACCTCCGCTGCCATGCCGCCTGGTCGTACTCGACGGCGATCGCCTCGACGAAGAGCGCCCCGGCGCGCATCGCATAGAGCGCGTCCGGCGAAGGCCGCACCGAGATGCGCGTCGCGATGCCGTAGCGCGCGCGCTCGAAATTGGGCATGCCGGCCGAGCCGTTGTTGGCGATGATGCGCCCGCCGTCGAAGACCCGCATCACCGGCAGGCAGGTGTGGCTCGAGGCGAACACGCGCGCTCCGGCCTCGGCGAAGGCGCGGCGCGCGGCGCGCTCGCCCGCGGGCGTGGCGAGCGCCTCCTGCGAAAAGCCCCATCCCGCGAGCGACTCGGCATCGCCGTGCACCACGGCAACGCGCTCGCCGCCCACCTCGGCGACGAGCCATGGGGGCAGCGCCTCGATCGCGGCAAGCTCCGCCGGAAGCGCGCGCGCCGTGGCGCGCAGCCGCTCGACGATGCGGTTGGAGCGTTCCACTTCGGCGTCGCCCACCCACTGCGGGTAGGCGCAGCCGCAGCCCGCGCCGTCCACGGGGCTCGCGATCTCGGACTCGACGTTGCCGCGGATCGCCGCGTGCGCGAGCACCAGGTGGTTGACGCGCGCGAAGTCCTCCGCCGCGGCGTCGAACCAGTGGAAATCGCCGTTGAACACGAGCGCCTTTTCGCCCGGCTCGCGGTCGTAGAGCGCGATCAACGCATCGAGCGCGAAGCGGTTGCCGTAGAGGCCACCCGCGACCCAGAGCGTGTCGGTGGACAGCGTCGCGCCCGCCGCAAGCGCGCGCGCGCCGTAGCGATACGACAGCGGGCAGCTCCGGCCGGGAGCCGTCGCCTCCGGCGCGGCCGCGTCCAGGCTAGCCATCGAGCGCCCCGCCGCAGGACGAGCCCTGCCCGGCGGTGCAGCCGAAGCAGTGGTCGCGCACCGCGACCGGGTTGCCCGCGAGGTCGCGCCCGATCAGCTCCGATAGGTGCACGCGCCGCGCTTTTTCCTCGCCGCCGCGCCCCGCCACGACCAGCGGCAGGCCGAGCATCTGGTTGAAGTCGCAGTCGTAGGCGTAGCCCTGCCAGTCCACCGACAGGAGCGTGCGGCACATGACCGCCGCGACGTTCTCCTCGCGGTGCGCTCCGTGCAGCAGCGCCATGTAGGAATTGAACTGTCCCTTGGAGACGAGCGTAGAGCCGAAGCGCTGGATCGGCATGTTGGCGAGCGCATACAGCCGGTTGAAGACGACGCCATGGCGCTCCCCGAGGATGCGCTTGTAGTCGGCCTCGAGCGCGCCCTGCGCCGGCGGCAGGCTCGGCCCCTGCGGGTTGTAGACGAGGTTGAGCTCGAGGCCCGAGCCGGCCGCGCCGTAGCCGAGGGCGTTGAGGCGCCTGAGCGCGCGCAGGCTCTTGTCGAACACGCCCTTGCCGCGCTGGCGCTCGACGTTCTCCTCCAGGTAGCAGGGCAGCGAGGCGATGATCTCCGTGCGCTGCGCGGCGAGGAACTCCGCGAGGCCTTCCTGCCCCGGCTCCTCGAGGATCGTGAGGTTGCAGCGGTCGATGACGTGCACGCCAAGCTCGCGCGCGCGCATCACCAGCTCGCGGAAATGCGGGTTGAGTTCGGGCGCGCCGCCGGTCAGGTCCAGGCGCCGCACCCCGGCGACGCCGATGAAGGCGAGGACGTCGGCGAGCGTCTCGCGCGACATCTGCTCGCTGCGGTTGGGGCCCGCGTTGACGTGGCAATGAATGCAGCTCTGGTTGCACCTGTAGCCGAGGTTCACCTGCAGCGTCTCGAGGCGCGCACGCCGCACTGCGGGAAAGCCGTAGCGCCGCATCAGGGGAAGCGTGGCGTGCATTCAGAGTCCTTGCGTTCTGGGGGCCG
Source organism: uncultured Enterobacteriaceae bacterium (assembly GCA_964627075.1). Classification (GTDB taxonomy): domain Bacteria; phylum Pseudomonadota; class Gammaproteobacteria; order Burkholderiales; family SG8-39; genus 2-02-FULL-66-14. The sequence goes on along the minus strand of CAZVHU010000074.1, from coordinate 3,918 downwards.
TGCGCTTGGTCGCCGCAGGCGCCGCGCGCCTTACAGCCTCACCACTTTACGTCCCGGCGCCGCCGGCGGATGCGCGCCGGCCTCACAGCAGGCCTGCACCGCGCTGCGACTGGCCGTCGAGCGCGAGCAGCAGCCGGGAGCTGGTGGCGCGCAGGCGCTGCGAGAGCATGAGCACGATCTCCATCAGGATCTTGGCCCCGAGCATCGGCTGCTCGACGATGATGCGCGCGAGGCTCTCCCGGTTGAGCACCGCCACCAGCGACGGCTCGGCCGCGATGCAGGTGGCGAAGCGCGGCTCGCCGTCGATCATCGACATCTCGCCCAGCGTCTTGCCGGGCTCGACCACCGCGATCACCTGCTGCGCGCCCCAGCGGTCGCGCTTCTGCACCTCGACCTTGCCCTCGAGCAGCATCAGCATGAAATCGCCGCCTTCGCCCTCGTGGATGATCTCGGCCGCGGTCGGCGCGCGGTACACGTCCATGAAGTGCGCGAGCAGCCGCACCTCGGCGGGCGAGAAATTCTCCAGCAGGTCGCACTTCGGGATCAGGGCGTGGATCTGCGCCGAGAACTTGGTGGCGTCCCCGAGGTGCTCCAGGTGGGCGAGTTGCGCCGGTTTCTCGGCCATGGCGTCCTTACGAGCGGGGCATTATGCCGAACGCCCCCGGCGCGGACAAACGCCGGCGCCGGCCGCGAGCCGCGTCAGCCGAGCGCGCGCACGAGCAGGACCGCCCCGGCGACGATCAGCACCACGTGGAGCACCTTCACCACCGCTTCGGCCGGCACCGCGCGGTGCAGCCGGTTGCCGATCCAGAAGCCGGCGAACAGCGCCGGCAGCAGGCCGAGGGCGGCGAGCATCAGGCCCTCCTGCGCAAGCAGCCCCGCCGCGCCGAACAGGAACAGCCTCAGCACCGATGAGAACATGATCATCGCGGCGTTGGTCGCGCGCAGCTCGGCCTTGTCGCGGATCCGGCCCGCGTTGTAGATCGCGAACAACACGCCGCCGGTGCCGAACAGCCCCGAGAGCGCGCCGCCCGCGAGCCCGATCGGCGCGCACCAGGCGCGCGCGAGCGACCGCGGCGGGCCGCGGCGCGAAAGGCCCCAGCCGGCGTAGGCGAGCAGGAACACGCCCAGCGCGACGATCAGGTACTGCTCCGGCACGCGGATCAGCAGCGTAAGCCCTGCCGCCATGCCCGCGAGCATGAAGGGCGCGAGCCAGCCGACGACGTCGTAGCGCACGCTGCGCCGCGCGCTCGCGCCCAGCACCAGGAACGCCCCCAGGTCGAGCAGCATCAGCAGCGGCACCGCGAACTTGAGCGTGAACAGGTGCGCGAGCAGCGGCAGCGCGATCACCACCGAGCCGAATCCCGTCAGGCCGTAGGCAGTGTAGGCGAGCGCCACCACCAGCGCCGCCGCGGCGAAGGCGCCGGGCGACAGCGCCTCGAACGGAAGGCTCAGGGGCAGGTCCCGCCGCGCCTCAGCGCTTGCCCTTCCTGCGCCGCTCCTTCACCGCGCGCGCGAGCGTCTCCAGGGCGCCGACCGAATCCTCCCAGCCGATGCAGGCGTCGGTGATGCTCTGGCCGAAGGTGAGCGCCGCGGCCTTGCCGGAGGTGAGCTCCTGCCGGCCCTCCACGAGGTTGGACTCGACCATGCAGCCGACGATCGAGCGGCTGCCGGCCGCCACCTGCGCCGCGACCGCCGCGGCGACCTCGACCTGGCGCTTGTACTGCTTGGAGGAATTGGCGTGCGAGAAGTCGATCATCAGCCGGCACGGCAGCTTCGCCTTGCCCAGCTCCTCGCACGCGGCCTTGACGCTCGCCTCGTCGTAGTTGGGCCGCGCGCCGCCGCGCAGGATGATGTGGCAGTCGTCGTTGCCGCGCGTTTCCACGATCGCCACCTGGCCGCTCTTGTGCACCGACAGGAAGTGGTGCTTCTGGCGCGCGGCGAGGATCGCGTCCACCGCGATGCGCACGTTGCCGTCGGTGCCGTTCTTGAAGCCCACCGGGGCGGAGAGCCCCGAGGCGAGCTCGCGGTGCACCTGCGACTCGGTGGTGCGCGCACCGATCGCGCCCCACGATACGAGGTCGCCGATGTACTGCGGCGAGATGACGTCGAGGAACTCGCAGCCCGCGGGCACTCCTTGCTGGTTGATGCGCACCAGCAGGTCGCGCGCGATGCGCAGCCCCTCGTTGATGCGGAAGCTGCCGTTCAGGTACGGGTCGTTGATGAGGCCCTTCCAGCCCACGGTGGTGCGGGGCTTTTCGAAATAGACGCGCATCAGGATTTCCAGCTCGCCGGCGTGCCGGTCGCGCTCGGCCTCGAGCTTCTGCGCGTAGGCGACCGCCGCCGCCGGGTCGTGGATCGAGCACGGCCCGATCACCACCAGCAGGCGATCGGACTTGCCGTGCAGGATCTCGCGCACGCGGCGGCGCGTGTCGGCGATGAGGCGCTCGACCGGCGTGCCCTGGATCGGGAAAAAGCGGATCAGGTGCTCGGGCGGAGGCAGGGGCACGATGTTCTCGATGCGCTCGTCGTCGGTGAGCGAGGTCTTGTCCGCCGGGACGATGGCGAGGTAGTTGTCGGTCGGGGTGGTCATGGCGCGTGCCTTTGCCCAAACATCCAAAAAAAAACCGCCAGGCATTCCTGCTCTGGCGGTCTCCTGGGGTCGTTGACTGTGCGGCTAGCCGTTCCCCTCCGCCAGATGGCGCGGGAAGAAGAAATAGAAGCCGTAGAAATGGCGACCCATGGCCGGATTCAACCATACCGCCGGGTGCCTTGGCAACCTTGGCAGTCCGGGCCGCAGGCTGCCAGCGCGGGGCGATTTCGCGTTGCGGGCGCTCTGTGCTAGCTTTTCGCGCGCGGCGCATTCGCCGGAGAACAAGAAGACAGGAGGTCGCCATGGCTACCGATGTCTCAGTCTCCATCCCCGTCGCGGGGTTCAAGGACGTGTACCAAGTCGCCGCGGTGGAAAAGGCGCTGGAGCAGCTGCCCGCCACCGCCAACGAGGCGCTGCGCGCGGTCTACGAGAAGATGCTGCGCGCCGGCGGCCAGCGCTTCACCGTCAAGCCCTCGTCGCTGCCGCAGATGGACGCGCTGTTCGAGGACCTGCCCAACTTCGGCGAGGTGCTCGAGGACGTCCGGCGCCAGCTCGCGCTGTGCGTGGATTCCAACGACCCGGTGGAGCTCGCGCCGGTGCTGCTATTGGGCGCGCCGGGCATCGGCAAGACGCACTTCGCGCGCCGCATCGCGCAGCTGCTTGGCACGGGATTCGGCCTGGTGCCGATGAGCTCGCTCACGGCGGGCTGGATCCTGTCGGGCGCCTCCTCGCAGTGGAAGAACGCGAAGCCCGGCAAGGTGTTCGACACCTTCCTCAATGGCGAGTACGCCAACCCCGTGATGGTGGTGGACGAGATCGACAAGGCGAGCGCCGAGGGGCAGTACGACCCGCTGGGCGCGCTCTACGGGCTGCTCGAGGCGAGCACCGCCACGCAGTTCGTCGACGAGTTCGTCGAGCTGCCGATCGACGCCTCGGGCGCGGTGTGGTTCGCCACCGCCAACGACGCCGCGCGCATCCCGGAGCCGATCCTCAACCGCATGAACGTCTACGAGATCGAGACGCCCGACGCCGATGGCGCGGCGCGCATCGCGCGCTCGATCTACCGCGAGATCCGCGAGGCGCACGACTGGGGCCGGCAGTTCCCGCCCGAGCCGGAGGCGGGCGTGGTGGAGCTGCTCGCGCGCCTCACGCCGCGCGAAATGCGGCGCGCGGTCCAGGCCGCCTTCGGCAACGCGAAGATCGCGGGCCGCGCCGAGCTCTGGCCCGAGGACATCCAGGCCGAGCGCGGCGCGAAGCGCAGGATCGGCTTCTAGCCCAGCTGCTTCGACCACTGCATGCCGCCCGAGCGGTAGAAGGCGATCGTG
>CAZVHU010000073.1:0-15832 GCA_964627075.1 uncultured Enterobacteriaceae bacterium | reverse complement strand
CAGCCGGCGGCGAGCGACCTGCGCCTGATCATGGCCATCAGCAAGATCGTCACCGACCTGGAGCGGGTCGGCGACGAGGCCGAGAAGATCGCCCGCATGGCGCGCGCGATCCACGAGCACGGCGCGCAGCACGCGCAGCGCTTTCCTTCGATCCGGCACGCCGCGCACATCGCGGTGCGCATGCTGCGCCAGGCGCTGGACGCATTTGCGCGGCTGGATGCCGCCGCCGCCGCCGAGGTGCTGAAAGAGGATGTCGCGATCGACAGCGAGTTCCGCTCCGTGCTGCGCCAGCTCATCACCTACATGATGGAGGACCCACGCACCATCACTGCCGGCGTGGAGATCATCTGGGTGGCGAAGGCGATCGAGCGCATCGGCGACCATGCCAAGAACCTCGCCGAGCAGGTGATCTACATCGTCAAGGGCACCGACGTGCGCCACACCTCGTTCGAGGACATCGAGCGCGAGCTTGCCAAGCAGTAGACGCCCCCGATGCCGACCTCGGTCCTGGTGGTCGAAGACGAACCCGCGATCCTCGAGCTGATCGCGGTCAATCTCGAGCACTCCGGCTTCGAAGTGCTGCGCGCCTCGAGCGCCGAGGAGGCCGCGCGCTTCCTGGCGGACGTGCTGCCGGACCTGGTGCTGCTCGACTGGATGCTGCCGGGGCAATCGGGGCTTGCGCTGGCGCGCAAGCTGCGCGCCGAGCAGCGCTCGCGCGAGCTGCCGCTCATCTTCCTCACCGCGCGCGGCGCGGAGCTGGACAAGGTGGCGGGCCTCGAGGTCGGCGCCGACGACTACATTACCAAGCCGTTTTCCACCAAGGAGCTGGTGGCGCGCATCCGGGCCGTGCTGCGGCGGCGCAAGCCGCATCACGGCGATGCCCCCGTCGAGATCGCGGGCCTGCGCCTGGACCCGGCGGCGCACCGCGTCACCGGCAACGGCCGCGGGCTCGCTCTCGGGCCGACCGAGTACCGGCTGCTGCACTTCCTCATGACGCATCCCAACCGCGTCTACTCGCGCAGCCAGCTGCTGGACGCGGTCTGGGGAGACCACGTCTTCATCGAGGAGCGCACGGTGGACGTGCACGTGCGCCGGCTGCGCCAGGCGCTTGCGCCCACCGGCCACGATGCCCTGATCGAGACGGTGCGCGGCAGCGGCTATGCGTTGCGCTCGGAGGCCGCGGTCGCGAGCCGGGGCTGACGGCGCGGGCCAGGCGAAATGAGCGCCTTGACCGTCGGTCTCGCGTTGCTCGCCGTGGTCCTGGCGCTTGCGCTGTTGCGCCACCTGCGCGAGCTGCACCGCCTCAGGCGCTGGGCAGCACAGCCGCTCCCTGGCGAGCCGCCGGAGGCCGAAGGGCTGTGGGGCGAGGTCTACAACCTGCTGCGCAAGCGCCGGCGCGCGATGCTCGCGCGCCGGCGAGAACTGGCGCAGCTCATGGTCCGCTCGCGCCGCGCCGCGCAGGCGCTGCCCTACGGTGTCGCCGTTCTGGATACCAGCCTGAGGCTGCAGTGGTGCAACGACACCGCGCGCGCGCACCTGAACATCGACCCGGAGCGCGACCGTGGCGAGCCGATCGCGAACTTCGTGCGTGACCCGGCGTTCGCCGAGTACCTCGAGCAGGGGGACTACGCGGGACCGATCCGGATTCCGGGCGCGGGGCCCGAGGCACTCACCCTGTCGCTGCAGATGGTCGCCATCGGCGACAGCCAGTACCTGCTGCTGTCCCACGACGTCACGGGCACCGAGCGCCTGGAGGCGATGCGGCGCGACTTCGTGGCCAACGTATCGCACGAGCTGCGCACGCCGCTCACTGTGCTGTCTGGCTTTCTCGAGACCATCCACGACCTGAAGCTCGACTCGCAGCGGGTGCGCGACTATGTCTCACTGATGGCGCCGCAGGCCGAGCGCATGCGGAGGCTGATCGACGACCTGCTGACGCTCTCGGCGCTGGAGCACGCGCCAGCGCCGCCGCCTGCCGAGCGCATCAGGATGGCGCCCCTGCTGGCGCAGGTCCGATCCCAGGCCGAGGCGCTTTCCGCAGGCAAGCATCGCATCACGCTGCAAGCGGCGGAAGGCTACGACCTGCTGGGCGCGGAGAGCGAGATGGCGAGCGTGTTCACCAACCTCGCCTCCAACGCGGTGCGTTACACGCCGGAGGGCGGCGTGATCCGGCTTACTTGGCGTGCCAGCGCGGAGGGCGCCGAGTTCGCGGTCGAGGACAGCGGAATCGGCATCGAGCCCGAGCATATTCCGCGCCTGACGGAGCGCTTCTACCGCGTCGACCGCGGCCGCTCGCGCGAAACCGGCGGCACCGGCCTGGGCCTGTCGATCGTGAAACACGCGCTCGCGCGCCACCAGGCGACGCTCGCGATCGAGAGCACGCCGGGCAAGGGCAGCGTGTTTCGCGCGCGCTTTCCGGCGGCGCGGGTGGCCGCGGCGGCGCAGGCCGTCGCGCGCTGAAGCCGCCCAAGGACCCGCGTGGACCTGATCCTGTGGCGGCACGCCGACGCGGAGGAAAGCGACCCCGATCATTCGCGGCGCCTGACCCGCAAGGGCTCCAAGCAGGCGCAGCGCGTCGCCGAGTGGCTGCTGCGCCGCCTGCCCTCGACGTTCGTGGTGGTCGCGAGCCCGGCGCGCCGCGCGCAGGAAACAGCCGCGGCGCTCGGCGTGCGCGTCCGGACTGCCGAGCGGCTGGCGCCCGGCGCGTCGGCGACCGACGTCCTGGAAGTCGCGGGCTGGCCCGACGGCAAGAAAGCGGTCGTGATCGTGGGCCACCAGCCCGACCTCGGCCGGGTGGCCGCTCGGTTGGTGGCGGGCGCGGGCGGCTCGTGGAGCGTGCGCAAGGGCGGCCTCTGGTGGCTCAGCAACCGCGTGCGCGGCGACGCGCCACAGGTGGTGGTGCGCGCGGTGATCTCGCCCGAGCTGCTCTAGCCTGGCAGCGCGCGGGAGACCTTCCGCCACGCAGGCGCGAGCTGCCGCTCAAGCGCACGCGTCTCAAGATTCAGGCGCCGGCGCAAGCGGGCGCGCAACGCGCGCCCCGCTGCGTCCTGCATGCCGGGAACCAGCGCGGGCTCGTCGAGCAGCCGTCTTGCCACGTCGATGTCGTTCAGATCGCCCAATGCGTCCTGCAGGCGCTTGAGCGCGCGGATCAGCTTCCCCGTGCGCTTGCCGGCGAGCGCGCCGCGGAAGAACTCGCAGGCATAGCGAAAACGCTTCAGCCGGATCCTGAACTCGTGCCGTGCCGCGGCGTCGCTCCAGTCGAGCCGGTCACCCGCCCGGCGCAGCTTGCGGCCCAGTCTCCCGAGCGAGCGCGCGGCATGCGCGGCGAGCCGGCGCCGGCGGGCGCCTGCAGCGACCGCGCGCGCCTTGCGCCACGGCGCCCGCTCCAGCCAGCCCTGCGTCGCATCCAGCCAGTGCGTGAACCGCTTGCCGTGCAGGCCCCGTCGCAGGCGTAGCTGCGCAGCGCTGCGCCGCTTTGCGGCGCAGCGCAGCAATGCTTCCGCGGCGCCGCTGGCATATCGATAGCGCTCGAGGCGTGCGCAGAATACGTCCAGGTCGCGCACCTCGGCGAGCAGCGGGGCGAGCGCTCGCAAGGGCGCGAGCACCGGTTCGGCGCAGGCGCGCGGCACGATCTCGCGGAAGGCGCGCAGCGCTGCGCGCAACCTGCGCAAGCCGACGCGCAACTGGTGCAGATACTCGGGGTCGTCGCCGCGCGTGGCGCCGGCGGCGTTGTGCGCCACCTGCCGCAGCGAAGCGCGGAACGCGGCGACGAAAGCGCGCTCGGCGGGCGCATCGGGGCCCAGCTTCGGGCGGCGCGCCTTGAGCGGCGCAGCGTAGGAGCCTTGCGCCACCCTGGCTCCAGGATTAGCCGGCCTTGGCGAGCACCGCGATCCTGCGATCCGAGAGCCCGCGCACCTCGAACTTCACGCCGATCGACTTCCAGTGGCTGGCCTCGGTGTCCAACGCGGACGCGGTGAGCGGATTGTCGTCGAGCCATCCCTGCGGCAGGTCGAGCGCGAATCCGTCCTCGCGCGCCGTCACGCGGCCGATCGGCAGGCGCACGTCGGTCCGGCTGCGCAGCACGAGCGCCGCGACGCGCAGGCAGAAGACCAGCGTCCAGTCGCCACTGTCGATGCCGGCATCCTCGACCTTGGAGAGCTTGCCGCGGTGCGCGAGCACCAGGCGCGCCAGGCGCTGCTGCTCCATGCGGGAGAAGCCCGGCATGTCGGCGTTCGAGAGAATGTAGGCCGAATGCTTGTGGTATTGCGCGTGCGCCACCGACAGGCCGACCTCGGCGAGGCGTGCCGCCCAGTCGAGCATCATGCGCGCCGATTCGTCCTCCGCCTCGGCGGGCTCGCGGCGCGCTGCGAGCGCGTCGAACAGCGCCAGCGCGAGCGCCTGCACCCGGGCCGCCTGCGCGGCGTCTGCGCCGTAGCGGCGCATGAACTGCGCCACCGTCGCCTCGCGCATGTCGCGGTGCTCGACGCGTCCCAGCAGGTCGTAGAGCAGTCCGTGGCGCAGCGCGCCTTCGGACACCGCCAGGCGCTCGATGCCGAGCTCGTCCAGCACCGCGCGCAGGATCGCCACGCCGCCGGCCAACACCGCGGCGCGGCCGGCGCGCAGTCCCGGAATGCGCTCGGGGTCGGCGCGCTCGTGCTTGACGAGCAGGGCGCGCAGCCGGTCGATGCCCTCGCGCGTGATGCCTTCCTGCGCCCAGTCGTTGGCGCGCAGGATCGCCTCGATCGCGCGCGCCGTTCCGGAGGATGCGATCGCCTCCTCCCAGCCGGCGGCGCGGTAGGCGCGCACCATGCCGGCGAGCTCCTGGCGCGCGGCGAGCTCGGCCTTCTTCATGCGCGGCTTCTCGATGCGCCCGTCAGGGAAGAATTCGAGGCTCCAGCTCACGCAGCCCATGTACAGGCTCTCGGTCAGCTCGGGCTCCATGCCCCGGCCGATGATGAACTCGGTGGAGCCGCCGCCCACGTCCACCACCAGGCGCCGGTGCGAAGCCGGCGGCATCGAGCTCGCCACGCCGAGGTAGATCAGGCGCGCCTCCTCGCGCCCGGCCACCACCTCGATCGGGAAACCGAGCGCGGCGCGCGCCTCGCGCAGGAATTGCGGCGCGTTCTTGGCGACGCGCAGCGCATTGGTCCCCACCGCGCGCACCGTCTGGCGCGAAAAGCCGCGCAGCCGCTCGCCGATGCGAGACAGCGCCTCGAGCGCGCGCGCCTGGGTGGCGCGGTCGATGCGCTTGTCCGCGGTCAGACCGCCCCCAAGGCGCACCGGCTCGCGCAGCGCATCCAGCGGGTAGATCTGCCCGTCCATGACCCTGCCGACGAGCAGGTGAAAACTGTTCGAGCCCAGATCCACCGCTGCCAGGACGTCGGGGCGTGGCATGAGCCTCGCAAGTTAGCATTCACGCCGCACCGCCGCAAACGCGCTTGCGCGCTGTAACACAGCTGCAATGTTTGGCGTTTATGATATGTAGCCCGGCGCTTTCCCTTCGCCGCAGGCAATGATCCGCAAGGCCCTGCCCCCGTCGCACTTCCTCAACCGCGAACTCGGCTTGCTCGAGTTCAACCGGCGCGTGCTCGCGCAGGCCGCCGACGACAACGTGCCGCTGCTGGAGCGGCTGCGCTTCCTCACCATCGTGTCATCCAACCTCGACGAGTTCTTCGAGATCCGGGTCGCCGGCCTCAAGGAGCAGATGAAGCTCGGGGTGAAGCAGTCCGGCCCCGACGGCAGGAGCCCGGCGGAGGTGTTCTCGCTGGTCTCCGAGAAGGCGCACGCGCTGGTCGCCGAGCAGTACCAGCTGCTCAACGAGGTGCTACTGCCGGCCTTGGAGCGCGAGGGTGTCGTATTCCCGCGGCGCGAGGCCTGGAGCGAGGCGCAGCGCGCCTGGGTGCGCGACTACTTCTTCCGCCAGCTGCTGCCGGTCCTGACGCCGATCGGGCTAGACCCCGCGCACCCGTTCCCGCGCGTGCTCAACAAGAGCCTCAATTTTGCAATCGAGCTCGAAGGGCGCGACGCCTTCGGCCGCAAGTCGCGTGCCGCGATCGTGCAGGCGCCGCGCGCGCTGCCGCGCGTCATCAAGCTGCCGCGCGACGTCGCCGGGGCCGAGCACGCGTTCGTGTTCCTGTCCTCGATCCTGCACGCGCACATGGACGAGCTTTTCACGGGCATGGATGTCAAGGGCTGCCATCAGTTCCGCGTCACGCGCAACTCCGACCTGTTCGTCGACGAGGAAGAGATCAAGAACCTGAGGATCGCCGTCCAGGGCGAGCTGCTGCAGCGGCACTTCGGGGACGCGGTGCGGCTGGAAGTGGCGGCGAACTGCTCGCAGCGCACCATCGAGTTCCTGCAGCAGCAGTTCGACCTGGGCGAGGGCGATCTGTACCGCGTCGACGGCCCGGTCAATCTATACCGCCTGCGCGAGGTGCCGGAGAGCGTGGACCGCGCCGACCTCAAGTATCCGCAGATGGAGCCCGCGCTGCCGGCCCGCCTGGCGCGCAACGGCGCCATGTACCCCGCGCTCGCGCGCAGCGACGTGCTGCTGCATCACCCCTACGAGTCGTTCATGCCGGTGATCGAGTTCATCCGCACTGCGGTCACCGACCCGCGGGTTATCGCGATCAAGCAGACTGTGTATCGCACCGGCACCGACTCGGAGCTGATGAAGATCCTGATCGACGCCGCGCGCCAGGGCAAGGAGGTGACCGTGGTGCTCGAGCTGATGGCGCGCTTCGACGAGGAGGCGAACATTGCCTGGGCATCGCGCCTGGAGGAGGTCGGGGCGCACGTCATCTACGGCGTCGTCGGGCACAAGACGCACGCGAAGATGGCGCTGGTCGTGCGGCGCGAAGAAACGGAGCACGGCACGGCACTCAGGCGCTATGCGCATCTCGCCACCGGCAACTACCACCCTCGCACCGCGAGCCAGTACACCGACTTCGGGCTGCTCACCTCCAACGAGGAAATCTGCTCCGACGTGAACGAGGTCTTCAAGCAGCTCACCGGGCTGGGGCGCGCCAGCCGCATGAAGCACTTGTGGCTGTCGCCGTTCACGCTGCACCGTCGGATCGTCGCCGCGGTGCGCAACGAGGCGCGCATCGCCAAGGAGGGCCGGGCGGCGCGCATCATCGCCAAGATGAACGCGCTGCTCGAGCCCGAGCTGATCGAGGAGCTGTACGCGGCCGCGCAGGCGGGCGTGAAGATCGACCTCATCGTGCGCGGCGTATGCGCCTTGCGGCCGGGGGTCGAGGGGTTGTCGGAGAACATCAGCGTGCGCTCGATCGTCGGGCGCTTCCTCGAGCACACGCGCGTGTTCCACTTCCGCAACGACGGCGCCGAGGACACCTACCTCGCGAGCGCCGACTGGATGGACCGCAATTTCTTCCGCCGCATCGAGCTGTGCTTCCCGGTGCTCGACCCGGGGCTCAAGGAGCGCGTGCTGCGCGAGGGACTGCAGATCTACCTCGAGGACACGGCGCAGGCCTGGATCATGGACGCCGATGGCGGATACCAGCGGGCAGCGCCGCGCCGCGGCCGCGGTCGCGCCGCCCAGGAGGAACTGATACAGGCGATCGCACTGCCCTCCCGGTCAGCCCGGGAGCGCCGCACCGGTGCCGAGGAAGTGCCGAGCGTGGCGCACGTCTAGCCGCGCCAGCGGCAGCAGCAGGAACAGGTCGGCCGTATTGAAGTCTGGGTCCCACGCGGGCTCGCCACAGACCCAGGCGCCGGCGCGTAGGTAGCCGCGCAACAGTGGCGGCGCCTCGGCGACTCGGTCTGTATCGAGCTCCTCGAGCGGCAAACGGCAACGCGGGAACACCTGATACTCGACCGGTGCCAGGTAGGTTGCGCGTAACCGCTCGAACAGCGAAGCCGCGGCGTGGCCCCCATCCGCCATGCCGAGCGAGGCGCAGCCGGCGAGGTAGGCATGACCTCCGGCAACCATGAGGCGCGCAAGACCCGACCACAGCAGCGCGATCACCATGCCGTTGCGGTGAGCCGGATGAATGCACGCTCGCCCGACTTCGACCATGCGGCCGCGCAGCATCTGCAGCCGCGTGAGGTCGAACTCCGACTCGGAGTAGTAGCAGCCGATGCGGCGCGCCTGTTCCGGTACGAGCGCCCGGTAGGTGCCCACGACTTCCCCGGTGCTGTCTTCCCGAACCACGATGTGCTTGCAGAACGGATCGAATATGTCGTGGTCGACGCCGGGTTCGCGCGTGGGCAGTCGCGCGCCAAGCTCGTCGGCGAACACCCGCCAGCGCAGCCGCTGCGCCGCGCGCCGCTCGTACTCGGTCGCAGCGATTGCCGTGCTGTATCGGGAGCGCGACCTGGCGCGCGCGCGTGGCAGCAGCAGCTCGGCGTCGATTCGGTCCATTGCGTGCCTCTCGCAGCGGTGGGCGCCGCGAACGGTATCCGGCTGCGATGACTGCCGCGTGACGCCACGGTGACGTGGCGATGACACGCGGATGTGCTACCTTCGCGGCCCGATGGAGAGCCCGCACAAAGGCGTGACCGGGATGCGCCGCCTGATCAACGCTACGCGCTATTCGTTCTCCGGACTCGCCGCCGCGGCGCGCCATGAGGATGCGTTTCGCCAGGAATTGCTGCTGGCCGCGACGCTGGTGCCGCTCGGGCTGTGGCTGGGTGCGAATGGCGCCGAACGCGCGCTGCTCGCTGGCAGCGTGTTGATCGTGCTGGTGGTCGAGCTTCTCAACTCCGCGGTCGAGGCGACCGTGGACCGAATCTCGCTCGATGACCATCGCCTGGCCAAGCGCGCCAAGGACATCGGCAGCGCGGCGGTGATGATTGCGCTGGTCAATGTCGCCCTGGTCTGGGCGCTGATCCTGCTGGGCTGAGTTTCACGAAACTGTCATCCCGCGTTCATCCGCGCTTCATCTGAGGCGCGGAGACTCGCGCGCCGTGAATACCGAGGCGGTCGGACGCCGAGGACTGCGACTGGCGGTCGTGACCGAAACCTATCCGCCAGAGGTAAACGGCGTGGCGCGCACCGTCGAGCGGTTCGCCGAAGGGCTGCTCGACCGCGGCCATTCGATCCATCTGGTGCGCCCGCGCCAGGACGATGCCGAAGACGCGACGCCGCCGGCGGGCATGGATCAGACGCTGGTGCGAGGTTTTCCGGTGCCGCGCTACCCCCAATTGCGCGTGGGGCTGCCCTCGCGCGGGAGATTGGCGCGCGCGTGGGTGGAGGAGCGGCCCGACATCGTGCACATTGCCACCGAGGGCCCGCTTGGCTGGGCAGCGCTTGCGGCCGCGCGCCAGCTCGGAATCCCTGCCGCGACCGATTTTCACACCAATTTTCACGCCTACAGCGAGCACTACGGATTCGGGTTCCTTGCCCGCGCTGTCACGGCCTACTTGCGCCATTTCCACAACCGCGCGGCGTGCACCATCGTGCCGACCGCAGAGCTTGCCGAGGAACTGGGCAAGCTCGGGTTCGCGCGCCTGCGCGTGGTGGGGCGAGGTGTCGACGCGGGCACCTTCAATCCGGCGCGCCGTTCGGCGGCCCTGCGCGCCAGCTGGGGTGCGGACCGCGCCACCCCGGTCGCGCTGTGCGTGAGCCGGTTCGCGCCGGAAAAGAACTTCCCTCTGGTGCTGCGCGCGTTCCGCGCGATGCGCGCGGCTTGCCCCGCAACGCGCCTGGTGCTGGTCGGCGACGGCCCGATCGGCGCGGCATTGGAGCGCTCGGGCGAGGGCTGCGTGGTCGCCGGACGCCTGGTGAACGGCGCGCTCGCCACGCATTACGCCTCGGCCGACGTGTTCCTGTTCGCCAGCACAACGGAGACCTTCGGTAACGTGACCCTGGAGGCGATGGCGAGCGGCCTCGCGGTGGTGGCCTACGACTATGCCGCCTCGCGCCAGTACCTGAAGCACGGCCTATCGGCGCTTCTAGCGGCGCGCGGCGACGAGGAGGCTTTCATAGCAAACGCGATCGCCGCGGCGAGCGACCTGGAGCTGGCGCGCGAGCTCGGCGCGCAGGCGCGCGCCGTGGCCGAGCAGCTCCGCTGGGAGCGCGCGGTGGAGGACTTCGAGGCGCTGATGCGCGAGTATGCGGCGCCGTCCGCCCTTGCCGGGACGACACGCCATGCAGCCGCTTGAAGGCGCGCTGGAGATCCTGCGCCGCTGGGACGAGCGCGCCTGCAGCCGTGCCACCTGCTTCATCCGGCACCGCGCGCTGCTGCGTGCCATGCGAGCGGCAAGCTGGCTCGGGGACGGCATTTTCTGGTACCTGCTGATGCTCGTGCTGCTGCTGGCGCAGCGTGGCGACGCGGCGCTGCCCGTTCTGCACATGGTGCTCGTGGGGCTTGCAGGCACCTGCGTCTACCGGCTGCTCAAGAGCGGGACGCATCGGCCCAGGCCGTTCGAGACGCACCGCCACATCACGGCCGGCGCAGTGCCGCTCGACCGCTACAGCTTTCCGTCGGGCCACACGCTGCATGCGGTTGCGTTCACGGCGGTCGCGCTGGCCTACTACCCGGCGCTCGCCCCGCTGGTGCTGCCGATGGCGATCGCGATCGCCGCCTCGCGCGTGGTGCTCGGCTTGCACTACCCGAGCGACGTGCTCGCCGGCGCAGTTCTCGGCGGCGTGATTGCCTGGCTGTCGTTGCAGCTTGCCTAGGCGACTTCTAAGGCTGCTTCGCGTAGGCCTGCATGTCGCTGCCGGCTGCGCGCTGAGCGCGATCGCACTGCCGCTGCTCGGGCGGCGCCGGCGACTCGCACTGCGCCGCCGCTGGTCGCGCGAGCTGCTCGACGTGCTCGGCGTAAGGCTGGACGCCCATGGCGTGCGCATCCAGGAGGGCAGCCTGGTGGTGGCGAACCATGTATCGTGGCTTGACGTACTGGTGATCGGCGCGCTCGCGCCGGCGGCCTTTGTCTGCAAGTCCGAGGTTCGGAGCTGGCCGGTGATCGGCTGGCTGGCAATGCGCCACGACGCCGTATTCCTTCGCCGAGGCAGTGGCCACGCCGCGCGTCGGGTCAACGCCCGCATCGGACGCCTGCTCGCCGCGGGCGAGACCGTCGTCGCGTTCCCGGAAGGCACTTCAAGCGACGGCGCGCGAGTCTTGCCGTTTCGCCCCGCGCTGTTCGAGCCCGCGGCCGCGGGCGGGCGTGCTGTGCAACCGCTCGCGATCCTTTACTGCGGGCCGGACGGGTCGCGCAGCGAGGCCGCGGCGTTCACGGGGGACACCACCCTTTGGTCCTCGCTGCTGCAAGTCGCGGCGGCGCAGCGCTTGGTGGTACGCATTCGCTCTTGCGAACCGCTTGCCGCCGCCGAACTGGGCCGCAGGGAAAGCGCGCTGCGCGCTCGGGCCGCGATTCAGCGCCTGCTTTTCGGCGGTGGCAGCCGACCCGCGCGCCAGGATCCGGACACGACACCCGTGGGCGCGCACGGTTCCGCTCCCCCGGAAGCGCAGTCCAGCACGGCGCCTAGCTGGGACAGCCAGGTGGCGGTCTCGCGCGCATAGGGTTCGAAGTGCCACGCCGTCGCCCACTGGTGTGCGCGTCGCAACCTGGGAATGCGGAGCGCGCGTCCTGAGGGTGCCAGGTCAGGGCGGTCTCCCGAGCCTGTAACAAAAGCGTCACTTGCCACGCCGCCCGTCGGCCGGAGAAGATGCGCACCGTTCGATTCCCGGGACCACCTTTGCAAGCATGAAGCCGCTGAACGTCCTGTTCCTTTGCACCGGCAACTCGGCACGCTCGATCATGGCCGAGGCTTACCTCAATGCGGCGGGCGGCGGCCGCTTTGCCGCCTACAGCGCCGGCAGCCGGCCCGCCTCGGCGCCCAATCCGTATGCGCTGGAGCTGCTGCGCATGCAGCGCATCGACGTCTCTGGGCTGCGTTCCAAGGGATGGGAGGAGTTCGCCTCGCCGGGCGCGCCTCGCCTGGATTTCGTCTTCACAGTCTGCGACCAGGCTGCCGGAGAGGTCTGCCCGTTCTGGCCCGGGCAGCCGGTCAGCGCGCACTGGGGGATTCCGGACCCCGCTGCGGCCGGCGGCTCGCACGATGACCGGCGCAAGGCGTTCCTGCGGGCGTTCACGGTGCTGCGGGCGCGCATCGATCTGTTCGTCAACCTGCCCCTCGACCTGCTCGACTCCCAAACGCTGCGCCGCCGGCTCACCGAGATCGGCGGCGTGCGGGCCGACGCGATCGCATGACGCTCGCGCGCCGTGCCGGCGCCGAGGCGCTCGGCAGCGCGCTGCTGGTTGCGGCGGTGGTGGGCTCCGGAATCATGGGCGAGCGCATCGCCGGCGGCAACGCCGCGCTGGCGCTGCTCGCGAATTCCCTGGCCACCGGATTCGCGCTGGCCGCGCTCGTGATCGCGTTCGGCCCGAGATCGGGCGCGCACCTCAACCCGCTCGTGACGCTGGCCCTGGCGCTCGAGCGCGCGCTGCCGCACCGCGAGATCGGGCCCTATGCAGCGGCGCAGTTCGCGGGCGCCATTTGCGGCGTGCTTGCCGCGCACGCGATGTTCGACCAGCCGCTGCTGCAATGGTCCACTCACGCGCGTGCCGGCACGGCCCAGTACTGGAGCGAGGCGGTGGCAACCTTCGGGCTGCTGTTCGTGGTCCTGTCCTGCCAGCGATCGCCGTCGTGGGCCGCGCCGATCGCGATCGGCGGTTACATCGCGGCGGCTTACTGGTTTACGGCGTCGACGTCGTTCGCGAACCCTGCGGTCACTCTGGCGCGCGGCTTTACCGAGTCCTTCAGCGGCATTCGGCTGATCGATGTCGGCCCTTTCATCCTGTCGCAGGCAACAGGCGCGGCGCTCGCGCTCGCAAGTGACCGCGCTTTGCGGGGTCAGGCATCCTAGCGGCACAGGAACTCGAGGAACCGTGCGCCGGCCCGCTCGATCGGGCCGTCGTTCTCGAGCAGCAGCGCGCAGGAGCGCGCCTCCCCGGAAAGCACGATGGCGCGCGCCAGCCGCTCGCGCGCCTCCAGGGCGCCTTCCCGCGCACGCGCAGCAAGCCGCGCGCGCAGTGCTCCGGCAGGGGCGACGACGTGCACCGCCTCGAGCTGCGGAAAACGGACCAACGCTTGCGGCAGGAACGCGCGCGAACCGTTGACGACCACGGTCCGGCCGGACGCCAGCCAGTCGGCGATTTCCCGGCCGATGCCGTAGCAGTGCCCGTGCGCGCTCCAGTGAAGCGCGAACTCGCCGCGATCGAGCATGCGGTCGAACTGGGTCCGGCTGACCGGCAGGTGGCTTTCGTCGCCGGCGATCGCGGGCCGCGTGATGGCGCGGCGCGCGAAGCGGACCTGCGAACCCTCCGGCAGCCGCGAGCGCACCCATCGCAGAACGCTGTCCTTGCCGGCGCCCGACGGGCCGACCACGTAGACCAGGCGCCCGCGGCGCGCGAAGGGCGCACGGTGGATGATGCGCAGCGGCGCGCCGGGGGCGGGTTCCTCGAACAGGCACACGGACTCCAATACCAGGGGCTCGAGCGCGAGCGCGTCGAGCGCCGCGCGCGCCGCGCGCTGCAGCGCGTCGACCAGCGCGGGATGCGCTCCCAGCAGGCGCCCGCTCAAGGACAGGTGAAAGCGGTAGGCATCCAGCACGTGAGGGTATCCCCAGCGGCGCAGCAGGGCGTCCTCGCGATCCGTGAGCGGCAGCGCGCGTCGCCTGGCGAGCTCGGCTTCGTCGAGCGGGGCGCGGAAACGATCGAACTCGGTCACGCAGGCAGCGGCCAGCTCGCTAATTCGGGCGTCCGGTGCCGCCAGCGTCACAGCGAGGAAGTCGTCCAGCATCGCGACCGTCAGGCGCGGGATGCGGAAGGCGACGCGGCTCGCGCAGAAGGAATCCAGCGCCCCGCAGATCGCTTCCAGCGGCGCATCGGCGCGCAGCCTGAAAGGGGCCTTGAGCGTCGCGTGGAATCCATAGCGCCGCGGCGCTTCGGTCAGCGACGCCTGCTCGGCGGCGGCGACGCCGGCGATCACGGGCTGCTCGATCGCCTTGCCGCTCGCAGCGCAGCGTCCGAGCCAGGCGGAGCCGAATCGTCCCCATGCGCTCGCCGGCTCGGGCGCGAAATAGAGCGCGTGGCGTGCGGTCATAAAAGGGTCACGTCGGTTGCCTAGCATCGCGGCACCATGTTTCAGCCTGGTGACGGCACGCCCGAGTCGCGGCGCGAATGGATGGGACTGCTCGCCCGCGCGCCGCTCGAAATGCTCGAAGACTGGGCGCGCCGCGTTGCCGAGAGCGGCGCGTCGCCGGGCAGCGAATGGCTGCGCCCGCCCGAGACCGGGCTGGTCATGGTGCGCGCCCGCGTCGGGGGTAGTGGCGAGCCGTTCAACCTGGGCGAGATGGCCGTGACACGCTGCGCGCTGCGCATCGACAGCGGCGAGGTCGGCGTGGCGTACGTGCAGGGCAGGTCGCACCGCAAGGCCGAGCTGGCGGCGCTCGCCGACGCGCTGCTGCAGTCGCCGCGGGCGTACGCATCCGTCAGGCACCGGGTGATCGAGCCGATTCGCGCGCACCTGCAGTCCGAGGCAGCGCGCATGCGGCGCAAGGCCGACGCGACGCGGGTCGAGTTCTTCACCCTTGCGCGCGAGGCTGCGGAATGAGTCCCCAGGAACTCGCGCTGGTGGGGCCGGGTTTCGCCGATCCCGTGCTGGACAGCCAGGCGGTGTTTCGCGGCTGCTTGTGCGCGCTCGCGCGGCCGGGAAGCGTCGTGGACCTCGCCGGTGGCGAGCGGCCCGTGGACGGGCTGCGCGCTGCTGCGGGCTCGCTGCTGCGCGCGCTGCTGGACCAGGACACGCGCCTGTGGGTTTCGCCGGGAGCCCCGCGCTGCGCCGCGACCCATCTGCGCTTCCATACCGGGTGCGCTTTGGTGGACGCTCCCGGCGAGGCGGATTTCGCCTTGGTGGCGGCACCGGAGGAGCTGCCGGCGCTGGCGACTTTCAACGCCGGGTCCGACGAATATCCGGATCGCTCCGCAAGCGTCGTGCTGCAGGTGCCCCGGCTCGCCGAAGGAGGGCCCTGGCGGCTATCGGGGCCCGGCATCCGCGGCGAGGCGCGCCTCGCGGTGACCGGGCTGGGCACGGAGTTCGTCGCGCAGTGGGAAGCGAATCGCCGGCGCTTCCCGCGGGGCGTGGATCTGTATCTGGCGAGCGGCACGCGCCTCTGCGGTCTGCCGCGCACGACCAGAATCGAGCACTGAAGGGACGCCAGGGTGTACGTCGCGGTCAAGGGCGGAGAGCGTGCGATCATGAACTCGCACCGGCTTCTGAACGAGTCGCGTCGCGGCGACCCCGGGATTCCCGAGCTGAGCGTGCCGCAGATCCGCGAGCAGCTCAGGCTCGCCGTGGACCGCGTCATGACCGAGGGCTCGATCTACGACCCCGACCTGGCGGCGCTCGCGATCAAGCAGGCATCGGGCGACCTCGTCGAGGCGGTGTTCCTTGTGCGCGCGTTCCGCGCCACGCTGCCGCGGCTGGGCTACTCGCAGCCGGTCGAGACCTCCGGCATGCGTCTCTGGCGGCGCGTGTCGGCGACTTTCAAGGACTTGCCGGGCGGACAGGTCCTGGGGCCGACCACCGACTACACCCAGCGATTGCTCGATTTCACGCTCGAGGCAAGTGCGTTGCCGACGGCGGCGCCCGAGTCGGGCGACGGGGCGGCGCAGCGCGTGCCGGGGGTGCTCGAACTCCTGGACTGCGAGGGGCTGATCGAGCGTGCGGCCGCCGGCCGGGGAGAACCTCCGCCGCGCGACCTGACGCGTGAGCCGCTGACCTTTCCCGCGGCGCGCGCGACCAGGCTGCAGAACCTCGCGCGCGGCGACGAGGGCTTCCTGCTGGCGATGGGCTACTCGA
>CAZVHU010000072.1:0-15997 GCA_964627075.1 uncultured Enterobacteriaceae bacterium | reverse complement strand
TGGTGTGCGCCGCGGTGCTCTCGGGCAACCGCAACTTCGAGGCGCGCATCCACCCGAACATCCGCGCCAACTTCCTCGCCTCGCCGCCGCTGGTGGTCGCCTACGCGATCGCCGGCACGGTGCTCAAGGACCTGCGCAGCGAGCCGCTCGGCAAGTCGAGCGACGGTCAGGACGTCTACATCGGCCACATCTGGCCGTCGCGCGAGGAAATCGGGGCGCTGATGAAGCTGGCGATGGACGCGCCCACTTTCCGCAGGCTCTACGGCAACCTCGCCGAGGCGAACCCGCTGTGGAGCAAGATCCCCGCGCCCGCCGGGCAGGTCTACAGCTGGCCGAAATCCACCTACATCGCCGAGCCGCCGTTCTTCGCCGACTTCGGCATGCAGCCCGGCAGCACCGGAAACATCTCCGGCGCGAGAATCCTGGGCGTGTTCGGCGACTCGGTCACCACCGACCACATCAGCCCCGCGGGCTCGATCAAGCCGACCTCGCCCGCCGGCATCTACCTGCAGGAGCACGACGTCGCGGTGGCGGATTTCAACTCCTACGGCGCGCGCCGCGGCAATCACGAGGTGATGATGCGCGGCACTTTCGCCAACGTGCGCATCAAGAACCTGATGCTGGGCGGCAAGGAAGGCGGCTCGACGCGATACAAGGGCGAGGAGATGCCGATCTACGACGCCGCCATGCGCTACATCGCCGACGGCACGCCGACGGTGGTGTTCGGCGGCGAGGAATACGGCACCGGCTCCTCGCGCGACTGGGCGGCGAAGGGCACGCAGCTGCTGGGCGTGAAGGCGGTGGTGGCGCGCAGCTTCGAGCGCATCCACCGCTCCAACCTCGTCGGCATGGGCGTGCTGCCGCTCCAGTTCACGGGCTCCGACAGCGCGCAGTCGCTCGCCCTCAAGGGCGACGAGACGATCGACATCCAGGGGCTGGACGACATCCGGCCGCAGCAGGAGCTGACGCTCGTCATCCGGCGCGCCGACGGCGGCTCGCAGTCGGTGAAGGTGAAGTCGCGCATCGACACCGCGATCGAGGTCGACTACTACAAGCACGGCGGCATCCTGCCGTACGTCCTGCGCGGACTGATGTCCGCGCCGCCAGAAAAAAGGGGTCAGGACCCTTTTCGGAATACCGCAAAAGGGTCCTGACCCCTTTTTCGTCAGCGCCCGCGGAAGCGCTGCAGGGCGCGGCGGTCGCGCTTGTCGGGGCGGCCGCGACGCTGTTGCTGTTGCTGGTGCTGGGGCTCGGCCCTGCGCTCGAGCTTGCGCGCCTCCATCGCCTGCGCGCGGCGCGCGAGGCTGTCCTCGTCCTCCTCGTAGAGCTCGCGCGCGTCCGCCGCCGGCCCGCGCTGCATCTCCAGCGCGCGCACGGTCACGTCCCACGAGTACTCGCCGATGCGGATCGAGAGCTTGTCCCCCGGCCGGATGTCGCGCGATGACTTGACGCTTTCCTGGTTCACCTTGACGTGGCCGGCATCGATGGCGTTCTGCGCCAGGCCGCGCGACTTGTAGAAGCGCGCCGACCACAGCCATTTGTCGAGCCGCATCGCCTGCGGGGATTCGCTCGTCATGCCGCGCGCGCCGCCATGCCCGCCGGGCAGGAAACCCCGGTGCCGCCCAGGCCGCAGTAGCCGTTCGGGTTCTTGCCGAGGTATTGCTGGTGGTAGTCCTCGGCGTAATAGAACTCCGGCGCCTCGCGAATCTCCGTCGTGATCGCGCCGAAGCCCGACTTGGCGAGCATCCTCTGGAAAGCGTCGCGCGAAGCGAGCGCCGCGGCGAGCTGCTGCGCGCCGTAGGCGTAGATGGTGGAGCGGTACTGAGTGCCGGTGTCGTTGCCCTGGCGCATGCCCTGCGTGGGGTCGTGCCCTTCCCAGAAGGCCTTGAGCAGCTCCTCGTAGCGGATCTTCTTCGGATCGAACACCACCAGCACCACCTCGGCGTGGTTGGTGAAGCCGCTGCACACCTCCTCGTAGGTCGGGTTCGGCGTGTTGCCGCCCGCGTAGCCAACCGCCGTGCTGTATACGCCGGGCAGCTGCCAGAAGATGCGCTCGGCGCCCCAGAAGCACCCCATGCCGAACACCGCGCGCTCCAATCCTTGCGGAAACGGCGGCGCGAGCGGATTGCCGTTGACGAAGTGGCGCTCGGGCACCGGCATCGCCGCGCTGCGCCCGGGCAGCGTGCTTTCCGCGGGCAGCAGAGTCTTGAGCTTTTTCATGAAGGCGAACATGGAACGATAGAATAACAGAATGAAAATAAGCATCTACGGCGCGGGCGCGGTCGGCGGCCTGGTCGCCGCCTGGCTGTCGCGCGCCGGACACGCAGTGTCGGTCGTGGCGCGCGGCACGCAGCTCGAGGCGATCCGCGCCTCGGGGCTGCGCATCCGCTCGGCCGCCACAGGCGAAATCCTCGTCACTCGGCCCCGGGCCGACAGCGATTCGTCGCGCCTCGGCCCGCAGGATTACGTGATCGTGACGGTGAAGGGCCAGGGCCTGCCCGCGGTCGCGGCGGGCATCGGCCCGCTGCTCGGGCCGGACACCTCGATCGTCACCGCGATGAACGGCGTGCCGTGGTGGTTTTTCGACCGCCTGCCCTTCGGCGGCGGCAAGCTGCGGCTGGAAAGCCTCGACCCGGACGGCGCGCTTTCCCGCGCCATGCCGACCGGGCGCATCGTGGGCTGCGTGATCCATCTGGCCGCCTCGACGCCCGAGCCGGGGCTCGTGCAGCACAACATGGGCGCGCGCCTGATCCTCGGCGAGCCGGGAGGCCGGAATACGGACCGCACCCGGCGCATCGCCGAGGCGCTGGGGGGCGCGGGCTTCGAGGCGGTGGAGACGAACGCGATCGAAAAGGAGTTCTGGGTGAAGCTCCTCGGCAACGTGAGCTTCAACCCGGTGTCGGCGCTGACGCTCGCCACCGCCGACCGCCTGATCGCCGACCGGCAGGTCAAGGACTACATGGTGGCGATCATGCGCGAGTGCCTCGCCATCGGCCGCGCGGTGGGCGTGGACGCGGACATCGACCCCGAGGCGCGCATGGACATGGCGCGCAAGCTCGGCACCTTCAAGACCTCGATGCTCCAGGACCTCGAGGCCGGCAAGTCGCTCGAGATCGACGGCCTGCTCACCGGCACGCTCGAGGTCGCGCGCCGCGCCGGCGTGCCGGCGCCGCTCACCGAGAGCCTGCTGGGGCTGATCAGGTTGCGGGCGGCCAGCACAAATCAATACGCCGGGGCGACAAGGTGAAACACAGGATTTGCGTAGCGCCGATGATGGACTGGACCGACCGGCACTGCCGGTACTTCCTGCGCCAGGTGTCGCCGACCGCGTTCCTCTACACCGAGATGATCCCCGCGGGCGCGCTGCTGCACGGCGCGATCGAGCGCCACCTGGCCCACGACGCCGCCGAGCGGCCCGTGGGCGCGCAGCTCGGCGGCGGCGAGCCCGAGGCGCTCGCCGCCTGCGCGCTGCTCGCGCAGCAATACGGCTACGACGAGGTGAACCTCAACGTCGGCTGCCCGAGCGAGCGCGTGCGGCGCGGCGCCTTCGGGGCGTGCCTCATGGCCGAGCCGGCGCTGGTCGCCGATTGCGTGCGCGCGATGCGCGAGGCGGTGAAGATTCCCGTCACGGTAAAGCACCGGCTCGGAATCGACCACGTCGAGGACTACGGCTTCGCGCGCGACTTCGTCGCCCGGGTCGCGGAAGCCGGCTGCCGGACCTTCATGGTGCATGCGCGCAACGCAGTCCTCAAGGGCCTCTCGCCCGCCGACAACCGCAGCGTGCCGCCGCTGCGCTACGGCGAGGTCTATCGCTTGAAGCGCGATTTCCCGCAGCTCGAGATCGTGCTCAACGGCGGCGTCACGGCGCGCGAGCAGATCGCCGCGCACCTCGAGCACGTGGACGGCGTGATGCTCGGGCGCGCCGCGTACCACGACCCGTGGCTGCTCGCGGCGCCCGGCGCGACGCGCGCCGCGGTAGTGCGCGCGATGCACGACTATGCGCAGCGGCAGGCGGTGCGCGGCGTGCATCTCCGGCACATCGCGCGCCACATGCTGGGCCTGTACCACGGCCAGCCGCGCGCGCGCCTGTGGCGCCGCATGCTTTCCGACCCGGTCCGGCTTTCGCGGGGCGATCCAGGGCTGCTCCTCGATGCGCAGCAGGCAGTAGAATCCGGTGCCGACAAGGAGGCCGCCCATGAGCGCCGTATTGCAGCCTAAGACCTCGAAGCCAGTCCGCGAGCGCGTCAGCCGCGAGGAATGGAATGTGCGCGTGGACCTCGCCGCCGCCTACCAGCTCGCCGCACATTTCAAGTGGACCGACCTCATCTACACGCATTTCTCGGCGCGCGTCCCGGGCGAGCCCGACCACTATCTGATCAACGCCTACGGCCTGATGTTCGACGAGATCACGGCCTCGAGCCTGGTGAAGATCGACCACAAGGGCAAGGTGCTCGAGGACGTCACGGGCCTCGGCTACAACGCCGCCGGCTTCGTGATCCACGGCGCGGTGCACGAGGCGCGGCCCGAGATCCAGTGCGTGATCCATACCCATACCCGCGCCGGCGTCGCAGTGTCGGCGATGAAGTGCGGCCTGCTGCCGATCAGCCAGCACGCGATGCGCGTGCAGCGCGAAGTGACCTACCACGACTACGAGGGCATCGCCCTCGAGATGGACGAGCGCGCGCGGCTGACGCGCGACCTGGGCCGGACCTCCAAGGCGATGATCCTGCGCAACCACGGGCTGCTCGCGCTCGGCGAGAGCGTGCGCGAGGCGTTCGAGGTCATGTACTACCTCGACTGCGCCTGCCAGATCCAGGTGGACGCGCTCTCGGGCGGCATGGAAAACGTGCTGCAGATGTCGAAGCGGGCGGCCGACACCGCCTCGGCGCAGTTCCACCGCACCGACCGCCCGTCCGGCCACAAGGACTGGCCCGCGTTGCGGCGCATGCTCGAGCGCAAGGGCTCGAACTACAGGGACTGAGACGCCGCGCGCGCTTCCTGGCGCGGCAGGTTGAGCACCGTGGCTATCGTCAGCGCGGCGGCCACGACCACCGAGTAGAACACCATCGCCGGCCGGCCGCTGTCGAGCAGCCAGCCGAGAGCGACCGGCGTCAGCATCGAACCCACGTCGAGCCCCGAGTAGACGAAGCCGTAGACCTTGCCGGCGGCCCCGGGCGGCGTCGCGCCGCGCACGATCATGTCGCGCGAAGGGTTGGTGAGCCCGCCCGCGAAGCCGATCGCGCCCATGAGCGCCGGCAGCGCCGCCGCGGGCAGCCACGCGGCGGCCAGCACGAAGGTGAGCACGGCGCTCACCAGCATGCCGCTCACCGCGATCAGGTCATGGCGCGAGTAGCGCACCGCGACGAAGCCGCCGGCGAAGATGCCCGCCGCCGCGCCGAGCAGGTACGAGGTGAGCGCCGCGGAGGCGATCGCGGCGCTCGCGCCGTAGAGCGCGATCATGGTGGCCACCCCGAAGGTCTGGATCGCGATGAAGCCCACCGCGACGAACACGAAGTAGCCGAAGCACATCAGCACCGGCGCCGAGGCGAGCACGCGCACGTCCTCGCCCAGCCCCGCTCCCGGACCGGAGCGCCGCGCGTCCGCCGGCGCGACGTGGATCGCATCGCGCTGCAGCCAGAGGAACACCGTCACCGCGGCGCCGAACGCCGCCGCGCCGAGCAGCGCCGCGCGCCAGCCGAACGCGCCCGCCATCGCGATGCCGTAGGACGGCGCCAGCGCGTAGCCGAGGAAGCCCGCGATGCCGTGCCAGCTGAAGGCGTAGCCCAGCCGCGGCTTGTGCACGCGCGCGTTCAGGATCGAGAAGTCGCACGGGTGGAACACGCTGTTGCCCAAGCCCCCGACCACCGCCGCGAGCACCAGCATCCCGTAGCTGCGCGCAAACCCCGCGAGCAGCGCGCCCGCCACCGCGAGCACGAGGCCGAAGAACAGCACGCGGCGCGCGCCGAAGCGGTCCACCGCGAAGCCCGCGAGCGTCTGGCACACGCCCGACACCACGTAGTAGAGCGCGACCGTGGCGCCAAGCGCGGCGTAGGACACGCCGAGGTCGTCCTTGATCAGCGGGAACACCACCGCGGTGGCGATCTGGAAGAAATGCGACAGGCCGTGCGCGAGCGCGATCAGCCCGATCACGCGCACGTCCTGGCGCAGGCTGTCAGCGGCAGCGCTCATCCACGAACCTCGCGATCGCCTCGAGGGCGCGCTCGGGCTGGTCGCGGTGCGGCGAGTGGCCGCAGGCGGCGAGCTTGAGCAGCTCGCAGGGGCCGGCCACCTGGCGCGCGATCGCGTCCACCTGCGCCATGGTGCCGTACTCGTCGTCCTCGCCCTGGATGGCGAGCACCGGGCAGCGCACCTGCGGCAGGTATTCCTCGATGTTCCATTTCCTGAACTCCGGGTCGAGCCAGACGTCGTTCCAGAGGTAAAAGGTCTTCGCCGCGTCGCGATGGTATCGGCCGAGGCGCTCGGCGAGGTCGGTGGTCCTGAAAGTCTCGCGCGCCGCCTCGATCGAGCGGATGCACACGTCCTCCACGAACACGTGCGGCGCCATCAGCGCAAGGCCTCTCACCGCGTGGCCCGCGCCGGCGTGGATCAGCGCGATCGAGGCGCCGTCCGAGTGCCCCACCAGCACCGGCGCGCGGATCTCGAGCACGCGCAGCAGCTCGGGCAGCGCCCCGAGCGCCTCGTCGTGCATGAACCGCACCCCTGCGCGGGGCTCGGCGAGCATGTCCGAGTTGCCGTAGCCGTAGCGGTTGTAGACCAGCGCGCGGCACCCCGTGCGCGTGGCAAGCGTCGCCGGGAAGTCGCGCCACTGCCTGATCGAGCCCAGGCCTTCGTGCAGGAACACCAGCGCCGGCTCCCAGCCGTCCACCATTTCGTACTCCAGCACGTGGCCGGCTGCGCTTGCGAATGGCATCGGCCGAGGTTAGCACGCAGGCGATAATGCCCGCCGATGCGTTTCGCCGCCCTGCTCGTGCTCTTCGCAACGCTCGCGCTGTGGTCGGGCAACTGGATCGTGGCGCGCGCGGTGCGCGACGAGATCGCGCCCGGGATCGCCACCGCGGGGCGGCTCGTGATCGTGATCGCGCTGCTCGCGCCGTTCGCCTGGCGCGGACTCGCCGGCGGGCTCCGAGCCTTCAGCCGCCGCGACTGGCAGGTGATGGCGGCGCTCGCCTTCTCGGGCGGCGGCCTGCACCTCGCCTGCCAGTGGCTCGGGCTGCACTACACCACCGCCACCAGCGCCGTGCTGTACCTCTCGACC
Source organism: uncultured Enterobacteriaceae bacterium (assembly GCA_964627075.1). Lineage (GTDB taxonomy): Bacteria > Pseudomonadota > Gammaproteobacteria > Burkholderiales > SG8-39 > 2-02-FULL-66-14. The sequence continues at coordinate 8,721 of CAZVHU010000072.1, read as the reverse complement.
GCACCGATCTTCATCCTGCTGCTCGCGCGGCCGCTGCTCGGGGAGCCGATCGGCGCGCGCCAGTGGGCCGGCGTCGCGGTCTCGTTCTGCGGCGTGGCGCTGATCGCCTCGCAGGGCAGCGCCGCGGCGCTCACGGCGCTTTCCTTCAATCGCGGCGACCTGCTCGCGCTCGCCTCGATGGCGATGTGGGGCGCCTACACCGTGTTCCTGCGCATGCGGCGCGACGCGCTCGACACGCCCGGGTTCCTGGTGCTGCTGTGCGCGCTCGGCCTCGTCTTCATGGCGCCGTGGGTGGGGTGGGAGCTCGCGCACGGCGCGAGGCTTGCGCTCGGCGCCGCGGGCGGCGCGGCGGTGCTGTATTCCGCGATCGGCTCGCTGCTGCTCGCCTACTGGGGCTGGGGCTACGTGGTGCAGCGCCTGGGCGCGGCGCGCGCGGGCGTTACCATGCACCTGATGCCCGCGATCGGCGTCGGGCTCGCGGCGCTTTTCCTCGGCGAATACCCGCGCTGGTACCACTTCGCCGGCATCGCGCTGATCCTCGCTGGCGTCGCGCTCTCCAGCCTCAGAGCCGCATCGGCCGCCAGTAGCCGGTGAGCTCCATGTAGCCGCGGCCCGCCTCGCGGCCGCCCTGCAGCGCGCGCACCGCGCCTTCCCAGTAGATGGTGCCGGTGCTCGCGCGCGCGTCCAGCTCCTGGTCGTCCATCAGCGGCTCGAGCGTGTAAGACTCGCCTCCTGCCTCGACGCGCATCGCCACCGGATACTCGACCCCGGTGCGCGGCGAGCGCCAGGTGCGCAGCGGCGTGAAGGCGACGCCCGCGGGCGCGTACAGCGTCGCGCCGCCCCTGCCGCGCATGCGGAACGCCATCAGCGCGCGCCCTCCATCGAGGTTGATCCCGATCCAGTCCCAGCCCTCGGCGCCGGCCATCATGTACTGGCTCGACCATTCGTGATCGAGCCACGCCGCGCCGCTCACCGCTTCGCGCGCGCCGCCCCGCTCAACGGCGCCGCCCACCGCGAGGTGCGGGCGGCTGTAGTAGTAGCTCGCCTCCTCGGGGCGCGGGCCCTTGCGCGAGAAGCCCGCCTCCCCTTGCGCGAGCGGCGGCTGCGCGGCGACGAATTGCAGATCGAGCGCGAACTCGCGCGCCGCGATGCGCGCGCGGTAGCTCGAGCCCTCCAGCTCGAGCCGCCAGTCGTCGAGCCAGACGCGGGTGCTCGCCTCCTCGGCGCGCGCGAGGCCGAGCGCGGCGCGCGCCGCGCGCTCCTCGTGGCGCAGCCGCCCGTGGCGCGGGTCGGACACCGCGGCGTGCGCGAGGATCACCTGGCGCGGCGTGAACGCGCTCGGATTGTCCGTGGCGATGTCGGGCCGCGCGCGAAAGAAGGTGATCTGGAAGCCGAGCGGCTCGCCGCGCGGCGTGGCGAGCCAGCCGGTCACGTACCACCACTCCTGCCGGAAATCCGGATGCGCGCCGTGGTCGCGCGGAAAACTCATCCGATACCCCGGCCTCACCGCCGGATAGCGCACGCTCGCCGCCCGCGCTCGCGGCGCGGCGACCAGCGCGCCCGCCGCCGCGATGAACTCGCGCCGCCTCACCAGTCCTCCTTCACCGCGCGCACCGGCGCGATGCCGGTCGCCTCCCGCCCGGACCAGAGCGCCGTGAGCGCCGCGGTGGCGACCAGCACGAGCGACAGCAGCGCGAGCAAGGCCCACGGCGGGTGCAGGTCCATGCCCCAGTTGAAAGACTGGCGGTTGACGACATGGATCAGCACCAGGCTGATGAGAAAGCCGAGCGCGAGCCCAGCAGCGGCGCCCAGGAGCGCGAGCAGCCCGCCTTCGGCGGCGAGCATGGCGCCGATCTGCCGGCGCGTCATGCCGAGGTGGCGCAGCATGCCGAACTCGCGCCTGCGCGCGAGCACGATCGCGCCGACGCTCGAGGAAAGACCGAACAGCCCCACCAGCACCGCCACCGCCTCCAGCGCATAGGTGACGGCGAAGGTGCGGTCGAACATGCGCAGCGACATGCGCCGGATCTCGCCGGGCCCCGCCATTTCGAGCAGCTCGCCGCCGGGCAGCCGGCGCAGCGCCTCCATCGTCGCGGCCTGCGATGCGCCGGGCTTGAGCCAGAGCGCGGCGTCGTTGCTGCGGCGGTCGCCGGTGAGCGCGACGTAGGTCGCGCGCTCGATGACGATCGCGCCGTGCTGGCGCGCGTAATCGCGCCAGACGCCCGCGACCACGAAGGCGTGCTTCCCGCCCGCAAGCGGCAGCTCGATCCGGGCGCCGGGCTTGTAGCCGTAGAGATCGGCCACCGCCTCCGAGATCCACGCCGGCGGCGGCTCGCCCGCCTTGCGTTCCGGGCCAGCGCGCAGCAGCGGAAAGATGAGCGGCAGCCCCGCGCGAGTCATGTCGCGCGCGAGCAGCGACACCGCGGGGCGCGCCGGATCGAGCGCGATGCGGCCGGTGCGCAGGAACTCGGCGCGCTCGATCTGCGGCAGCGCGCGCACCGCGTCCTCGAAGGCAGGGTCGAGGTGCGCGGTCTCGCCGGCATGCGTGGTGCGGAAGTACAGGTCCGCGGGCAGCACCGCCGCGAGCCAGTCGTCCACCGACTGGCGGAACGAGGCCACCATGATCGCCATCGCCGCCATGAGCGAGAAGCTGGCGACGATCGCCGCGAGGCTCACGATCGCCTGCCCCGGCGCGCCGCGCAGCTGCGCCACGGCGAGCGCCGCCGGCGCGCGGTGAGCGATCGGCAGCAGGGCGAACGCGCCCTGCGCGAAGCGCGGCATGAGCAAGAGCCCACCCACCAGCATGCAGGCGATCGACAGGTAGCCGAAGAGCGGCACCCCGCCCACGGGCGCGAGCTGCGCGAGCAGCGCGGCGAGCGCGAACATGGCGAGCCCCGGCCAGAGCCAGGCGGCGCGCTCGAACATGCGCGCTTCGTCGCCTGCCTTGAGCGCCTGCGCAGGCGGCGTGCGCGCCGCATCCAGCGCCGGCAGCAGCGCCCCGGCAAGCGCGACCGCGACACCCGCCGCCAGGTAGAGCACAATCTTCCCGATCGGGAAGATCAGCTCCGGCTGCACCCCGCGGAACATCCCGGCGCCGAGGTCGGCGCCGGCGTAGCGGATCGCGGCGTAAGCGAGCGCGTAGCCGAGCGCGAGTCCGATCGCGCTGCCCAGCGCGCCGATCGCCGCCGCCTCCACCAGCACGAGCTGCGCGATGCCGCGCCGGTGCACGCCGAGCACCCGCAGCAGCGCGTGCTCGCCGCGCCGGCGCGCCACCTCCAGCGCCTGCGCGGAAAAGACGAGGAAGCCGCCGGTGAAAAGCGCCACCAGCGCGAGCACGTTGAGGTTCACGCGGTAGGCGCGCGAGAGGTTGGCGGCGCTCTCCTCCACCGCGTCGAGCGCGGTGACGCTCGCGCCCGCCGGCAGCATGGCGGCGATGCGCGCGCGCAATTGCTCGCGGTCGGCGCCGGGGGCGAGCCGCAGGTCGATGCGGTTCAGCTCGCCGAGCCGCCCGAGCCTCCACTGCGCGGTGGCGATGTCGGTGAGCGCCGCCGCGCCGCGCACGCTGGAAGCGGGAAGCACGCCCGCGACGCGCAGCGCGACGACGGAGAGGCCCGAGACGATGCGCAGGCTGTCGCCCTCGCGCAATCCGAGCGCCTCGGCGCTCGCCGCCGAGAGGAACACGGTGTCCGGCTGCAGCAGCTCCAGGCGCCGCTCGGGCGCGTCCATGAACTGCGCCGGCTGGATCTGCGCGGCGCGCAGCGCGTCGAGCCCGATCAGGCGCACGCTGCGCCCGCCCGCGAGCAGCGCCTCGGCTTCCAGCACCGGGCTCGCCGCCGCGACGCCCGGCAGGCGCGCGATCTCGGCGTAGAGGCGCTCCGGGAACCCGGCGCGCCCGCCCCGCACCTCGAGGTCCGCATCGCCCGAGAGCGTGCGCACGCCGGCGGAAAGCTCCTCGACCGCGGCATGGTTGATCAGGCTCACCGCGAAGCCGAGCGCGACTCCCAGCGCGATGCCTGCGACCGACAGCGCCGTGCGCCCGCGCTGGTGCGCGAAGCGCGCGTTGAGCAGCGCGAACAGGCGCAGCACGGTTCCGGGCGCCTTCAGGCCGGCCGGTCGCCGGCGAGCGTGATCCGGTGCAGCAGCCGCCGGTGGCCGTGGTAGTCGTTCACCGGGTTGTGCTGCGCGCAGCGGTTGTCCCAGAACGCGATCGAGCCCGCCTGCCAGGCGAAACGGCAGGTGAACTCCGGGCGGACCTGGTGCCGGAAGAGGTACTCGAGGATCGGCGCGCTCTCCTCTTCGGTCATGCCGGCGATGCGCACCGTGTGTCCCGGGTTGACGTAAAGCGCCTTGCGGCCGGTCTCGGGATGCGTGCGCACGATCGGGTGCTCGGCGGCGAACTCGGCGGCGCCCGCGCGGGCGTCGGTCTTCAGGCGATCCTCGCGCGTGCGCGAGGCGTTCGCCTTGGTCGAGGTGTTGAGCGCCTTGAGGCCCTCCAGCATGCGCTGCATGCCCGGCGACAGCGCTTCGTATGCGAGATACATGTTGGCGAAGAGCGTATCGCCGCCGAACGGCGGCAGCTCGCGCGCAAGCAGCATCGAGCCCATCGGCGGGCGCTCGAGGTAGCTGGTGTCCGAGTGCCAGACGCCGCCGAAATTGACGCGCTCGTGCTCGAGCTTCTTCACCTCGATGATCTTCGGAAAGCCTTCGATCCCCTTCACCAGCGGATACTCCACCGGCTCGCCGAAGCGTCCGGCGAACGCCATGAACTGCGACGGCGTGAGCGGCTGGCCGCGGAAGAACACCACGAGGTGCTCGAGCCAGGCCCGGCGGATCGCGGCGACCTGCGCTTCGCTCAGCGGCCCGGCGAGATCCACGCCCGAAATCTCCGCACCCAGCGCCCCCGCGATTCGCTCGACCTGCATGGCCCTCTATATACAACAGCCGGCCCGCGGCGGGCGGCAGTTACATGATCTGGTTCACCACGCCCCCGTCCACGCGCAGCGCGGCGCCCGAGGTGGCGGAAGCGCCCTCGCCGCAGAGATAGACGGCGAGGTTGGCGACTTCCTCCACCGAGGCGAAGCGCTTGATGAGCGAGGTCGGGCGGAAGTCGCGGAAGAACCCTTCCTCGATCTCCTTCACTGTGACGCCGGCGGCCTTGGCGCGCTCGGCGCGCAGCCGGTCGGTGTTCTCGGTGCGCGTCGGGCCGGGCAGCAGCGCGTTGACGGTGACGCCGGTGCGGGCGAGCTCCATCGCGAGGCCGCGCGAGATCGCGAGCTGCGCGGTCTTGGTCATGCCGTAGTGGATCATCTCCCTGGGGATGTTGAGCCCCGATTCGCTCGACACGAACAGGATGCGGCCCCAGCCGCGCCTCGCCATCGCCGGCGCGTAGCGGCGCGCGAAGCGCACGCCGGAGAGCACGTTCACCTCGAAGTAGCGCATCCACTCCGCGTCCGGGATCTCGAAGAAGGGCATGCGGCCGTAGATGCCGAGGTTGTTGACGAGGATGTCCACGTCCGCGATGCGCGCGAACACGGCCTCTGCGCCCGCGGCGCTCGCGCAGTCGGCGGCGACGCCCTCTGCCTGCGCCTGCGGCAATTCCTTTCCCAGGCGCGCGAGCGCGCCGTCCACCGAGGCCTGCGTACGCCCCGTGATGACGACCCGCGCGCCTTCGGCGGCGAGCCCGCGCGCGATCGCGTAGCCGATTCCGGCGGTGGAGCCGGTGACGAGCGCCCGCTTGCCCTGCAGTCCGAGGTCCATCGCGGAGTCCCTTACCGGACCGCGCGTGCCTCGATCAGCTCGCGCAGCGCGTCGGGCAGCAGCGCGCGCAGATGCTGCGACCACTCGGCCTCGCGCCGCTGCCAGACGATCCCCAGCCAGATGATCGCGAGGCCCAGCGCCGAGAGCGCGAACGGGAAGATGAGGCTGTCCTTGAACACGCGCCAGGATAGGTAACCGAGGTAGCCCGCGACGCCCAGGCCGCCGAACACCGCGAACACGCGCCGCCCGAGCACCGCGCCGATGAGGATCATGGCGAGGTTGATCATGCAGTAGATGAACTTGTTCAGCTCGCTGTCGGACCTCATCAGCGACAGCCCGCCCCAGAAGGTCATCACCCCGAAGACGTAGAGCCAGAAGGCGTAGTCGCGCGAGAAGCGCGAGCGCACGTCCACCCAGAACGCGACCAGCACCATGCAAAGGCCGAACCACAGCGAGATGAAGTAGCGGACCTCCCAGTTGCGCCAGTCGCCGAACAGGAACGGCACCAGGTCCATGCTCATGTACCAGAGCGTCACGGCGATCGGCATCAGCATGAACGGGAAGCGGTAGCGCCACAGCAGGATCGCGCCGATGGCGAGCGTGCCCAGCTCCATCATCAGCCAGCGCCAGTCGATGTAGGCGTGGTAGTCGCGGTAGGGGCGCTTCGCGTCCCAGTAGCCGAGCGCCATCTGCGCGAAGAAGATCGCGAGCGGCACCATCACCACCGCGAGCGTGGCGAGGATCCCCGCCGGGATCTCGAGCCCCTTGCCGATCAGCCGATGGGTGAGCGCGAGGAAGATCGCGCCGTAGCAAACCGCGATCACGAAACCGCCCCAGCCGCCGGCCAGGTTCCAGCCCAGCGTCATGAACAACGACATGGCGCCAATCGCGATCATGCCGCCGAGGTAATACAGCACGTGCACGAAGCTGAAGCGCGGCGCCTCGGCGGGGCGCTCGCGCCCGGAATAGAACGCCGCAAGGCGGTCGGCCTGCGCGGGCTCCAGAATCCCCGCCTTCACCGCAGGCTCGAGGTCAGTTCGCCTGAGCATCGTGAAGTAATGGTAAGCGAAGTCCGCGCTGATGCGTTATGTTGGGAGTGACCTCGAGAAACGGAGGACGACCGTGAGAAATGTCACTCCCGCAATCGCCGCAGCGCTCGCGCTTTCGCTGGTTCCCGTTCCCTCGCCCGCCGATCCCCCGCCCTGGGCGCCGGCGCACGGCTGGCGCAAGAAGAACGACCCCAATTACGTCGGCTACACCGGCAAGAAGTGGGGCAAGGACTACGGCGTCCTGGAAGGGCGCTGCAACACCGCGCAGGTCGGCGCGGTCGTGGGCGGCGTGGTGGGCGGAGCCGTGGGCTCGCAGGTCGGCAGCGGTAACAATCGCACCATCGCGATCCTCGTCGGCACCGCGGTCGGCGCGGTGATCGGCGCCAAGATCGGGCAGGAAATCGACGCCGTGGACCGCGCCTGCATGGGCCATGCGCTCGAGCTCACCGGCGAGCGCAAGACCGTGGTGTGGACCAACCGCGACGTCACCTACCGCATGACGCCGACGCGCAACTACCCCGACCGAGCCAACCCCTGCCGCGAGTTCACCACTGTCGCCACGGTGGGCAAGAAGAAGCACGCGCGCGAGCAGGCCGTCACCGGCGTCGCCTGCCGCCAGCCCAACGGCGACTGGATGATCCGGACCTAGAACCCTTCCAGCACCAGCTTGCCGAGGACGTGCCCGTCCTCGAGCAGCTTGTGCGCGCGCCTGAGGTTGGCGGCGCAGATTTTCCCGAGGTTCTGCTTCATCGTCGTTCGCAGCACGCCGGTTTCGATCAGGTCGGCGGCTTCGTTCAGCAGCGCGTGCTGCGCGGCCATGTCCGATGTCTGATAGGTCGAGCGCGTGAACATCCCTTCGAGGCACACCGTGAGGCTCTTGTCGTGCAGCGCCGCGAGGTCCACCGGTTTCGTCGTGCGCACGATGAGCCCGATCTTGCCCTGCGGCTTCATCAGCTTCGGGAACTGCTCGTAGACCGGGTCGGTGGCGGTGAGGCAAAGCAGGTAATCCACCTCCGGCTCGCCCAGCGCCGTGAGCTGGCTGGAAATCGGCCGGCTGTGGTCCACCACCGCGTCGGCGCCGAGCTCCTTCACCCACGCCGTGGTCTCCGGCCGCGAGGCGGTCGCGATCACCCTGAGGCGCGCGAGCTTCTTCGCAAGCTGGATCGCGATCGAGCCCACGCCGCCCGCGCCGCCCAGCACCAGCACGCTCCTGCCCTCGTGCCTGCCGGTCTTCGAGATCCCCATGCGCTCGAACATCAGCTCCCACGCAGTGATCGTGGTGAGCGGCAGCGCCGCCGCCTCGGGGAACGTCAGGTTGGCGGGCTTGCGGCCGACAATGCGCTCGTCCACGAGGTGCAGCTCGCTGTTGGCGCCGGGCCGCACGGCGCTGCCAGCGTAGTACACGTCCGCGCCGGGCCTGAAGAGCCGCACCGAGTGGCCGACCGAGCGCACCACTCCGGCCGCGTCCCAGCCGAGGATCTTGGGCACCTTCTCGACCTGGTCCTTCGGCGCCCGGCGCTTGTAGTCCACGGGGTTCACCGAAATCGCCTTCACCTCGACCAGCAGGTCGTGGCCGTGCGCGACCGGGTCCTCGAGCTCCAGGTCGAGCAGCGACTGCTCGTTCTCGATGGGCAGGTAGCGGTAGAGGCCGACCGCTTTCATGCCTCAGTGTAACGCTTCGAGGGCGAGGACCGCCGATGCCGTGTTGGAGATGGGGATGTGGTAGTTGGAGTGCACCGTGCGCACCTTGGCCGGGAGCGCCGCGCGCGTGGCGAGCCACATCAGGAGCTCCACGCCCTGGGTGCCCGCCTGCTCCACCAGCTCCAGCGACGAGAAGCGCGTCGCCCACTTCGGATCGCGCAGCAGGCTGTCGAGGAACCTGAGGTCGAAATCCCTGTTGATGAAGCCGGCGCGC
>CAZVHU010000071.1:0-16073 GCA_964627075.1 uncultured Enterobacteriaceae bacterium | reverse complement strand
CGCCGAGCGCGCGGCCTGCGCACCGTGGCGGCGCGCGAACTCGGCCGCGCGGCGCGGGCTCCAGACGCGCACTTCGCGGATCGGCCGAACCAGGCGCAGCGCTTCGACGTGGCTCCCCGCCTGCACGCCCGCGCCGATCACCGCGAGCACCGAGGCGTCGGCGCGCGCGAGCAGCCGCGTCGCCACCGCGGACACCGCCGCGGTGCGCATCTCCGTGATCAGCCGCCCGTCCATGATCGCCAGCGGCTCGCCGGTCTGCGTGTCGAACAGCGCCACCAGCGCGTGGTGGGTCGGCTGGCCGAGGTTGCCGGGAAAGAGCGTCACCAGCTTCGCCCCGAGGTGCCCGCCCGCGCAGGCCGGCATGCTGCCGAGGAAGCCGCGTCCCTCGACCGGCAGCATGACGCGCATCGGCTGCACCGCTTCGCCGGCGGACAGCGCGCGCAGCGCACGCTCCATCTCCGGAATCAGATCCTCGAAGCGCAGGTGGGCGCGGACCGCTTCCTCGTCGAGGATCAGCATCAGCCGCTGCGCCCGAGCTTGAGCTTGAGTCGCGACAGCGTCTCCGGGGTGAGGTTGAGGTAGGCGGCGAGCTCCTTCTTCGGGATGCGGCCGGCGAGCTCGGGGTGCTTGCGCTCGAAGCGCAGCAGGCGCCCGGGCGCATCGAGCAGGTGCAGGGTGATGGTGTGCGCCATCACCTCGGACATGAGCTTCATCACCTCGAACTCGTAGCGCTGCTTGACCTCCGGGTTGCCCTCGAGGAACTCGACCCACTGCGCGAGGTGCAGCTGCACCGCGCGCACGCGGGTCACCGCGACGATCGAGTAGGGGATCGGGGTGCGCAGCCGCCAGGCCGCGTAGGAGGTGTCCATCTCGCCGTCTGCGGCGAAGCGCAAGATCATCTCGCGCCCCTGCGGGTTGGACACGACGCGCTTCACCATGCCCTCGAGAATGAAGAACTGCTGCATCTCCTCGTCGCCCTGGCGCGCCAGCGGGTCGCCCTTGCGGTACTCGCCCACCGCGAGCAGCGGCTCGAGCGCCTCCCACTGCTCGGCGCCCATTCCCCGCAGCACGATGTTCTGGCGCAGCTGCAGGCGGATCGAGTTGCGCTGCGGGTGGCTCGCGACGAGGTTCATCGGCGGCAACTGTATCGCCTTTTCCGGCATTCGCGGCGCGCCGCAGCGGGACGTGGCGGCGCCTCGCATGGTCGATTCTTCCTGCCATTGGCGCCACCCTTGACCGCAGTCAAGGCCGGGCGCGCGGCAGGTTTTCTACCATAGCGCCCTTCCCACGCCGCCCGAGGGCGGCATCGCAGGAGGCCACCATGGGCACCGCCGAACCTCATGTCGCCGCAGCGGGCGAAACGCAAGCGCAACCGACCACAGACGGCTTTCAGCTGGTGATCGACGCCCTGAAGCTGAACGGCATCGACACGATCTACGGGCTGCCGGGCATTCCGATCACCGACCTCACGCGCCGGGCGCAGGCCGACGGCATGCGCGTGCTCTCGTTCCGCCACGAGCAGAACGCCGGCTACGCCGCATCGATCGCCGGCTTCCTGACGCAGAAGCCGGGAATCTGCCTCACGGTGTCCGCGCCGGGCTTCCTCAACGGCCTCAACGCGCTCGCGCACGCGACCACCAACTGCTTCCCGATGATCCTCATCTCGGGCTCCTCGGAGCGCGAGATCGTGGACCTGCAGCAGGGCGACTACGAGGAAATGGACCAGCTGGCCATCGCCAAGCCGCTCGCCAAGGCCGCCTACCGCGTGCTGCACGCCGAGGACATCGGCGTGGGCATCGCGCGCGCAATCCGCGCCGCGGTCTCGGGCCGCCCGGGCGGCGTCTACCTCGACCTGCCCGGCAAGCTTTTCGCGCAGAGCCTGGATGCCGAGGCCGGCCGCAGGTCGCTCATCAAGGTGGTGGACCCGGCGCCGCGCCAGATTCCCGCGCCCGAGGCCGTCAAGCGCGCGCTCGAGCTGCTCGAGGGCGCGAGCAAGCCGCTCATCATCCTCGGCAAGGGCGCCGCCTACGCGCAGGCCGACGCAGACATCCGCGCGCTGGTGGAGAGAACCGGGATCCCTTACCTGCCGATGTCCATGGCGAAGGGCCTGCTGCCAGACACGCACGAGCAGTGCGCGTCGGCGGCGCGCTCATTCGTGCTGCCTGAAGCCGACGTCGTGATGCTGATCGGTGCGCGCCTGAACTGGCTGCTCTCGCACGGCAAGGGCAAGACCTGGGGCGGCAAGGCGGCCAAGTCGTGGGGCGGCCAGAAGTTCGTGCAGGTGGACATCTCGCCGCAGGAGGCCGACAGCAACGTGCGCATCGATGCGCCGGTGGTCGGCGACATCGGCTCGTGCGTCGCGGCGCTGCTCGCGGGCATGGGGCCTGCCTGGCCGAAGCCGCCGGCGGATTGGCTGCACGCGGTGGCCGAGAAGAAAAAGGGCAACGTCGCCAAGATGGCCGAGACGCTGGCGAAGAACCCGGTGCCGATGAGCTTCCAGAGCGCGCTCAACGTGGTGCGCGACGTCGTAAGGTCGAACCCGGACGCGATGTTCGTCAACGAGGGCGCCAACGCGCTCGACTTCACGCGCTCGATCGTCGACATGTACAAGCCGAGGAAGCGGATCGACGTCGGCACCTGGGGCGTCATGGGCATCGGCATGGGCTACTGCGTCGCCGCCGCCGTGGTGACCGGGCAGCCGGTGATCGCGGTCGAGGGCGACAGCGCCTTCGGCTTCTCGGGCATGGAAGTCGAGACCATCTGCCGCTACAAGCTGCCAGTGTGCATCGTGATCCTGAACAACAACGGCGTCTACAAGGGCACCGACGTCAACCCGCGCGGCGGCGAAGTTGCGCCGACCGTGTTCGTCAAGGACGCGCGCTACGAGAAGCTGATGGAGGCCTTCGGCGGCGTGGGCGTGTACGCGCGCACGCCGGAGGAGCTGCGCAAGGGCATGGAGCAGGCGCTGCGCTCGCGCCGGCCCACGCTCGTCAACGCGGTGATCGACGAGACCGCCGGCACCGAGAGCGGCCGCATCACCAGCCTCAACCCCGCCGCGAAGAAGAAATAGTCTTCCGGAGACCAGAATGCAAGCACTCAAGGGCGTACGCATCCTCGACATGTCGCACGTGCAGGCGGGCCCGACCTGCTCGCAGCTGCTCGCGTGGCTCGGCGCCGACGTGATCAAGTTCGAGAACCCGGCGGGCGACGCCACGCGCGGCCAGCTGCGCGACGTGCCCAACGCCGACAGCCTGTACTTCACGATGCTCAACTGCAACAAGCGCTCGATTACGGTGAACATGAAGAGCGCCGAGGGCAAGCAGGTGTTCATCGACCTGCTGAAGAAGTGCGACATCATCATGGAGAACTTCGGCCCGGGCGTGCTCGACCGCTTCGGCTTCCCCTGGGAGAAGATCCGCGAGATCAACCCGAAGATCGTGATGGGCTCGATCAAGGGCTTCGGCTCGACCGGACCCTACGCCGACTTCAAGGCCTACGAGAACGTGGCGCAGGCGATGGGCGGGGCGATGAGCACCACCGGCGTGCCCGAAGGCCCGCCGTTCGTCACCGGCGCGCAGATCGGCGACACCGGCACCGGACTGCATCTCGCGATCGGGCTGCTTGCCGCGCTCAGGCAGGCCGAGCGCACTGGCAAGGGCCAGTACGTGGAAGTGGCGATGATGGACGGCGTCATGAACCTGTGCCGCGTCAAGTTCCGCGACCACCAGCGCCTGACGCGCCAGCCGCTCACAGAGTACTCGGTGCCGACGCACCAGGGCATGGGCGCAGTGCCGCGCGCGGGCAACGACTCGGGCGGCGGGCAGCTCGGCAACGCGGTGCGCTGCAAGCCCGGCGGCCCCAACGACTTCCTCTACGTCGTGGTGCAGGAGGCGGTGTGGGACGCGCTCGCGAAGCGCATCGGGCCGGAGATCGGGCAGCCCGGTCTCGCGACCGACCCGAAGTTCGCCAAGATCGCCGACCGGCGCAAGAACCAGGCCGAGATGTGGGAACTGATCGGCGAGTTCGCGCTCAAGCACACCAAGCGCGAGTTCATGGCGATCCTGAACCCCCTGGATGTGCCCTGCGGCCCGATCATGAGCACCGAGGACCTCGCCAACGACGAGCACGTGCGGGGGCGCGACATGTGGGTCGAGCTCGACCACCCGCAGCGCGGCAAGTGGTGGAACGTCGGCATGCCGATCAAGCTCTCGGACTCGCCCGCAGTCATCAAGCGCTCGCCGACGCTGGGCGAGCACACCGACGAGGTGCTGAGCGAGGTTCTCGGCTACGACAAGGCGAGGATCGAGGCGCTGCGCCAGGCCGGCGCGTTCAGCAACCCGCCAAAGGCCAAGGCGGCGCAGGAACCGCCGATGAACGCCGACAAACGCGGATAGAGCCGAGCGAGGGAGGGGCAGCGTGAGAATTGCGATCATCGGGCAGCAGGAGTTCGGAAAGGCGGTGCTCGAGGCGTTTCTCGCTCGCGGCGACGAGGTGGCCGGGGTGTTCTGCGCTCCCGAGAAACCGGGCGCGCGCGCCGACGCGCTCAAGCTCGCGGCGCAGGAAAAGGGCGTCAAGGTGTTCCAGTTCGCCTCGCTCAAGAGCGACGAGGCGAAGGGCGCGCTGGGGGCGCTGGGCGCCGAGCTGGGCGTCATGGCCTACGTGCTGCAATTCGCGCCGCAGGACTTCGTCAGCATCCCGGCGCGCGGCACCATCCAGTACCACCCGTCGCTGCTGCCGAAATACCGCGGCCCGTCGTCGATCAACTGGCCGATCGCGCGCGGCGACGCGAAGACCGGCCTCACCATCTTCCGGCCCACCGACGGCCTGGACGAGGGCCCGGTGATCCTGCAGAAGGAAACGCACATCGGCCCCGACGACACGCTCGGCACGGTGTATTTCGAGCGCCTGTTCCCGATGGGGGTGCAGGCGATGCTCGAGGCCGCGGACCTGGTGGCCGCGGGCAGGCACCGCGAGCTCGCGCAGGACGAGTCGCAGGCCACCTACGAGGGCTGGTTCCGCGACGCCGAGGCGCGCATCAACTGGGCGAACCACGTGGACGCGATCTACAACGTGATCCGCGCCGCCAACCCCGCGCCCGGAGCGTGGACCACGCTCGGCGGCGTGAAGCTGCAGATCTTCGACGCGAGGAAACACCCGGTGCGCACATTCGGCGCCGTGAAGGGCAAGATCGGCGAAGTGGTGGAAGCCTCGGCGCAGGGCTTCCAGGTCACTGCGCAGGGCGGGCGCATCGAGGTGCTGCGCGCCAAGCTCGGCGAGGGCAAGAAAGTCGCTGCCGGCGAGTTGCTCGCCTCGGGCGCGATCAAGGCGGGGCAGCTTCTCGGCAGCTGAGCGCGCCGCGCCTCTCGCTGCGCCGCGCGAGCGCGCTCGCCCCAGGGCAAGAGCGCGGGTAAATATTTGACGTAGCTCACAAATAGCTGCAAGAATCCCGCCGGGTTTTCGTTTTCTAGGGATAACAGCGGCCCCCAGCGCATGAGAGCCGGTTTCTGGAAGAGCGACTGGTTCCTCGGCGTCGTGGTGGTCGTCGCGGTGGCGCTGTTCGCGCGCTTCAGCGACCTCGTGCCCAGCCTCGAGCGCAAGGCCTACGACCTCGGCGTCACGGCGACCTCGCGCGCGCCCTCCGACCGGGTCGCGGTGATCGCGATCGACGACGTCTCGATCGCCAACATCGGCCGCTGGCCGTGGTCGCGCGAAGTGCACGCGAAGATGACCGACCTGCTCGCCGGCGCCAAGGCGAAGGTGATCGCTAACACGCTGTTCTTCTTCGAGCCGCAGATCGACCCGGGATACGGCTACATCGTGAAGCTGCTCGACATGGCGCAGAACGCGCCGGCCGAGGGCGCGGCGCCGGGCGCGCCGGCCACGGATGCGGGCGCGCAGCCAGGCGCGGGCGCCACCGCGCCAGCCGCGCCGCTGGGCCAGGTCGTGGCGCTGCTCAAGGAAGCCGAGGCCGCGCTCAACACCGACCGCAAGCTCGCGGACTCGATCGCGCGCGCCGGCAGCGTGCTGATGCCGATGCTGTTCGAGGTGCGCGAGCCGCGTGGCAAGCCCGACAAGCCGCTGCCCGATTACGCGCAGAAGAACCAGCTCGCGGCCGGCAAGGGGGGCGGCGGCGAGCTGCCGCTCGCTACGGCGTCGGCGCAGGTGCCGATCGCGGCTCTGGGCAAGGCGGCCGCGGGCCTGGGGCACCTCAACGCCAACCCGGACGTGGACGGCGGCATCCGCACCGAGCCGCTGGTGCTCGCGCACTTCGACCAGCTCTACCCGTCGCTTTCGATGATGATCGCCGCACGCAGCCTCAACCTCGGGCCCGGCGACATCAAGGTCGAGCTGGGCGAATCGGTGTCGCTGCAGAGGCTGCGCATCCGCACCGACCCGGTGCTGCAGATGTACACCTACTTCTACAAGGACCGGGGCGAAGGCCGGCCCGCGTTCCCGGTGGACTCGTTCTACGACGTGATCACGGGCAAGATCCCGGCCGACAAGTACCGCGACAAGATCGTGCTGATCGGCGCCACCGCGGCCGGGGTCGGCACCACCTCGGTGACGCCGGTGTCGCCCGCGATGGCGCCGGTGCTGACGCTGGCGCACTCGGTGTCGTCGATCCTGCAGGAGCACTTCTTCGTCGCCCCCGCCTGGGGCTTGTGGGCCGAGCTGGCACTGTTCCTGCTGGTGGCGGCCTACCTGGTCGCGCTGCTGCCGCGGCTCAAGGCGGGCGCCGCGCTCGCCGTCTCAGGCGTGGTGTTCGTCGCGCTGATCGCGCTGCACTTCGCGCTCATGGTCGGCACCGGCATGTGGCTGCAGCTCATGCTGCCGGCGACGCTGCTGCTCGTGGGGCACGGGGCGCTCGTCTCCAAGCGCTTCATCGTCACCGAGGCGGCGAAGGCGAAGTCCGACGAATCCTCGGCCGAGTCGAATCGCATGCTCGGCATCGCCTACCAGGCGCAGGGGCAGCTCGACCTCGCGTGGGACAAGTTCCGCCAGGTGCCGCTGTCGGCGGCGGCGATGGACAACCTCTACAGCCTGGCGCTCGACTTCGAGCGAAAGCGCCAGTTCAACAAGGCGGAGGCCGTTTTCCGCCACATGCACGAATTCGACCCGAAGTACAAGGACCTGGGGCAGAAGCTGTCGCGCGCCAAGCAATTGTCGGAGACGGTGATCCTCGGCGGCGGCGCGGCGAGCCACCCGGGCGGCACCCTGGTGCTCGGCGGCGGCAGCGAGAAGCCGATGCTCGGCCGCTACCAGGTGGAAAAGGAACTGGGCAAGGGCGCCATGGGAGTGGTCTACCTCGGCAAGGACCCGAAGATCGGGCGCGTGGTGGCGATCAAGACCATGGCGCTGTCGCAGGAGTTCGAGGCCGACGAGCTGGCGGAGGTGAAGGAGCGCTTCTTCCGCGAGGCCGAGACCGCGGGCCGGCTGTCGCACCCCAACATCGTCACGATCTACGACGCGGGCGAGGAGCACGACCTGTGCTACATCGCCATGGAGCTGCTGAAAGGAGGCGACCTCGTGCCCTTCAGCAAGGCGGGCCACCTGCTGCCGCAGGAGAAGGCGGTCGACGTGATCGCGCGCGCCGCCGAGGCGCTTGGCTACGCGCACAAGCAGGGCGTCGTGCATCGCGACGTCAAGCCCGCGAACCTGATGTACCACCCCGAGTCGGACACGCTCAAGGTGACCGACTTCGGCATCGCGCGCCTGACCGATTCCTCGAAGACCAAGACCGGGATGGTGCTCGGCACGCCGTCGTACATGTCGCCCGAGCAGCTCGCCGGCAAGCGCATCGAGGGGCGCTCGGACCTGTTCTCGCTCGGGGTGAGCCTGTACCAGCTGCTCTCGGGCAGGCTGCCGTTCGAGGGCGAGTCGATGGCGCAGCTCATGTTCAAGATCGCCAACGAGCCGCCCGCTGACATTCTCGCCGTCAATCCGGATCTGCCGGCGCCGCTGGTCGCGTTCCTCGCGCGCGCGCTGGCGAAGAACCCGGACGAGCGCTTCCAGACGGGCGAGGAGTTCGCGCAGGCGCTGCGCGCGGCGGCGGCCGGCGCGGGAGCCTCGGGCCTGGATATCGAGCTCTAGGCGCGGATGAATCTGAGCAACGTGCTCGAGATCGCGGCGTCCACCGACCCGGGGATGGTGCGCTCGCACAACGAGGACTCGATCGCGACCGACCCGGCCAACGGCCTGGTGGTGCTCGCCGACGGCATGGGCGGCTACAACGCCGGCGAGGTCGCAAGCGGCATGGCGACCGCGGTGATCGCGAACGACATGCGCAACATGCTCGCCAAGGTGCAGCCCTACCAGATCGACCCCGAGACGCGCAATGTGATCGCCTGGCGGATGGTGCACAACCAGGTACTGAAGGCGAACGCCTCGATCTACCAGGCGGCGCAGAGCCAGCCGCAGTACGCCGGCATGGGCACGACGCTGGTGGTGTGCCTGTTCTATGACAACAAGGTGATGGTGGCGCACATCGGCGACTCGCGCCTGTACCTGCTGCGCGGCGGCAAGTTCAAGCAGGTGACGCGCGACCATTCGCTGTTGCAGGAGCAGATCGACTCCGGGCTCCTCACCGCCGAGCAGGCGAAGCACGCGCAGCACAAGAACCTGGTGACGCGCGCGCTCGGCATCGAGCCCGCGGTGGATCCCGAGATCCACGAATACCAGGTGCGGCGCGGCGACCTGTTCCTGCTGTGCTCCGACGGGCTGTGCGACATGGTCGAGGATGAGGACATAAGTCTCACCATGCAGATGCTGGGATCGAACCTCAAGCTCGCCGCGCAGCACCTCGTGCAGATGGCCAACGACAACGGGGGCAAGGACAACGTATCGGTTATACTCGTGCGCGTCCTGCGGGAATACCCCGCCCCCCGCGGCGTGATGGCTAAAGTCTTTGCGTGGTTAAAATAAGCAGGGGTCAGCTATGGCGAAACTGATACTCAGCATGGACGGGCTTGTGCTCAAGGAGATCCCGCTCTCCAAGGAGCGCACGACCATCGGCCGCAAGCCGCACAACGACATCCAGATCGACAACCTCGCGGTAAGCGGCGAGCACGCCGTCATCGTCACCATCCTGAACGACTCGTTCCTCGAGGATCTCGGCAGCACCAACGGCACGCTGGTAAACGGCCAGGGCGTCAAGAAGCACTTCCTGCAGAACAACGACATCATCGAGCTCGGCAAGTACAAGCTGAAGTTCATCCACGAGCCCGGCGCGCAGCCCGCGGCGGCGGCGGCCGACTTCGAGAAGACCATGGTGCTGCGGCCCTCGGCGATGAAGGCCGCGGCCGAGCAGGCGCGGCAGATGGCGGCCGCGGGCGGCGGCGCCCAGCCGCAGGCGGCACAGGCCGCGCGCGCGGCAGCGGCGCAGGCCACTGCGGCAGCCGCGGTGGCCTCTGGCACGGCGGCCCCTGCGCCTGCCACGCCGGCGCCGGCCGCGCCGGCGGCGCCGCCCAAGCCCGCGCCGCTGGGCGCGATCCAGCTTCTCTCGGGCGGCAATGCGGGCAAGCAACTGGAGCTCTCCAAGCCGCTTACCACGCTCGGCAAGCCCGGCGTGCAGGTAGCCGTGCTGACGCGCCGCCCCCAGGGCTACTTCATCACGCACGTCGAGGGCGCCCAGCATCCGTCGGTCAACGGCCAGGCGATCGGCACCGCGCCGCACGCGCTCAAGGACCACGACATGATCGAACTGGCCGGTATCAAGATGGAGTTTTTCCTCAAGGGCTGATGGCCTTGAGCCGGCGGCCCCCGGCCATGCGCGGACGTGCGCGGCCGAGCGCGGCACGCGAAGAGGGGACCCTCTGATATGCGCCCAACCGATCAGAGGCCCGGAAAGCCGTGAAGCAGCACATCGTCCGCATCGCCCTGGGGCTTGCGATCACGCTGTTCTTCATCGGGCACGTGGCGCGCTACTACCATGTCGGCTTCATCGAACAGCTCGACAATATCATCTACGACGCGCGCCTGAACCTCACCATGCCGCGCGGCGTGGACAAGCGCATCGTCATCCTCGACATCGACGAGAGGAGCCTGGGCGAGATCGGGCGCTGGCCCTGGGGGCGCAACGTCATGGCGCAGCTGGTCGCGGACCTGTTCGACAGGCACGGCGTGGTGCTGCTCGGCTTCGACGTGGTCTGGGCGGAGCGCGACACCAGCTCCGGCATCGCGACGCTCGACGCGCTGGCGCAGAAGGACCTGAAGGAGGTGCCGGCGTTCCGCGCCGCCTACGACCGCCTGCGGGGCGAGCTCGACTTCGACGGCCTGTTCGCGGGCAGCCTGCGCGGCCGCGCGGTGGTGCTCGGCTACTATTTCAACAGCGAATCGGGCGCCGTCAAGGCGAACGCGATCCCCGAGCCGGTGCTGCCCAAGGGCACGTTCTCGGGACGCAATATCCCGTTCGCGCGCTGGGTCGGCTACACCGGCAACCTGCCCGAGTACCAGATAAACGCCGCCGGCGCCGGGCACTTCAATCCGCACATCGACGAGGACGGGGTGTCGCGCCGGGTGCCGATGATCCTCGAATTCGACGGCGCCTACTACGAGTCGCTGTCGCTCGCGATGGTGCGCGAGCTCGTGAGGCTGCAATCGGGCACGCGGCCCAAGGTCGAGCCGGGATTTCCGCCCGATCGCTTCCTGCACAAGGGCTACAGCGGACTGGAATGGCTCACCGTCGGGCCGGCGGTCGTGCCCGTAGACGAGGCCGGCATGGCGCTCATCCCGTACCGCGGCCGACGGCACAGCTTCGAGTACGTGTCGCTCGCCGACGTGGTGAAGGGGCGCATTGCGCCGGGCAGCCTGAAGGGCAAGATCGCGCTCGTCGGCGCCACCGCCCCGGGGCTGCTCGACCTGCGCTCCACGCCCGTGGACAGCGTCTATCCGGGCGTCGAAATCCACGCCAACCTGATCGCCGGCATGATCGACCGCACGATCAAGCAGAGGCCGCCCTACATGCTGGGCGCGGAGGTCATCCTGCTGTTCGTCGGCGGCGTCGCGCTTTCGCTGCTCATCCCGATGCTGTCGGCGCTATGGGCCACCGTCATGGCCGTGCTCGGCGCGCTGCTCATCGCGGCGTTCAGCTTCGGCGTGTGGATGCAGGCGAACATGGTGCTGCCGCTCGCGGCCTCGATCCTGATGACCGTGTTCCTCTACACCGTGAACATGGCCTACGGCTATTTCGTCGAGTCGCGCTCCAAGCGCCAGTTCACCGAGCTCTTCGGCCAGTACGTGCCGCCCGAGCTGGTGGACAAGATGGCCGAGGACCCGGCCAAGTACAGCATGGAGGGGAAGAGCGACGAGCTGACGGTGATGTTCTCCGACATCGTGGGCTTCACCTCGATTTCCGAATCGCTCGAGCCCCGGGAACTCGCCGCCTTCATCAACGAGTACCTGACGACGATGAGCCTGGTGATCCGTAACCACCGCGGCACCCTCGACAAGTACATCGGCGACGCCATCATGGCGTTCTGGGGCGCGCCGGTCGAGGACCACGAGCACGCGCGCCAGGGGGTGCTCGCGGCGCTCGCGATGCAGGTGCAGCTGGCGAAGATCAACGAGGCGGTTCGCGCCAGGGGCTGGCCGGAGATCCGCATCGGCATCGGCTTGAACAGCGGCGTGATGCGCGTCGGCGACATGGGATCGAAGGTGCGCCGCGCCTACACGGTGATGGGCGACCCGGTGAACCTCGGATCGCGCCTCGAAGGCCTGACGCGCGAGTACGGCGTCGGCGTGCTGGTGGGCGAGGCGACGCGCCAGAAGGTGAAGGACGTCGTGTTCCGCGAGGTCGACCGCGTGAAGGTCAAGGGCAAGGACGAGCCGGTGGCGATCTTCCAGCCGCTCGGGATGGAGGGACAGGTCGACAAGAAGCTGATCGACGAGGTGCGGCTCTGGCACCAGTGCCTGAAGCAGTATCGCGCGCGCGACTGGGATCACGCCGAGGTGACGCTGCTGAACCTGCAGCGCATGGCGCCGGGCGCCGGGCTCTACGAAACCTACGCCGAGCGCATCGCCGAGTTCCGCAGGAACCCGCCGCCGCCCGACTGGAACGGCGTGACGAAATTCACGACCAAGTAGGCGACGGCGATGAAACTGCGCGTGCTTGGCTGCTCAGGGGGGATCGGTGGGCGCCACCTGCGCACCACCTCGTTCCTGCTCGAGGACAGCGTGCTGATCGACGCCGGCACGGGCGTCGGAGACCTGTCGCTCGCCGAGCTCGCGCGCATCGACCACGTGTTCGTCACGCACTCGCACCTCGACCACGTTACCTCGATCCCGTTCCTGGTGGACACCGTCTGCACGATCCGCTCCGCGCCGATCACGGTGCACGCGACCGCGGCGACGATCGCGATCCTGCGCGCGCACCTGTTCAACGACCTCGTGTGGCCGGACTTCAACCGCATTCCCTCGCGCGAGGCGCCCTACCTGCTCTACCAGGAAATCGCGCTCGGCAGGGCGAGCGCGGCTGCAGGCTGCCAGATCACGCCGCTGCCGGCGGTGCACACGGTGCCGGCGGTGGGCTTCCAGCTCGACAGCGGCCGCGCGAGCGTCGTCTTCACGGGCGACACCGGGCCCAACGCCGCGCTGTGGCAGGCGGTCAACCGCACCCGCAATCTCAAGGCGCTGATCATCGAGACAGCGTTCTCGAACGGCGAGCGCGACCTCGCCGAGCGCTCCAAGCACCTGTGCCCGTCGATGCTCGCGGCCGAGCTGGCCAGTCTCGAGGGCCGGCCCGAGGTCTGGATCACGCACCTCAAGCCGGGCGAGATCGAGCTCACGATGCAGGAGGTCGAGCAGGCTGCGGGAGCTTTCCTTCCGCGCATGCTGCAAAACGGCCAGACGATCGAATTCTGAGGCGGGCGACCGGACAGCGCGATATGGAAAACCTTGTTAGAAATCAGGGAGCTCTTGGTTGCACGGACGCGGGCGCGGGGCTACGATTGGGCGCTTGCCCCGCCCCGGCCCTGCCCCACCCGGGCTCGAGCCGGGCTGAAGCACCGGGCATCGGAGGGCGCGAATGAGTGCCGTACTGAGTCACCAGGCCAGCTCGCAGACCGACGTCAACGCTCGGCTTGCGTTCCAGAAGCAGCTGCAGGTGGTGACGAACAAGATCCACGCCACCAACAACATCGACGAGATCATCCTCGATGTGAGCGCGGACGTGTGCCAGCTGTTCCACGCCGACCGCCTGACCATCTACTCGGTGGGCGAGGACAAGCAGTCGATCATCTCCAAGGTCAAGACCGGGCTCAACTCGTTCAAGGATCTCAAGCTGCCGATCGCCGAGCATTCGATCGCCGGCTACACGGCGCTGTCGCGCAAGCTGGTCAACTTCAAGGACGTCTACGACGAGAACGAGCTGCGCGCGGTCAACCCCAGCCTGCGCTTCCTGCAGGAGGTCGACAAGCGTACCGGCTACCGCACCAAGCAGATGCTGGTGGCGCCGATCGTCGAGGCGGGCTCCGGCGAGCTGATCGGCGTCATCCAGCTGATCAACAACAAGGCGGGCGTGCCGTTCGGCCAGCTCGCCGAGGAAGGCGTCAACGAGCTCGCGGCGACGCTCGCGATCGCCTTCAAGCAACGCTCCAAGCCGCAGCTCGTCAAGACCAAGTACGACTACCTGATCTCGGACGCGGTGCTGTCGGCGGGCGAGTTCGAGCTCGCGTCGCGCCAGGCGCGCAAGAAGGCGATCGACATCGAGACCGTGCTCGCCGACGAGTTCCAGGTGAAGCTCTCGGCGATCGGCCAGGCGCTCTCGAAGTTTTTCGGCGTGCCCTACGAGGCCTACAAGTCGGACCGCGTCAAGCCGATGGACCTGCTGAAGAATCTCAAGCGCGAGTATGTCGAGGCCAACCAGTGGCTGCCGATCGACGAGTCCAAGGAGGGCCTGGCGGTGATGTGCCTGGACCCGGAGCGCATCCGCAGCTCGCGCATCGCCTCGAACGTGTTCCCGAAGTCGCGCATCGTCTACCGGGTGACGACGCAGAAGGATTTCCGCGAGACGGTCGGCCAGTTCTACGGCCAGGAGGCGATGGACACCGCCGACATCGGCGACCTGCTCTCGACGCTGGACGAGGAGGGCGAGGTCACCGACGGCGCCGCGGCGGATGACGTCTCGGCGGCTGCCGACAACGAACTGGTGAAGCTGGTCAACAAGGTGATCGTCGAGGCCTACAACCAGGGCGTGTCGGACATCCACATCGAGCCCTACCCGGGCAAGTCGAAGACCGAGATCCGCTTCCGCAAGGACGGCTCGCTCGAGCCCTACATCGAGGTGCCGGCGAGCTACCGCGCGGCGATCGTGGCGCGCATCAAGATCATGTGCGACCTGGACATCTCGGAGAAGAGGAAGCCCCAGGACGGCAAGATCAAGTTCAAGAAGTTCGGGCCGCTCGACATCGAGCTGCGGGTGGCGACCATCCCCACCGCCGGCGGCGTCGAGGACATCGTGATGAGGATCCTCGCCGCCGGCGAGCCGATCCCGCTCGACAAGATGGGCTTCGCGCCGCGCAACATGGAGGAGCTGCAGAAGGCGGTGGCCAAGCCCTACGGCCTGTTCTTCGTCTGCGGCCCGACCGGCTCGGGCAAGACCACCACGCTGCACTCGGTGCTCAAGTCGCTCAACACGCCCGACACCAAGATCTGGACCGCGGAAGACCCGGTCGAGATCACGCAGAAGGGTTTGCGGCAGGTGCAGGTCAACAAGAAGGCGGGGCTGGACTTCGCCACGGTGATGAAGGCTTTCCTGCGTGCCGACCCGGACATCATCATGGTCGGCGAGATGCGCGACAAGGAGACCACGCACATCGGCATCGAGGCCTCGCTCACGGGGCACCTCGTATTCGCCACGCTGCACACCAACTCGGCGCCCGAGTCGATCGTCCGGCTGCTCGACATGGGCATGGACCCGTTCAACTTCTCCGACGCGCTGCTCGGGATCCTGGCGCAGCGCCTCGCCAAGCGCCTGTGCTCGTGCAAGCAGCAGTACCTGCCGGAGCCGGGCGAGGTGAAGTCGTTCCTCACGGAGTACTGCGAGGAGATGATGAACACCACGCCCTTCAAGAAGGACGCCAAGGGGGCGATGGAGGCGATCTACCGCGAATGGGCGAAGGCCTACGGCAACGACAAAGGGCAGTTGATGTTCTACAAGCCCGTCGGCTGCGACAAGTGCGGCGGCAGCGGCTTCAAGGGGCGCTGCGGCCTGCACGAGCTGCTGATCGCCACCGACCCGCTGAAGAAGCTGATCGCCGAGAAGGCGCGCGTCGCCGAGATGCTGGCGGTGGCGCTGGAGGAGGGCATGAGGACGCTCAAGCAGGACGGCATGGAGAAGTGCCTGCAAGGCGTCACCCACATGAAGGAAGTGCGCGCGGTGTGCATCAAGTGAGCCGCACGCGCCTGCGCCCATGATGAGGCGCCTCGGGTCATCCGTGCGCGGGGGGTGCGGGGCGGCCGGGAAGGTCCCGAGCGTCTCTACCGGACGGGGGCACGCCGTGAGCGGGAAACTCGTCTCCCGCACCCTAGGCCCCCTGCTCCCATGAGCAGGTCGTTGCTCGACAGCACGCAGTCCCTGGAGCTCGATGCCTCGGAGCTGACCGCTGCCGACGACCTGGTGCAGCGCCTGGAGCAGCTCAACGCCATCGGCGCCTCGCTCTCGGCGGAGCGCGACCTGGCCCGGCTCCTGGAGAGCATCCTCACCGCCGCCAAGACCATCACGCGTGCCGACGGCGGCACGCTCTACCGCGTGACCGAGGAGGGCACGCTGCGCTTCGAGATCGTGCGCACGACCTCGCTCAAGTACTACCTCGGCGGCACCACCGGCAACCCGGTGCCGTTCTACCCCATCCACCTGGCGGGCAAGGACGGCAAGCCCAATCACAGCATGGTCGCGGCCTACGCCGCGCTCACCGGCAAGACGGTCAACATCCCCGATGCGTACACCGCGGAGGGGTTCGATTTCTCCGGCACGCGCAACTTCGACAAGAAGACCGGCTACCGCTCGAAGTCCTTCCTCACGGTGCCGATGCGCAACCACGAGAACGAGATCATCGGCGTGCTGCAGCTGATCAACG
>CAZVHU010000070.1:0-16183 GCA_964627075.1 uncultured Enterobacteriaceae bacterium | reverse complement strand
GCGGCGCGCCTGCGCGGCAGGTACGGCGTCGCGGAACCGCGGGTCGCCGGCTAGCGCAGGAGTTCTGGTAGCGTAGCGGGGTGAGAAAGGAGGCTCCGATGCGCATTGCTCGTTTCGCACTTGCCGCACTCGCCCTCGCGGCCAGCACGGCGCAGGCGCAATCCTGGCCGCAGAAACAGATCCGTTTCATCGTGCCGTTTCCGCCCGGCGGAGCGACCGATGTCGCGGCGCGCGCAATCGGCGATCGCATCGCGCCGGCGCTCGGCCAGGGCGTGGTGGTCGAGAATCGCGCAGGCGGCGGCGGCAACATCGGCGTCGAGGCGGCGGTGCGCAGCGCCCCCGACGGATACACGGTGCTGATCGCGCCCGACCAGGTCGCGAGCGCGCCGCACGTCTACAAGCTCTCGTTCGACGCGCAGAAGGACCTCGCGCCGGTGGTGCAGCTCTCGCGCCAGCCGGTGGTGCTCGCGGTGCACGCCTCGCTCGGCGTGGGCACGGTCGCGGAACTGGTGGCGCTGGGCAAGGCGCAACCCGGAGCGCTCGCCTACGCCACCTCGGGCGCCGGCTCGCAGCAGCACATTGCCGCCGAATGGTTCTCAAAGCTCGCCGGCATCCAGATGACGCACATCCCCTACAAGGGCGGCGGCCAGGCGATCACCGATTTCATCGGCGGGCAGGTGAAGGTGGCCTCGCTCGGCTCGACGCCCGTGATCCCGCACCACAAGTCCGGCAAGGTGAAGATCATTGCCCAGACCACCAAGGAGCGCGCGCCGACGCTGCCCGACGTCCCGACCTACGAGCAAGCGGGCTTCTCCGGCCTGGTGCTCGACCAGTGGCTTGGCGTGTTCGTGCCACGTGGCACGCCTGCGCAGGTGGTGAGCCGCCTGAATGCCGAGATCAACAAGGCGCTTGGCGACGTCGACGTCCGGGCGCGCTTCGACAAGGCGGCGATGGAACCGGTCGGCGGCACCCCCGAGCAGTTCGCGCAGCTGATGCGCAATGACTACGCCAAGTACGGCCGGCTGGTGAAGGAGCTCAACATCCGCGTCGACTGAGCGCGGCGCGGTAGAATCCGCGCGCCTTGTCGCTGCGCCTCGAAGACCTCAACCCGGAGCAACTCGCCGCCGTCACGCTGCCCGAAGGGCACGCGCTGGTGCTCGCCGGCGCGGGCAGCGGCAAGACGCGCGTGCTCACCACGCGCATCGCGTGGCTGATCAAGTCGGGGCGCGTTTCGCCCGGCGGGGTGCTGGCGGTCACCTTCACCAACAAGGCGGCGCGCGAGATGTACACGCGCCTCGCGGCGATGCTGCCGCTCAACCCGCGCGGCATGTGGATCGGCACCTTCCACGGCCTTTGCAACCGCATGCTGCGAGCGCACCACCAGGAGGCGGGGCTGCCGCGCGAGTTCCAGATCCTCGATCAGCAGGACCAGCTGGCGGCAATCAAGCGCCTGTGCAAGGCGCGCAACGTGGACGAGGACCGGCTCGCGCCGCGCGAGTTGCAGCGCTTCGTCAACGCGAGCAAGGAGGAGGGCCTGCGCGCGCGCGACGTGCACGCCCCCGACGACCTGACGCGGCGCCACGCCGAGCTCTACGCCGCCTACGACGAGCAGTGCCAGCGCGAGGGCGTGGTGGATTTCGCCGAGCTGCTGCTGCGCAGCTACGAGCTGCTGGCGCGGAACGAGATCCTGCGAGAGCACTACCGCGCGCGCTTCCGCCACATCCTGGTGGATGAGTTCCAGGACACCAACCGCCTGCAATACCGCTGGCTGAAATTGCTCGCTGGCCCGGAAGCGAGCCTGTTCGGAGTGGGCGACGACGATCAGTGCCTGATTGGGGGAACAAATGTCGCGATGCCGGGCGGCAGATCGCGCCCGATCGAGAGTATTCGAGCCGGTGAGCAGGTCTTGTCCTGCTTTGGCCCCGCGGATTTCAGGGCAGCGACTGTCAGCTCGACGTATTCGCGGATGCGAACCGAACGGCTGGTGGAAATCCGGCTGCGCTCCGGCAAGCGCCTTGTAAGTACGCCTGAGCATACGCACTTTGCGGGCTACGTCCTCGGGCAGACTCCGCAGAAATACTTCACCTATCTCATGATGAAGAGGGGCATCGGGTTCCGGCTCGGAACGACTCAGGTCTATATGATGAAGGGCCAAAGGCGGCCGATCGTCGGCCTTCGCCAGCGTTCCATGCACGAGCACGCGGACGCGCTCTGGGTGCTTGCGGCGCACGACTCCGAGAACGATGCGCGCCTTGAGGAAATGGTCCTTTCGTTGCGTCATGGTGTGCCGACTCTTCCCTTCGTACCGAGAAAAGGCAACTCCAAGAACACCAAGGCCAGGAATGGTCTGGTCCACGATATGCGCTACATCCGGCGCGTATTCGAGTCGGTGGACTCTGTCCGGGGCGCCAGGGAGTTGCTGCGCGAACTCGATCTCGACATCGCGGAGCCGCATATGCGGCCGCGCTCGCGCGAGTCCAACCGGCGCAACATAACCGTCACGCTATGCGCGGATCGGCGGCGCAACCGGCCCATGCACCGGGTGTTTCTGATGGGCTCGGACGCGGCCGGTAAACGCAGGCTCACCCGTGCCGGATTCGAGGTGCGGCCGGGAAAGCGCGGCTGGCATGGCTGGAGGGTCGAAACCGTGCGGGCGAAGTTTGGCGATGTCCTCGCGGTTGCCCGCCGGCTGCAGCACGCCATCCGTGGCGATTTGATCTTCAAGGCGCATGTTCACAGCCAGTCCGTTCCGTTTGTGCGCGCAAGTGCCGTGCGCCCTGGCATGGTCATGGTCGACGCCAGCGGTGGCTTCGACGTGGTGGATAGCGTTTGCCGTCTGCCGGCTGTACGCAGGCGCGTCTACGACATCAATGTGGAGCCGACACATAATTTCATCGCCAACGGAATAGTCACTCACAATTCGATCTACGCCTTCCGCGGCGCGAACGTCGGCAACATGGCGGAGTTCGAGCGCGAGTATGCGCAGGGGCGCGTGATACGCCTGGAGCAGAACTACCGCTCGCACGGCACGATCCTCGATGCCGCCAACGCGTTGATCGCGCACAACCGCAAGCGCCTGGGCAAGAACCTGTGGACAGCCAGCGCGCGCGGCGATCCGGTGCGCGTCTACGAGGGCCAGTCCGACGAGGACGAGGCGCGCTTCGTCACCGAGGAGATCGAGGTGCTGCGGCGGGAGGGCGCGCGCCTTGCGGATATCGCGGTGCTGTACCGCTCGAACGCCCAGTCGCGCGTCATCGAGCACGCGCTCTTCGGCGCGCAGCTTCCTTACCGCGTCTACGGGGGCCTGCGCTTCTTCGAACGCGCGGAGGTGAAGCACGCGCTCGCCTACCTGCGCCTCGTTGCCTCGCCCGAGGACGACAACGCGCTCCTGCGCGTCGCGAACTTCCCGCCGCGCGGCATCGGCGCGCGCTCGATCGAGGCGCTGCAGGACGCGGCACGCGCCGGCGGCACGAGCCTGTGGCAGGCGATCGGCTCGCTGCCGGGGCGCGCGGCGCAATCGCTTGCCGCGTTCCGCTCGCTAATCGAGTCGCTGCGCAAGGAAACGGCCGAGCTGCCGCTCGCCGAGAAGGTCGAGCACGTGGTGGCGCGCTCGGGGCTCATCGAGCACTACAAGACCGAGCGCGAGGGCGCAGACCGGGTGGAGAACCTGGGCGAGCTCGTGAACGCGGCGGCGGCGTTCGAGTCGGAAGAGCGCGACACCGGCCTCGAGACCGGAACGGGCGACGAGGAAGCCGCGGTAGCGCCGCCCGACGCGCTCGCCGCGTTCCTCACGCACGCGGCGCTCGAGGCGGGCGAGCACCAGGCGGGCGAGGGCCAGGACGCGCTGCAGCTGATGACGGTGCACTCGGCAAAGGGCCTGGAGTTCGACGCCGTGTTCCTCACCGGGCTGGAGGAAGGCCTCTTCCCGCACGAGCAGAGCCTGGCGGAAAAGGATGGCCTCGAGGAGGAGCGGCGGCTCGCCTACGTCGCGATCACGCGCGCGCGCAGAAGGCTCTACCTGACGTTCGCGCAGACGCGCATGCTGCACGGCCAGACGCGCTACCACCTCGCCTCGAGGTTCCTTGCCGAGGTTCCGGCGGGCCTCACCAAGTGGCTCACGCCGCGCTTCGCGAGCGAGCGCCGGCAGGCGCTCGCCGCGCCCGCCGCGAGCGCGCGCGCCGCGCCGCGCCGCGCCGAGCACGGGCTGCGCTCGGTCGCCGAGCGCGACATCGGCTTTCGCATCGGCCAGAACGTGACCCACCCCAAGTTCGGCGCCGGCGTGGTGATCGACGCCGAGGGCCACGGCGGCGACGCGCGCGTGCAGGTCAACTTCGGCAAGCTGGGCGTGAAGTGGCTCGCGGTGGCGGTGGCGAAGCTCCAGGCCGCCTGAGGTGGCCAAGTGTAAAGTATTGCTTTACACTTGCCGCCTTGCGGGCGGCTCGATGCGGCCGGCAAGGACAGGAAAGTCCTTCGCCTTCGCGCGGCGCAATGCGCTCGATCGACCGTGTTCCGGGTCGGCTTGAGCGGTGTTCATGGTCATGATCGATCCTGCCCGCGGCTGTGCGCCCGGCGCCCAGGCAGACTCGTGGCAAATGATCCGGCAGCCCTCGCCGAGGACGACGTCGGCCTCGATCACCGCGAGCGGGCCGATCTCGGCATCGCGGCCGATCTGCGCGTCCGGCGAAACGATCGCGCTCGGATGGATATTCACGCGCGCCGAATCGTAACATCGAGCGATGGACGCGAGCCTGAGCTGGCCCCTGCTCGGGGCGAAGGTCGCCGCCGCGGTGGCGATCGTGGTCGCCGCCTCGCGCGCCACCGAGCGCGCCGGGCCTTTCGTTGGCGCACTGATCGCGACGCTGCCCGTTTCCACCGGCCCGGTCTACGTGTTTCTTGCCATGGACCACGGTGCCGCCTTCATTTCGGAGGCGGCACGCATGAGCGTCGCCGCCACGGTGGCGATCGCTTCCTTCGTTGCCGCGCACGCGCTCGCCGCGCAGCGCCTGCGCACCGCCGCCTCGCTCACCATCGGCACCTCTGCCTGGCTCGCCGCCGCCTTCGCTCTCACGCTCCGCGATTGGACCTTCCTGGAAACGTGCCTGCTCTTTGCCGGTGCCTTTGCGCTCGCGATCAAGGCGCTGGCACGCTTCGCCCTCGCAAGCCCCGCCCCGCGCGCGCCGCGCGCGCGTTACGGCCTCGCGCTGCGCGCGGCGCTCGTCGCCGGAGTGGTGGTCGCCACCACCACCGCCTCGCATGTTGCGGGCCCCGCGGCGACGGGCATCATCGCCACCTATCCGGTGGTGTTCACGTGCCTGGTGGTGATCTTCCAGCCGGCATGCGGCGGGCCGTTCACGGCCTCTCTCCTGGTGAACGGCCTGAAGGGGCTGGTCGGCTTCGGCGCCGCGCTCGCGGTGCTGCATCTCGCCGCGGCGCGCATGAGTGCCGCCGGCGCGTTGCTGGTGGCGCTTGCGATGGCGGTCGGCTGGAACCTTGCGCTCTACCTGCGGCGACGCTGAGTGCGCCGCACCGGGCGCGGCACCGCCCGACTGTAAAGTGTTACTTTACACTTCGGGGTCGCGGTGACGCCTCGCCTGGCGCAGGCTTTGCCTTGGCGCCTTCGTCGCCTTCGGCCGAGCGCGCTCGGCCGGTTGCTTGTCCGCGCCATGGAATTCCCTATCCCTCGGGGCATCCTGTACCGGGGTTCGCGACGGGCCTGACCGCGGCCGGACGCGCCGCAATCGCCCGTTCCGGCGCCGGCTCTGCTAGATTGTCAGCAGGCCGATTTCCGGAGCCCGAGCGCGCGATGAGCATTCCCCGCACCGTGATGTGGGGCGAGCTGAAGGGCATGCGCAAGGTGCAAACCGTGGAGCAGATGCCGGCGCAATACCGCCGGATGCTGCTCAAGATCCCCTGCGCGCTCGCCTCCACTGGGTTCGCCTCGTTCGGCGCCCGCCGCATCGGCGACCTGGTGAGCGACCCCCGCTACCAGGATCTTGCCGCGGCCGGACCGGCGCAAGCGCAGAAGGCGGTGGACAAGTGCTACCCGCACGCGCTCGATACTTTCGGCGCCGCGAGTTCCAAATTCAGTGACCTTTCAGTGGCTTACGGGATCCGCCGCCGGCGCAACGAGGAGCTGCGCCAGGTATGCAAGCCCATCCTGACCGGCAGATTCGGCAAGCAGGGCTCGTCGTGCCGGATCCCGAGGCGCGGGGTTTGGTGCCCTGACATCGCCGATGCTTGAACTCGCCGCGAACCTGCTGGTGCTCGCCGGAGTCGCCCTGCTGGGCGTGGCGGTATGGGCCGTGCGGCGCATGATCCGCGAGCTGCCGCCGGGGCAGGTGCGGCGCGATTGGGCGGTGTTCATCGGCTTCATCGCGCTGTTCGTCGCAGGCTACCTCGCTTACCTGGTCGCGTTCCGCGGCAGCCACCGCGCCGCCGCGGACCTGATCGTTCCGGTGATCTTCTTTGGCGGCGCCGGCTTCGTCGTCCTCGCGGCGCGGCTCATGCGGCGCACCGCGCGCGACCTGCGCCGCATCGGCACGCTGGAGCGCGAGAGCGCCACCGACGCCCTCACCGGCCTGCGCAACCGGCGCGACTTCGACCGCCGCTGGGGCGAAGAGGTGGCGCGCGCGCGCCGCATCGGGCAGCCGCTCTCGCTGCTGGTGGCGGACGTGGACCATTTCAAGGGTGTCAACGACAAGCACGGCCACAAGGCGGGCGATGCGGTGCTGGCCGCCGTGGCGCGCGTGCTGCTCGAGGTGGTGCGCGAGACCGACGTCGCGGCGCGCTACGGCGGCGAGGAGTTTGCCGTGATCGCGCCTTACACGCGGCCCGAGGCGGCGCTCCGGCTCGCCGAGCGCGTGCGGCAGTCCGTGGAGGAGCGTGTCGCGCAAGCGCTCGGCGGAATTGCGGGCGGCGGCAAGGTGACGGTGAGCATCGGCGTCGCCGGCTGCGAAAACGCGGCGCTCGACTGCGAAGGCGTGTTCGAGCGGGCCGACGGCGCGCTCTACGCCGCCAAGCAGGGCGGGCGCAACCGCGTCGTGCTCGCGCCGGCGCGCTGAGCCGGGCGGCGCCTACCCCGGCGGTGGCGCGACCGCGTCCTCGTAGCGTTGGCGCCGGGTGATTCTCCCGGCGTGCCGGAAGATGTCGAGCGTGGCCTCGAACGCGGGCCGCTTGAACTGGGTGTTGCCCCGTTTGCGTGGACGTGCGCCGTGCAGGCGAAGTCGTACCTCGAGGCCACGTTGAACGCAAGCCGGAAGCTCTGCCCCGGCAGGATCGGCACCGGCCCGAACATCTGAGGCACGTCGTCGTGGTTGTTCATGACGAGGACGCCCCGCATGCCGAGCGTCAGGTGGAGTTCGGCGGGAAGGACATCGAACGTCTCGCCGGCGATCCTGCGAGACCAGGTATGCGCTTCCTCCAGCAGAGAAGGATGGATACGGCGCGGAAAGCATGCGCCCGGTCATGCTGGAGCCGCGGCGTGTGCCTGCGCGCGCCCGGCGCGCCGGCCCGGTGCCCGGACGCGGGGATAAACCGGCCGGGCAACCCCTCCTGCGCTACCGCCCCGCCAGGGCCTCGTCGAAAATCGCCACCGCGCGCGTCCAGCCTGCCGAAGCGCCGCGGATTTTGACGGGAAAGCAGCTCACGAAAAAACCGTCGGACGGCAGCGCCTCGAGGTTGTGCAGCTTTTCGAGGTGGCAGTAGCCGATGTCGCGCCCGGCCTTGTGCCCCTCCCAGATGAGGCTCGCGTCGCCGCTCGCCTTGTATTTCTCGGCGGTAAACACGAACGGCGCGTCCCAGCTCCAGGCGTCGGTGCCGGTGAGCCGCACGCCGCGTTCGAGCAGATACATGGTCGCCTCGTAGCCCATGCCGCAGCCGGAATTGACGTAATCGTCCTTGCCGTAGCGGCTGCCGGCGCGCGTGTTGACCATCACGATCTCCAGCGGCCGCAGCTCGTGGCCAATGCGCTCGAGCTCCGCCTTCACGTCGGCGGCGCTGGCGACGTAGCCGTCCTCGAAGCGCCGGAAATCGAGCTTCACTCCCGGCTGGAAGCACCACTCGAGCGGCACCTCGTCGATGGCGATGGCGCGCTCGCCGCGGTTCATCGTCGGATGAAAGTGGTACGGCGCGTCCAGGTGCGTGCCGTTGTGCGTGATGAGCTCGACCTTCTCCACCGCCCAGGCCGCGCCATCGGGCAGGTCCTCCTTCTTCAGCCCGGGAAAGAACGGCGCCATCTGGGGAAAGGTGGCCTCGTGGTCCAGGTAGGTGATCTTCGGCCCGAACGGCGCCGGGTCGGAGACGACGTCGTTTTCCAGATGCATCGAGATGTCAACGAAGCGGCGCGGCACGGCGATTCTCCTAGGTTTTGAGCAGGGCGAGCGAAATCTGCGGGAACGCGATCACCAGCGCGAGCGCGGCGATCATGATGCAGGCAAACGGGAACGCCCCGCGAAAGATGTCCCCAAGGGTGACGCGCGGGTCGTTCAGCGTGCTGTGGATGACGTAGGCCGACAGCCCGAAGGGCGGCGTGAGGAGCCCCACTTCGATCGCGATCACGGTCAGCACGCCGAACCAGACGAGGTTCATCTGGAACGCCTCGACGATCGGCAGCACGAGCGGCAGGCAGATGAGCAGGATCGAGGACGAGTCGACGATGGTGCCGAGCAGCAGCACCAGCGCGACGTAGATGACGAGAAAGCCGTAGGGGCCGAGCCCGGCGTCGGCGAGCGCGCCGACGATGAACTGCGGCGTGCCCGACATGGCGAGCATGCGCGTGTAGACGTTGGCGCAGATGATGAGAAACGAGATGGACACCGTGACGTGCCCGGTCTCGATCAGCACCTGCCAGAAGCGCCGCCAGGTGAGCCGGCGGCGCGCGAGCGCCACCGCGAGCGCGAGCGCGGCGCCCACCGCGCCGCCCTCGGTGGCGGTGAACGCGCCGGCGTAGATGCCGCCGAGGCACAAGCCGATGAGAAGCAGGCTCGGCAAGAGCTTGGCGAGCATCGTGCCGGCGCCCATCGTCGCGCCACCTGCATCCGCCTGCGGCGCGCCGAGCCAGCCCGGGAACCAGCGCGCCCCGACAACGATCGCCACCGCGTAGGCGAGGGCGAGCAGCACCCCGGGCAGGATGCCGGCGGTGAACAGCGCCCCGACCGACTGGTTGGTGAGAAAGCCGTAGAGAATGAAGAGCAGGCTCGGCGGGATCAGCATGCCGAGCACGGACGAGCCGGCGACCACGCCGACGGCGAAGCGCGGCGAATAGCCGAAGCGCAGCATCTCCGGCACCGACACGCGCGTGAACACGGCGGCCGATGCTATCGAGATTCCGGTGATCGCGGCGAAGACGGCGTTCGCGGCCACCGTCGCGACGCCGAGCCCGCCGCGCAGCCGCCGGAAGAGCTGGTTGGCGACCTCGAACGCGTCCTTGCCCACGTCGGCGTGCGCAACCAGCAACCCCATCAGCACGAACAGCGGCACCACGCCGAAGACGTGGCTGGCGATGGCATCGCTCGCCGCCTGCGCGAGCAGGTTCGCGGCGATGCCGAAATCGGACTTGAGGAGCCACACCCCGGCGAGCGAAAGCACGCCGAGGGTCACCGCAACGTGCATGCCGCAATAGATGAACACCAGCATCGCGACGAGCGTGCCGAGCGCGATGACGACGTTCGCGGTCACGGCCGCTCCTTGCGGCCGAGCGCGGCGCGCAGATCCGCCCAGGCGAGAAAGAGAAAGGTGAGCGAGGTGCAGGCACCGCCGATCACGATGAGCGCGCGCATCGGCCACAGCCGCGCCTGGAAGTCGCCGATCGCCCCCAGGTACTCGCCGGTCGCCCACGAGTCCGCGAGCAGCGGCCAGCTCGCCGCCGCGAGCACGGCGAGGAGCGCCGCGCCCGCAAGGTGGAACGCTGCCCGCATCAGCCGCGCCAGGCGCGGCCGCGTGCGCGCGAGCACGCCGAGAAGCGCGTCCGAACGCGTAAGGCGCCCGGTGCGCAGCGTATCGGCGAGCTGCAGGAACACGATCGCGACGATCGACAGCGACACGACCTCGGCGACGCCGCGGATCGGCGCGGCAAACAGGTCGCGCCCGAGCACATCCGCGTTGATGAGCACCATCAGCACGAGGATCCACAGCGTGCCGGCGGCGTTCATCGCCGCCGTCAGCCGGTGCAACCCGAGCGGCTGCGGCGCGTTGTAGCCGAGCGGGTGCGGGCGGTGGCCGCCCTCCGCCTGCGGCGCCGCGGGCGCGTCCAACCGCGCGCCCTACTTCGACCAGTCGCGCGGCACCTTTACGCCGGCCTTCGCCAGGCCGTCCATGAAGCCGTTCAGCACGTCATTCGCCGGCAGCCCCTTGCCCTGCAGCTCCGTGGCCCAGGTCTTGCCCACGGGCGGGAGCGTGTCGGCCCAGCGCTTGCGCTCGGCCGCCGGCAACTCGTAGATCTTGGCCCCGGCGTCGGCCATCTTCTTCAGCAGCGCATCGGCGGTCTGCGCTTGCGTCGTCGCGAAGCGCTGCGTGTATTCGATGCCCACCTCGCGGAACACCTTCTGCACTTCGGGCGGCAGCTTGTCGAAACGGCCGCGGTTGATCACGATGCCACCCGCGTACATGGCGCCGAAGTTGGCCTTGGTCACATGCGGCGCGACTTCGTGCAGCTTGGCGCCCCAGCCGCCGGTGGCGAACGCGAGCGCGCCCTCGGAGACGCCGGACTTGATGTCCTCGTAATACGTGGTGAGGTTGCCCGCCACGGCGACCGCGCCGGTGCCCTTGATCCAGTTCGCCGAAGGGCCCGGCGCGGAGATCTTGCGGCCTTTCAGGTCGTCCACCGAGCGCACCGGAAAGCTGGAAAACAGGTGATACGCGTCGAGCGACGCCCCGGCCAGGTAGACCAGGTTGTTCTTCGCCCAGGCGTCGTTCATCTGCGGCACGCGCCCCTGCAGATCGGCCACGACACGCGAAACGAGGAAAATGTCGTCGGTAATGAAGGGCGTGAAGTAGCTCACGTTCTGCAGCGGGAAGCGCGCCGCCTCGAACAGCGTGCCTACGAACCCCATGTCGGAGACGCCGTCCTTGATCGCGACCGATTCCTGCCCGACCTTGGCGAGCGTGCCGCCCCAGGCCTTGGTCCACTCGATGCGGTGCTTGCCCCCCGCCGCGGCGAGGCGCTTGTCCACCTCGGGAACGAAGAATTCGTCGAGCAGCCGCACCCACAGGAACGCGGGCGGGTGCCCCGAGGAGATGGTGAGCTTGATCGTCTGCTGCGCGAGCGCTCCCGGAGCGCAGGCGAACAGCGACGCGGCGGCGGCAGCGGCAAGGACGGTGCGGCGGGACGGCACGGCGGTTCTCCCTGATATCTGTTGTGTTCCGAGAGTGTAGCGGGGCCGGGCGGCGCGGCGCAACGCGAGCGCCGGTTACCGCCTGAGCGCCGCGTTGAGCGTGAACCGCCCGGTGAGTGACGCTTCGCCGAGCACATGCCCGCGCATTGCCGCGAGCGCCGCCTGCTTGTCGAATTTCCCTTCGAGCGCCAGCCGCGCCACGTCGAGCGCGTAGAGCGTGAACACGTAGCGGTGCGGCCGCTCGTCGTTCCACGGCGGGCAGGGGCCGTCGTAGCCGAAGTAGTCGCCCTTCATCGTCGCGTCGGTCGCGAACCAGCCGGTATACTCGTTCAGGCCCTGGCGCGCGCCGCGCGGCGCCGCGGGGCCGGGCTTGCCGCCTGCGGTGACCCCTTCGGAAAACTCGCCCAGCGCGATCGGCGGGCCGGCCGGGTCGAGGTCCACCAGCACCCAGTGGCACAGGGGGCGCCGCGCCAGGTCCGCCGCCACCACCGCGCCTTCGCGGTTGAAGTTCTCCAGGCGCGTCGGCACGTCGAGATCGTCGTTGACGAGCGCGAGCGAGCGTGTGCCGGCGGGCAGTTCGTGCCAGGCGAGCTGCGGGTTGCGGTTCGGCCCCCAGACGTACCGGCGGCCGGGCCCGAGCAGGCCGAAGGCGGTCTCGTCCGGCAGGTAGCCGCCCTCGGCGAAGGTTTCGCTGGTGAGTCGCATCGCGCGTGCGACTAGAATGCTACCGCCGATCTACGAGACCGGGGACAGTGCGATGACCGCCTCGCGCAAAGGACGCCTCGCCGGGCGCAGCGCGCTCGTCACCGGCGCGAGCCGGGGCATCGGCCGCGCGATCGCGCTGCGCTTTGCGGAGGAAGGCGCCGACCTCTTCCTCACGGCGACCCGGGAGGCGCAGCTCGCCGAGACGGCGCGCCTAGCCGAGGCGCGCGGCGCGCGCGTGGGCACGCGCACCGCGGACGTGAGCGATCGCGCCGCGGTCGGCGCCCTGTTCGAGGCCGCGCTCGCCTTCCTCGGGCCGCTCGACGTGCTGGTGAACAACGCGGGGGTGTACAAGGCGGCGCGGCTCGTGGACTACACGCCCGAGGATTTCGACCGCGTGATCCGCGTCAACCTCTACGGCGCGTTTCACGCCATGCAGCTCGCGCTGCGCCACATGCAGGAGCGCAAGCGCGGCAAGGTGGTCAACATCGCTTCCACCGCCGGCAAGTGGGGCTCGATCAACCAGAGCGCCTACAACGCCTCCAAGCACGCGCTCGTCGGCCTGACGCGCTGCGCCGCGCTGGAGATGGCGCCGCACGGCGTGCAGGTGAACGCGATCTGCCCGGGGTTCGTGGAGACCGACATGCTGGAGGAATTCCGGGCGCACGCCGCAATTCTCGGCGCGCCGTTCGAAAAGGTGCTCGAAGGGGCGCTCGCGCGCGTGCCGCAGAAGCGCCTGCTCGCGCCCGCGGAGATCGCGAGCCTCGCCGTGTACCTCGCCTCGGCGGAATCCGACGGCATGACCGGGCAGTCGCTGCTGCTCGACGGCGGAATGCTGATGCTCTGAGGGCCGCGCTTCCCTACGTCGGTTCCCGCGCGAAGCGCGCGTGCGCCGCGCCGTAGCCGCGCCGGATCGAGATCCAATGGTTCGCCGCCATGAGCGCGAGCCCGAGCAGGATGCCGGGAACGACGCCCGCCAGGAACAATCCGGCCACCGTCACACGGTTGTCCGTCAGCGCGTAGATCACCATGATGATCGAGGGGGGGATGATCGGGCCGATGGTTGCGGTCGCCGCCGAAAGCGCCGTCGCGTAGTACTTGTCGTAGCCGCCTTTTGCCATCATGCGCATCTCGACCGCACCGGGGCCGGCGGCGTCGGCGAGCGCCGAGCCGCTGATGCCGGCGAACAGCATCGACGTGAGCACGTTGACATGGCCCAGACCGCCGCGGATGTGGCCGACCAGGCTGTTGGAGAACCGGAGCAGCGCCGTGGTGATGCCGCTCGCCGTCATCAGGTCCGCTGCGAGGATGAAGAACGGCACCGCCATCAGCGGGAACGAGTTGATGCCGTCGAAGAACCGTTGCGGCGCCGAGAGCAGCGAGAGTCTTCCCTCGACTACAAGGGCCGCCAGCCCGGCGCCGCCCATCGCGAACGCGATCGGCAGCCCGATCGCGAGGCCGATGACAAAGACGAGAAACAGCGCGACCGCCACGGTCTACTCCATCGCGGCCGCGCCAACGTCCTCGACCTGCACAAATCGGCGCTCGATGAACTCGCGCCAGAAGAACACCAGATGCAGGAGGAACGCCGCAGCCCCGATCGGGACCGCGAGATAGGGGACACCGGCCGGGATGCTCATGACCGGCGTTTCCTGGTTCCAGGTGAACGCCACGATCTGGAAACCGAGGACCGCGAGTGCGGCGGGAAAACCGGCCATCGCCAGCCAGATCAGCGTGCGCGCGGCGCGGCGGGTTCGCGTCTGCAGGAGGTCTTGCAGCACATCGACCGCGACGTGCCGGCCCTCGCGCAGCGCGAGCCCGGCGCCCAGATAGGCGATCCAGATCATCTGGTACTGGGTCAGCTCCTCGACCCAGATAATCGAATGGTTGAAGACGTACCGCGACACCACGTTCGCGAATACGCGCGTCGCCATCACCGCCATGAGCGCGATCACGATCCATTGGTTCAGGCGCACAAACCATGCTTCGGCGATCGCCGCGGCCCGCCCGCGGCCGCCTTGGCGCGCGGGCGTCGAGTCCTCCATCCCTCCCTCCTTCCTCATCGACACATGAGATAACGGATCGGAAATTCCTTCGCGTTGTTGCGGCGCAATGCGCCCGATTGACCGTGTTTCGGGCCGGCCTGAGCGGTGTTCCTGGTCATGCTCGATCCCGCCCGCGGCTGCGCGCGCGGCGCACAAGCGGTCTCATGTCAAGCGTGAAGCTTTCGGGGAAGGACTGTATCGCTGGCAGTTTCCGCGACTCTCGAGCTACCCGTTGCCGAAGAGCGCGCTCGCGCTGGGGCGAGGTCATCAAGAGCGCAGGAATCAAGCCGCAATCGACGAGCCCGAAGGCCTGTCGTGCGTCACGGCGGCATCCGGAGACTCAGCCGGCCGAGAGGAGGGCGGTGATTGCTGCGCCGGCCGCGATCGGAAGGCCGAATGCGCGGCCGATCGAGAACCCGAACCTGTCCGGGTTCTATTTGCGGTAGCCGGAGAAGACGAAGTCGCGATCCTTCTGACTGGCGTGGCACTGGAAGCAGGCGGTCGCAGCGTTCTTGCCCACAGCGCGCTCGGTCTTCGAGTCGCCCTTGAAGCCCTCGAACCCCCAGCCGCCGGTGTCCTTCCACTTGTTCGCGTCCTTGTGCATCACGCCGACCACCTTGCGCGCGCCTTCCTGCACGGCGTTGTCCTTCCGTTCCGCATCGAGGAGATCGAAAACAATGACGGCGCCAGCCGGGAACTTGCCCGAGCGGTAGCCTTGCATCGCCTTCGCGTTGGCGTAGAGGTGATGGATGCCGCCGAAGGCGTCGTACAGCGGGTGACCCTTTTCGATCACCATGCTCTTCACGTGCGTCCAGTTCCGGTAGCCTTCGGGGTAGGGTACCGGCGCCGGGTCCGCGGCGAGCGCAGGCGCGGCAGCGAGGCAGAGCAACAGGGCCATATTGCGCATGTTTGTCTCCATCGGGCAGGATTGGACACGACATTCTTGCGGCTGCGCCACGAACCGAAAAGCGGGCACCAGACGGTTACTCAGGTACAAACCGGTGTGCATTGATGATTGCGCGGCCGAAAATTAGTCCCGGCCCCCCGGCCGCCTCTCGCATGGTCGAGGACATCGTCGGCTGCAAGTGGTCGCTGGCGGTGCTCGGCCTTGTCAGGCACGGCGTGCGGCGGCCCGGCGCGATGGAGCACGCCATCGCCGGGATTTCGACCAAGGTGCTGAACGAAAGACTGCGCAAGCTCGTGCGCTTCGGGATTCTCGAGAAGCGCAGCTACGCCGAGTCGCCGCCCCGGGTGGAGTACTGGCTCACGCCGTTCGGGGAGCGCTTCTCATCGCTGATGGACGGCGTCGAACGTCTGCAATCGGAACTGGATCGGCGGGGCAACGCGCGCTAGCGACCGCGGGATCCGATGCGCCCGGCGGCGCGCTCGGCGATCATGCAACCTGCTCGCAAGGCCTGCG
Organism: uncultured Enterobacteriaceae bacterium; assembly: GCA_964627075.1. Lineage (GTDB taxonomy): Bacteria > Pseudomonadota > Gammaproteobacteria > Burkholderiales > SG8-39 > 2-02-FULL-66-14. The sequence continues at coordinate 686 of CAZVHU010000070.1, read as the reverse complement.
TAAGCGCTCGCGCGATGATGCGCGACGCGTCTTGCATCAAGAGGCGAGCCTCAGGTCGCGGCCGCGGTCACCGCAGCGGATGCGCGCGAGGCCGCGGTGCAGGTCGCCGCATTCGAGAAACCGTCGGGCGAATCTCCTGCATTCGGCAACCAACGCGACAGACCTCGCCGCGGACGAATGCAACCGGTGTCCGGATGACATGGCGATACGGCGGTCGACGCAGCCCGCGGCGCAGGCGTCGGGGCATGGCTCGTTCACGGCCGCTCGGACACCTCGGGCCGGATCCTGCGAGGCAAATTGTAAAGCATCACTTTACACAAGCGGGCTCTGCGGCCGGTTGCCGCTAAAGCGCGGCGATCGCCAGGTAGCGCAGCAGCCGCCCGAGCGCCATGAAGCCGAGCGCGGCGAGCCAGTTCAGGCGCAGCCATCCGGCGGCGAGGCACAGCGCGTCGCCCACGAGCGGCAGCCAGGCGAAGAAGGTCGCGCCGCTGCCGTGGCGCTTGAGCCACGCCTCGCGCTCGAACTCCGGATCGGCGCGGAGCCTGTCGCCGATGAGGTCCTGCAGCCGCCGCTGCTGCAGCACGCCCACCGGGAGGAAGATCACCGCGGCGAAGCCCGAGAAGAGGATCCCCGCTCCCGCGGCCGCGGAGTGCGCGAGCTGGCCGAGCGCGCCGGCGAGCCGCGGC
>CAZVHU010000069.1:0-16204 GCA_964627075.1 uncultured Enterobacteriaceae bacterium | reverse complement strand
GGCCTGGCCGATCACGATCGGCCCCGCGCCGATGATCAGGATGCTCTCGATGTCGGTGCGCTTCGGCATTTCAGGCTTTCAACACAGGGGCACAGAGCGCACGAAGAAAACCGGGGAAAGGCAAATCGAGGGCATGAGAAAGCAGTTCGAAAAATCCCCTGTTTCGCACTTCTCCTGCGAGTGCTCGCCTTTCTCTGTGTCCTCTGGGCTCTCTGTGGTTCACACCCTATCCATCATTTCCGCGAAGCGGTCGAAAAGGTAGGAAATGTCGCGCGGGCCGGGGCTCGCCTCGGGGTGGCCCTGGAAGCAGAAGGCGGGCCGGTCGGTGCGCGCCAGGCCCTGAAGAGAGCCGTCGAAGAGCGACACGTGCGTAGGGCGCAGGTTCTTCGGCAGCGACTTCGGGTCCACCGCGAAGCCGTGGTTCTGGCTGGTGATCACCACCTGCCCGGTGTCGAGGTCCTTCACCGGATGGTTGGCGCCGTGGTGGCCGAACTTCATCTTGAGCGTCCTCGCCCCCGAGGCGAGCCCCATCAGCTGGTGGCCGAGGCAGATGCCGAACACCGGGATCGGGGTCGTGTCGAGGATCTGGCCGATCGCCTCGACGGCGTAGTCGCAGGGCTCGGGGTCGCCGGGGCCGTTCGAGAGGAAAACGCCGTCGGGCTTGAGCCTGAGCACCTCGCGCGCCGGCGTTTGCGCCGGCACGACCGTGACGCGCGCGCCGCGCTCGGCGAGCAGCCTCAGGATGTTGCGCTTGATGCCGTAGTCGTAGGCGACGACGTGGCGCTTCGCCGACTCGACGCGGCGGTAGCCCTTGCCGAACTCCCAGGCGCCCTCGCTCCACTCGTAGGGCTTCGCCGTGGTGACGACCTTCGCGAGGTCCATGCCGGCAAGCCCAGGAAACGCCCGCGCTTCGGCAAGCGCCTTGGCCTCGTCCACCTCGCCCGCCATCAGGCAGCCGGCTTGCGCGCCCTTCTCGCGCAGGATGCGCGTGAGCCTGCGCGTGTCGAGGTCGGCGATCGCCACCACGTCTTGGCGCCCGAGATAGTCGCCCAGCGTCTCCTGCGCGCGCCAGTTCGACATGAGCGCCGGCACGTCGCGCACCACCAGGCCCGCGGCGTGCACCGCGCCGGACTCCTCGTCCTCGGCGTTGACGCCGGTGTTGCCGATATGCGGATAGGTAAGCGTGACGATCTGGCGGCAGTACGAGGGATCGGTGAGGATCTCCTGGTAGCCGGTCATCGCCGTGTTGAACACCACTTCGCCCGAGGAAACGCCGCGCGCGCCGACCGATCGGCCCCGGAACACCGTCCCGTCTGCGAGGACGAGCACGGCAGGTTCGAGCGCAGCCAAGACAAGACTCCCGAAGCGGATGTGAAAAGCGGGAGGGGCCGCCTGTGAGGCTGGTGCCCTTCCCGCTCGGCTTGAGGCGGGAATTATACGCCACTACCTGAGGCCGAGCACGTCCTCCATCGAGTACAGGCCCGGCTTGCGGCCGCGCAGGAACTTCGCGGCGCGCAGCGCGCCGAGCGCGTAGGTCATGCGGCTCTGCGAGCGCACCGACACCTCGACGCGCTCGCCGATGCCGCCGAAGATCACCGTGTGCTCGCCGACGATGTCGCCGCCGCGGATGGCGTGAAAGCCGATCGCCTTCGCCGGCCGCTCGCCGGTGTCGCCCTCGCGGCCGTGCACCGCCACCGCCTTCAGGTCGCGGCCGAGGGCGCGCGCGACGACCTCGCCGAGCCTGAGCGCGGTGCCGGAGGGCGCATCGACCTTGTGGCGGTGGTGCGCCTCGACGATCTCGATGTCGTAGGCGTCGCCCAGCACCCTGGCAGCGGTCTCGGCGAGCGTGAACAGGGCGTTGACGCCGACCGCGAAGTTCGGCGACATCGCCACCGCGATGCGCTCCGCGGCGTGCGCGATGTTGGCGCGCTCGGCGTCCGAAAAGCCGGTGGTGCCGATCACGATCGGCTTTCGCGCCGCCGCGCAGGCCACCAGGTGCGCGAGCGTGCCCTGCGGCCGGGTGAAGTCGACCAGCACGTCGGCCGCCATGACCGCGGCCGCGATGTCGTCGCCCACGGTCACGCCGCCGAGCTCGGCGCCGAGCCCGGGGCTGTCGCCCGCCTCGAGCGCCGCAGCGAGCGACAGCTCCCGGTCGGCCAGCACCGCGTCGATCAGCGTGCGTCCCATGCGCCCGGTGGCGCCTGCGATCGCGACCTTCATGCGCCCTCCGTTCAGAATCCGATCTTTTCGAGCATGCGCCCGAAAAAGCCCTTCTCCTCGGCTTGCGCGGCGGGCTTGTTCTCCGCCTCCGCGGGCGCCCCGCCGTCCGCCTTCGCCGGCGCCGTGGCCGGCTTGTCTCCCTGCGGTGCAGCGGGCCTGGCCGCAGCCGGGTCGGCCGGCACGACGTCGCCGCCGACGCGCACGAGCTTGCCGTCCTCGAAGAACACCGCGAGCGCGCGCTGCTCGCGCTTGCCGCGGCCGAGCTCGCGGTAGTAGACGTAGTCCCAGCGGTTGGCGTGGAAGATGTCGGTCACGAGCGGCGTGCCGAGGATGAAGCGCACCTGCTCCTTCGACATCCCCACCCTGAGCTGCGACACCATTTCCTGCGACACGTAGTTGCCCTGCTGGATCTCGATGCGGTAGGGCGTCACGACCTGCGGCGGGCTGCAGGCGCCGAGCGCGAGCGGCAGGGCGGCGAGCAGCGCGCGCAGCGCGGCGGGCATCGAAACGCGATACTCAAGCGGAAACAATGCTTATATGATAGCCGAACCCTTCTCCCTTCCCGCCTCGCGATGACCTCCGCGCAAAGCCTCAAGCACATCGGCCTCAAGGCGACGCTGCCGCGGCGAAAGATCCTGGAGCTGTTCGAGACCAGCAAGGTGCGCCACCTCTCGGCCGAGGACGTCTACAAGGCGCTGCTCGCCGAGGGGATCGACGTCGGGCTCGCCACCGTCTACCGCGTGCTGACGCAGTTCGAGCAGGCGGGGCTGCTGTCGCGCCAGCATTTCGACGCCGGCAAGGCGGTGTTCGAGCTCGACCAGGGCGGGCACCACGACCACCTCGTGTGCCTGCAGTGCGGGCGCGTCGAGGAGTTCTTCGACGGCGAGATCGAGACGCGCCAGGGCGAGATCGCGAAAAGCCACGGCTTCGAGCTGCGCGGCCACTCGCTCGCCCTCTACGCCGACTGCACCAAGCCCGACTGCCCCTACAAGTAAGACCGGGGACAGACCCCGATTACGAGCCCCATCTCGTTGATCGCGCAGTAGTTTCGGGGAGGTGTGTCCCCGGTCGCGCATGATCGGGTCAACCAAGAGCGGCATGTCATCGTTTTCCCGACATGCCACGTCACGCGCGTACCATCGTACCCGAAGTCGCCACGCACATCGTTCAGCGCGGCAACAATCGCGGCGCGTGCTTCTTTTCGGATGCCGACCGGCTGGTGTACCTGGCGCAACTCGGCATTCTCAGCAGCCGCCACGGATGCGCCGTGCACGCGTACTGCCTGATGGGCAACCATGTACACCTGCTCGTCACGCCGCTGCGATCCGACTCGTGCGCACAGATGATGAAGAACCTCGGCCAGCGTTACGTGCAGTACGTCAACCGCACCTACGATAGGACGGGCGGATTGTGGGAAGGGCGCTTCCGTTCCTGCGTCGCCCAGTCGGAGCACTACGTTCTCGCGTGCTACCGGTATATCGAGTCGAATCCGGTTCGCGCGGCGATCGTCGATCACCCGGGCAAGTACCGATGGTCGAGCTACCGCGCAAATGCGGAGGGCCGCCCAGAGCCGTTTCTCACGCCGCACGCCGAGTTCGTTGCCCTCGGGAAGGACGAGGCTGCGCGCAGGCGAAGCTATCGCGGCATGTTCGATGAAAGCTTCAGCGAGGAGTTACTCGGCGAGATCCGCGCCGCCACCAACGGCGGCCACGCGTTCGGCAGCCAGGCGTTCAGGAACCTGTTCGCAAGAGCACGAACACTTCCCGCCCCACATGAACGCGTAGCGCGCACCCGGCCGTGCGGGTCGATGAGAGCGTCGGGGACAGGTCAGGCGAAATTCGCCCTGGACTCAGCAAGTTAGTGGCGGCAATCGGGGTCTGTCCCCGAATTACTTGCTTAGTAGCTCGGCGGCGTGCTTGCGGGTGGTGGCGGTGATTTCGGCGCCGCCGAGCATGCGCGCGAGCTCCTCGACGCGCGCCTCGCGGTCGAGGCGCGCCACGCTGCACGCCACGCGCCCGCGCGCGCCCGTCCTGGTCACCGTCCACTGCTCGTCGGCCTGTGCCGCGACCTGCGGCAGGTGCGTCACGCACAGCACCTGGCGCTCGCGGCCGAGACGCTTGAGCGCCTTGCCCACGGTCTCGGCGACCTTGCCGCCGATTCCCGCGTCGACCTCGTCGAAGACGAGCGTCCCGACCGGCGACTCGCGCGCTGCGACGAGCTGGATCGCGAGGCTGACGCGCGACAGTTCGCCGCCCGAGGCGACCTTCGCGAGCGGCCGCAGCGGCAGGCTCTGGTGCGAGGCGACCTCGAACTCGACCTCCTCCAGGCCGCTCGCCGCGGGCGCATCGAGCGCCCGCAACGCCGCCGAGAACCGCCCGCCCTGCATGGCGAGCCCCTGCATCGCCTCGGTGACCGCGCGGCCGAACGCCTGCGCCGCGCTCTTGCGCTTCGCCGAGAGCTTCTTCGCCGCCGCCTCGTATTTCTGCCTCGCCGCTGCGACCTCGCGCTCGAGCGCCTCCGGGCTCGCCGCGAGCTCGAGCTCGGCGCGCCGCGCCTTGAGTTCCTCCAGCATTCGAGCGAGCTCGCCGGGCCGCGTGCGATGGCGGCGCGCCGCCGCGTGCAGCGCCTCGATCCGCGCCTCGACCTCGCGCAGCGCGTCCGGGTCGAGCTCCACGCGCGAGGCGTAGTGCCGCAGCTCGCGCACCGCCTCGCCGGTCTCGGCCTCCGCAGAAACGAGCATCTCCACCACCGGCTTCAGGCGCTCGTCGTGCTCGGCCAACGCGCGCAGCCGCGCCGCCACCGCGCCAAGCTGCGGCAGGCAGGCGCCTTCCGATTCGGAAAGCGCCTCGAGCGCCGATTGCGCGCCGGCGAGAAGGCTCGAGCCGTGTGCCAGGCGCTTGTGCTCGGCGGCGAGCGCATCCCACTCGCCTTCGCGCGGCGCAAGCTTCCCCAGATCCTCGAGCTTCTCCTCCAGCGCGGCGCGCTCGCTCTCGCGTTTGGCGAACTGCTCCTGCGCCTCGGCCGCGAGCGCCTCGAGCCGCCGCCAGGCGCGCCAGCCATCCGCGCACTCGCGTGCAAGCGGCGTGCAGCCGCCGTGCGCATCCAGCAGCTCGCGCTGCGCCGCGGGCCTGAGCAGCGACTGGTGCTCGTGCTGGCCGTGGATGTCGACGAGGAACTCCCCGGCCTCGCGCAACTGCGCAAGCGTCGCCGCGTGTCCGTTGAGGTAGCAGCGCGAGCGCCCACCGCGGTCGATCGTGCGCCTGAGGATGAGGGTGCCGGGATCGCCCTCCAGCTCGCGCTCGGCGAGCCAGGCCGCGAGCGGCCCGGCGGGCTCGGCGTCGAACTCGGCGGAAAGCTCGGCGCGCTCGGCACCCGCGCGCACCAGCGCCGCATCGCCCCGCCCGCCGACCAGCAGCTCGATCGCATCCACCAGGATCGACTTCCCGGCGCCGGTCTCGCCGGTGAGCACCGCGAAGCCGCGCCCTGTCTCCAGCTCGACCCGTTCCGCGATCACGAAGTCGCGGATGGCGAGCGCGCGCAGCATCAGCGCGGCGCGCGGCGCGCCACCGCCTCGCTCCAGCGCAGCTTCTCGCGCAGCATCACGAAGTAGCTGTAGCCGGGCGGATGCACGAAGCGGATCGGGTCCGCGGAGCGCCGCAGCACCAGGCGGTCGCCCTGCGCCATGTCGGCGAGCGCGAAGCCGTCGAAGTGCGCGCGCGCATCCAGCGCGCGCAGCAGCACGATCTCGATCACGCTCGTGTCGTTCACGCTCACCGGGCGCGCCGACAGCGTGTGCGGGTTGAGCGGCACCAGCGCGAACGCCGCCACCGTGGGCTGCAGGATCGGGCCCTGCGCCGAGAGCGCGTAGGCGGTCGAGCCGGTCGGCGTGGCGACGATCACGCCGTCGGAGCGCTGCGTGTAGAGGTACTCGCCGTTGACGTAGACCTCGAACTCGATCAGCCGCCCCTGCGAGCCCTTGCCCACGACCGCCTCGTTGAGAGCAAGCGTGCGCAGCAGCACCGCGCCGTCGCGCCGGATCTCGGCGTCGAGCAGCGCCCGCTCCTCGACCGTATGCCTGCCGTCGAGGATGGCGCCCACCGACTCGTGCATGTCCTCCAGCGCGATGTCGGTCATGAAGCCGACGCGGCCCTGGTTGACGCCGGTAAGCGGCACGCGGTGCCGCACGAGGTTCCTCGCCGCCGCGAGCATGGTGCCGTCGCCGCCGACCACGATGGCGAGGTCGGCGCCAGCGCCGATCTCGTCGTAGGACCTGCCGCCGCCGTCGCCGACGCTCGCCGCGGTTTCGCGCTCGACCATCACCTCGCAGCCGCGCCCGCGCAGCAGCTCGCGCAGCGCGCGCAGCGACGCCGCGATTTCCGGGGTCTGCTTGCCGATCAGGGCGACGCGGCGGAACGCGGGCGGCATGCGCCGCATTGTAGCGGCATGCCGTAAAATCGGCCGCATGCTGGACCGGCGCGCGCAGCTGCTGCTCAAGACGCTCATCGAGCGCTACATCGTCGAGGGCCAACCCGTCGGCTCGCGCACGCTGTCGCGCTACTCGGGCCTGGACCTTTCGCCGGCGACGATCCGCAACGTGATGGCCGACCTCGAGGAGCTGGGCCTGATCGCCAGCCCGCACACCTCCGCGGGCCGGGTGCCGACGCCGCTCGGCTACCGCTTCTTCGTCGACACGCTGCTGGTGGTGAAGGCGATCGAGACCGGGGAGCTGCACCAGATCGAGGACCAGCTGCATCCGGACAACCCGCAGCGGGTGATCCAGGCCGCCTCGCAGCTGCTGTCGCAGCTCACGCACTTCGCGGGCGTGGTCATGGCGCCGCGGCGGCGCGCGCTCACCTTCCGGCAGATCGAGTTCCTGCGCCTCTCGGAGAAGCGCGTGCTGCTCATCGTGGTGACGCCCGATGGCGAGGTGCAGAACCGGATCCTGTTCACCGAGCGCGACTATTCCCCGGCGGAGCTCGTGGAGGCGGCCAACTACCTCAACCAGAACTACTCCGGGCACAGCTTCGAGGGGGTGCGCGCGCGCCTGCGCGAGGAGCTCCACGAGCTGCGCAAGGACATGATGGCGCTGATGAGCGCGGCGGTGGAGGCCGGAAGCGAGGCGCTCGCCGAAGGCCGCGACCAGTACGTCATCTCGGGCGAGCGCAACCTGCTCTCGGTGGAGGACCTGTCGCAGAACGTGGCGCGACTGCGGCAGCTTTTCGAGTTGTTCGAGCACAAGGCGTCGCTGCTGCGAATCCTCGACCTGTCGCTGCGCGGCGAAGGCGTGCAGATCTTCATCGGCGGCGAATCGGGCGTGTCCGCGCCCGACGAAGTGAGCGTCGTCACCTCGCCTTACAAGGTGGGCGGCGAAGTCGTCGGCACGGTCGGCGTGATCGGCCCCACGCGCATGGCCTACGACCGGGTGGTGCCGATCGTGGACGTGACCGCGAAGCTGCTCTCCAGCGCGCTGTCGCAATCCTGAACGGGCTGCTCCTCGTCAATCTCGGAACGCCGGCGGCGCCCGGCGCCGGCGCGGTGCGGCGCTATCTCGCCGAGTTCCTGTCCGACCCGCGCGTGGTCGAGCTGCCGCGGCTGGTCTGGCTGCCGATCCTGCACGGCCTCGTGCTGCGGACCCGGCCGGCCAGGTCGGCCGTCAAGTACGCAAAGATCTGGACGCCCGAGGGCTCGCCGCTCGCCGTGCACACCGCGCGGCAGGCGAAGCTGCTGCAGGCGAAGCTGCCGGGCTGGCGCGTGGAGCACGCGATGCGCTACGGCGAGCCCTCGATCGCCGGTGCGCTGGCAAGGCTCGCGGGATGCGATGCGGTGAAGGCGCTTCCGCTCTATCCGCAATACGCGGCGAGCACGACCGAGAGCGTGCGCGACTGCCTGCCGGCCGGCGTGCCGATGATCGAGCAGTTCCACGACCACCCGGCGTACATCGACGCGCTGCGCGCGCTGGTACGTGGCTACTGGGACGAGCACGGCGAGCCCGACATGCTGGTGATGAGCTTTCACGGCCTGCCGCAGCGGGCGATCGAGCGAGGCGACCCGTACTTCCGCCAATGCATGGCGACCGCGGACAGGCTCGCGGCCGCACTGGGGATTGATGAAGAGCGCCATACCGCGAGCTTCCAGTCGCGTTTCGGCCCGGCGCAGTGGATCGGTCCTTACACCTCCGACGTGCTCGCGCGCCTGGGTGCAGACCGCACGCGGCGCGTGGATGTCTTCTGCCCCGGGTTCGTGGCCGATTGCCTCGAGACGCTGGAAGAGATCGCGATCGAAGGCCGCAAGACGTTCCTCGACGCCGGCGGCGGGGAGTTCCATGCCCTGCCCTGCCTGAACGAGCACCCGGCGTGGATCGCCGCGCTCGCCGAGATCGCTAGGCTGGAGCCGCGACGCTGACGCCGCGCACGCCGTGGCGCGCGATCAGCTCGGCGACGAGGCCGGTGCGCTTGATCTCTTCGGCAAAGCCACTCAGGTAAGCGGCGGCCGCCTGGCGCGCCCTGGGCGTTCCGATCGCCTGCTGCACGGCGGTAAAGCGCCCGTCGAGGACGCGCGCTCCCGGAAGCTTCGCCACATCCTGCAGCAGCCGCGGCCGCAGCCCGGCGAGCGCATCGAGCTTCCGCGACACGAACAAGTCGTAGGACGCGTCGATGCCCTCGGCGCGCACCAGTTGCGCAGCCTTGAGCGTGCGCTCGAGGTACAGGTCGTAGGCGCTGCGCGCGGACACCGCGATGCGCACGCCGGGGCGGTCCACGTCGGCAACCGATCGCAGGGCCGAGCCGGCAGGGACGAGATAGGTGCACTCGATCTCGAGGTAGGCGGCGCTGAAGGCGATCTCGTTCGCGCGAGCGGGTTCCGCGCCGATGAATGCGACGTCCCACGCGCCGGTCGCCGCCGCGTCGGCCACGTCGCCGGGCCTCGCGTAGCCGATGAATTCGACCGGCAGCCCGGCGCGCCGGCCCAGCTCCCCGCCCAAGTCCACCACGATGCCTCGCGGCTCGGGCGGCGGCTTGAGCACGAGCAGGAAGTTGGCGAGGTTGAGCGCCACGCGCAGCTTCCCGGTGGGCCCAAGCTCGGCGCGCACGGCATGCGGCATGGTTTCAGTCATGGCCGAACTTAGCACGGCGGCGCTTCGACCAAGAGAATCTCAATGTAAACCAACAGGTTACTCAAGCTCCTGGAGAGCCGCGAAATCGCCCTTGAAGCGGCCGAACCAGGCCCCATGTTTCGATAGCTTTAGGCCCGACACCCCACAAAAGAACATGACCGAAGCACCCCCCCAAGCCGAGCCCCAGCCCGCCGAACCCCAGGCGGCCGAGCCCCAGCCCGCCGAGGCGGCAGAGAAGTCGCTCGACCAGCTGCTCTCCGAGGCGCAGGCGAAGATCGAGGAGCAGCGCGAGGCGTGGTTGCGCGCTCTGGCCGAGGCCGAGAACGCCCGCAAGCGCGCGCAGGCCGAGGTGCAGGCCACGCACAAGTTCGCGATCGAGCGCTTCGCAGAGAGCCTGCTGCCGGTAATGGACAGCCTGGAGGCCGCGCTCGGCGCCGGGTCCGTGGATGCGGCGGCGCTCAAGGGCGGCGTCGAGCTGACGCTCAAGCAGCTGCGCGCGGCGCTCGAGCGCGCGCGCGTGGCCGAGATCAGCCCCGCAGCGGGCGAGCGCTTCGACCCCCACCGCCACCAGGCGATGGCCGCGGTCGAGTCCGACGCCGAGCCCAACTCGGTCGTCGCGGTGATCCAGAAGGGCTACAGCCTGCACGAGCGCGTGATCCGGCCGGCGCTGGTGACGGTGGCCAAGGCCCGGCCCGCCAACGATCCCGCGCAAGCTTGAAATCCAGCCCCGAAACCCCACTTGGGACAGTGACTTAGCAACTTCACGGGAAACGACATGGCAAAGATCATCGGCATCGACCTGGGCACCACCAACTCCTGCGTCGCGATCATGGAGGGCGGCAAGCCCAAGGTGATCGAGAACTCCGAGGGCTCGCGCACCACGCCTTCGATCATCGCCTACACCGACGAGGGCGAGATCCTGGCGGGCGCACCGGCCAAGCGCCAGGCAGTGACCAACGCCAAGCACACCTTCTTCGCGGTGAAGCGCCTGATCGGCCGCAAGTTCGAGGAGAAGGAGGTGCAGAAGGACATCGGCCTGATGCCCTACAAGATCGTGCGCGCCGACAACGGCGACGCCTGGGTCGAGGAGCGCGGCAAGAAGATCGCGCCGCAGCAGATCTCGGCCGAGGTGCTGCGCAAGATGAAGAAGACCGCCGAGGACTACCTCGGCGAGGAAGTCACCGAGGCGGTGATCACGGTGCCGGCGTACTTCAACGACTCGCAGCGCCAGGCCACCAAGGACGCGGGCCGCATCGCCGGGCTGGAAGTGAAGCGCATCATCAACGAGCCTACCGCGGCGGCGCTCGCCTTCGGCATGGACAAGAAGGAAGGCAAGGACCGCAAGATCGCCGTCTACGACCTGGGCGGCGGCACCTTCGACATCTCGATCATCGACATCGCCGCGGTCGAGGGTGAGCACCAGTTCGAGGTGCTCTCCACCAACGGCGACACCTTCCTCGGCGGCGAGGACTTCGACCAGCGGGTCATCGACTACATCGTCGAGGAGTTCCGCAAGCAAAGCGGCGTGGACCTGTCGAAAGACCCGATCGCGCTGCAGCGCGTGAAGTCGGCGGCCGAGCGTGCCAAGATCGAGCTGTCCTCGAGCCAGCAGACCGAGGTGAACGAGCCCTACATCGCGATGTCGGGCGGCGCGCCGCAGCACCTGACGATGAAGATCACGCGCGCCAAGTTCGAGGCGCTGGTGGACGACCTGATCGAGAAGACCATCGAGCCCTGCCGCATCGCGATCAAGGACGCGGGCGTCAAGGTGGGCGACATCCAGGACGTGATCCTGGTGGGCGGCATGACGCGCATGCCCAAGGTGCAGGACAAGGTGCGCGAGTTCTTCGGCAAGGAGCCGCGCAAGGACGTGAACCCGGACGAGGCCGTGGCCGTGGGCGCCGCCATCCAGGCGGGCGTGCTCCAGGGCGAGGTCAAGGACGTGCTGCTGCTCGACGTGACGCCGCTTTCGCTCGGCATCGAGACGCTGGGCGGGGTGTTCACCAAGCTCATCCAGAAGAACACCACCATCCCGACCAAGGCGCAGCAGGTGTTCTCGACCGCGGACGACAACCAGACCGCGGTCACCATCCACGTGCTGCAGGGCGAGCGCGAGATGGCAGCGGGCAACAAGTCGCTCGGCCAGTTCAACCTCACCGACATTCCGCCGGCGCCGCGCGGCATGCCGCAGATCGAGGTCATGTTCGACATCGACGCCAACGGCATCCTGCACGTCACCGCCAAGGACAAGGCGACCGCCAAGGAGGCGAAGATCAAGATCCAGGCGGGCTCCGGCCTGACCGAGGAGGAGATCCAGCGCATGGTGAAGGACGCCGAGTCGCACGCCGACGAGGACCGCAAGGCGCTCGAGCTGGTCACCGCGCGCAACCAGTGCGAGGCGCTGGTGCACTCGGTGAAGAAGTCGCTCGCCGAGCACGGCGGCAAGGTGGACGCGGCCGAGAAGGACAGGATCGAGGCCGCGATCAAGGACGCCGAGGGCGTGCTCAAGTCCGAGGACAAGGCGGCGATCGAGGCGAAGGCCCAGGCGCTCGCGCAGGCCGCGCAGAAGCTCGGCGAGAAGATCTATGCCGAGGCACAGGCAAAGCAGCAGGCCGCTGCGGGCGCTGGCGAACAGCCCAAGGGCGAGGCGAAGAAGGACGAGGGCAACGTCGTCGACGCGGAATTCACGGAAGTCAAGGATAAGAAAGCCGGTTGATTCCGGCGGGGGCGGGCGTGGCGAAGCGCGATTTCTACGAGGTGCTCGGGGTCAACCGCGACGCCTCCGAGGAGGACATCAAGAGGGCCTACCGCAAGCTCGCCATGAAGTGGCACCCGGACCGCAACCCGGACAACCCCAAGGCAGAGGAGCGGTTCAAGGAGGCGAAGGAGGCCTACGAGATCCTGTCGGACGCGCAGAAGCGCTCGGCCTACGACCAGTTCGGGCATGCGGGCGTGGACCAGGCGGCCGCTGCGGGCGCGGGTGCGGGCGCCGGGTTCGGCGGCGGCTTCGGCGACATCTTCAGCGACATCTTCGGCGACATCTTCGGCGGCGCGCGCGGCGGGCGCTCGAACGTCTTCCGCGGGGCCGACCTGCGCTACAACCTCGAGATCTCGCTCGAGCAGGCAGCGCACGGCTTCGAGACCAAGCTCCGCATCCCGACGCTCGCCGCCTGCGACACCTGCCACGGCAGCGGCGCCAAGCCCGGCACCCAGCCGCAGACCTGCACCACCTGCCGCGGCGCAGGCCAGGTGCGCGTGTCGCAGGGTCCGTTCTCGATCGCGCAGACCTGCCCGCGGTGCCACGGCAGCGGCAAGATGGTCGCGCACCCGTGCGCGGCGTGCGGCGGCGCGGGCCGCGTCAAGCATCAGAAGACGCTCTCGGTGCGCATCCCCTCGGGCGTGGACGAGGGCGATCGCGTGCGGCTCTCCGGCGAGGGCGAAGCGGGCGTGAACGGCGGCCCGCCGGGCGACCTCTACGTGCAGGTGCACATCAAGCCGCACGCCGTGTTCCAGCGCGACCACGACGACCTGCACTGCGAGATGCCGGTTTCGTTCGCGGCCGCCGCCCTGGGGGGCGACATCGAGATCCCGACGCTCGAGGGCAGCGCGCGCATCAAGGTGCCGGCCGAGACGCAGAGCGGCAAGACCTTCCGCCTGCGCGGCAAGGGCATCAAGGGCGTTCGCAGCCAGGCGCCGGGCGACCTCTTCTGCCACGTCGTGGTCGAGACGCCGGTCAACCTCACGCCGCGCCAGCGCGAGCTGCTGCACGAGTTCGAGGCGATCAGCCAGCGCGACGCCGCGCGCCACAACCCGCGCGCCAAGGGCTGGCTCGACAAGGTGCGCGAGTTCTTCGAAGGCTGAGCTTCGGTGGCCGCCCGCGCGCAAGCGGGGGCCCCGCATCCGGCGTCTCGCTTGACCGTTCCGGGGGCCGGACCCAAAATCGCGGCGTCCCCGGCAACCCGCTCAGGTGAAGGCATGGCGCTTTGCAGGACGGTGAAGACGGCGGTCGTGGCAGGGCTGGCGCTCGCTTTCGCGGCGCTCGCCGCGCCGCCCGCCATGGCGCAGGCGAAGCCGCAGCCCGTTCCGGGCGTGACCGCGACCACCATCCTCATCGGCCAGTCGGCGCCGCTCTCGGGTGCCAACAAGGACCTCGGCGAGGACATCCGCAACGGCGCCCTCGCCTACTTCAGGAAGGTCAACGACGCCGGCGGCGTGCATGGCCGCAGGATCGAGCTGGTGACGCTCGACGACGGCAACGTGGTGCAGCGCGCCGGCGAGAACACGCAGAAGCTGCTCGAGGAGCGCGGTGCGTTCGCGCTGTTCGGCTACGCGAGCGCCACGCTCTCGCGCCCTGCGCTACCGCACGTGGAAAAGCACCGCGTGCCTTTCCTTGCGCCGTTCACCGGCGCGGACCCGATGCGCGTCTTCAACCGCTACGTCTACAACATGCGCGCGAGCTACGCCGACGAGCTGGAGAAGATCGTCGACCATTACTCGCTCTTCGGCATCAAGCGCTTCTCGATCGTGCACTACGACGACGTGGTGGGCAACGAGAACTTCACCGCCGTGGACCGCGCGCTCAAGAAACGCGGCCTCGCCGCAGTGTCGGTGGCCGCCTTCAAGGACCGCGCCAAGCCCGACATCGATTCCGGCGTGAAGTCGGTGCTGAAGGGCGGCCCGGAAGTGGTGATCCTCACCACGCTCTACAGGGCGACCTCGGACTTCATCAAGCAGGCCCGAAAGTCGGGCTCGACCGCGCAGATGGTGAGCAACTCCTTCCCCGGCTCGTCGCCGCTTGCCAAGGAGCTCGGCAAGGACGGCGCAGGCGTCGCGATCGCGCAGGTGGTGCCGCCGCCGACCAAGCAGTCGGTGCCGGTGGTCGCCGAGTACCGCGTCGCGATCGAGAAGCAGCTCGGCAGGAAGGAGTACTCGTTCACCTCGCTCGAGTCCTTCATCGCCGCCAAGGTGACGGTGGAGGCGCTGCGCCGCGCGGGCCCCAAGCTCACGCGCGAGGCGTTCATGCAGGCGCTCGACGCCATGTCGGGCTACGACGCGGGCGGCTACACGGTGGGCTTCTCGCCGACCAACCACAACGGCAGCTCGTTCGTCGAGCTGACGATCATCGGAAAGGACCTGTTGTTCAAGCACTAGGCGCGGCGCCAGGCCGTGCCCGAGGGGCCGTCCTCCAGGACGATGCCCTGCCCTTCCAGCTCCTTGCGGATCCGGTCGGCGGTCGCGAAATCGCGCGCCCTGCGCGCGGCGTTGCGCTCGGCGATGCGGCGCTCGATCTCGGCAGGGCCGGGGCCCGTGGCCTCGCCCGCGCCTGCGTGCAGGAACTCCTGCGCATCGCGCTGCAGGAGCCCCAGCACCCCGCCCAGCGCGCGCAATTGCGGCGCGAGCTCCACGCGACCGCGGTTGACCTCGGCGGCGAGATCGAAGAGCGCGGCCACCGCCTCGGGCGTGCCGAAATCGTCGTCCATCGCCTCCCGGAAGCGCCGCGCATGCGGCTCGCTCCAGTCCACGGCCGCGGCGCCGGCGTGCGCCCCCTTGAGCGCGGTGTACAGGCGCGCCAGCGCCTGGCGCGCGTCCTCGAGGTTGCGGTCCGAGTAGCTGAGCGGGCTGCGGTAGTGCGCGCGCAGAATGAAGAAGCGCGCCACCTCGGGGTCGAACTGCTTCAGGATCTCGCGGATGGTGAAGAAGTTGCCGAGGGACTTCGACATCTTCTCCTCGTCCACGCGCACGAAGCCGTTGTGCATCCAGTAGTTGACGAAGGTCCGGCCCGGGCCCATCGCCCCTTCGGACTGGGCGATCTCGTTCTCGTGGTGCGGGAACTGCAGGTCCTGGCCGCCGCCGTGGATGTCGAAGTGCTCGCCGAGCAGCGCGCAGCTCATCGCTGAGCACTCGATGTGCCAGCCGGGGCGCCCCTCGCCCCAGGGCGAGGGCCATTTGGGCTCGTCGGGCTTGGAGCGCTTCCAGAGCACGAAGTCGAGCGGGTCCTGCTTGGCGGCGTCCACCGCCACGCGCTCGCCCGCGCGCAGCTCATCGAGGGACTTGCCCGAGAGCCTGCCGTAGCCGGGGAACTTGCGCACCGCGAAGTTGACGTCGCCGTCCGGCGCCACGTACGCAAGGCCTCGCGCCTGCAGCCGGCCGATCAGCTCGATCATCTGGGGCACGTACTGCGTGGCGCGCGGCTCGTGGTCGGGCTTTTCGACGCCGAGCGCGGCGGCATCCTCGTCCATGTAGCGGATGAAGCGCGCGGTCAGCTCGCCGACCGGCTCCCGGTTCTCCAGCGCGCGGCGGATGATCTTGTCGTCGATGTCGGTGATGTTGCGCACGTAGGTCACCCGGTAGCCGCTCGCCCGCAGCCAGCGCCGCACCACGTCGAACACCACCAGGACCCGGGCGTGGCCGAGGTGGCAGTAGTCGTAGACCGTCATGCCGCAGACGTACATCCGCACCTCGCCCGGCCGCAGCGGAACGAACTCAACCTGCTTGCGGGACAACGAGTTATGGATCTTCAGCATGGCCGCTGCGCGGGGTTCAGATCGGCTGCCAAGGGCGGTGGACCCCGGTTCGGGCGGGCGTTCCTCAGGGGCTACGGCAGCTGCTCCCGCTTCGCGCCAGCCAAGCCAAAGTTGAGCGGCACGACGCCTGCATCTAGAATGCCGCGTGTCTGTGCCCAAAAACGCAAAAAGTCTAGCACAGCACTTTTTTTTCGCGCTGCCGCGCGCGCTGAAGGGAGGCGTTTCCGCTGCGATTTGCGCACTGCTCCTCGGCGCGCCAACCGTCGCACCGGCGCAGGCGCAATCGGCGCAGGATGCGGCGATCGCGACCGCGGTCAACAGCTGGGCACAAGCGTGGTCGGCGAAGGAC
>CAZVHU010000068.1:0-16263 GCA_964627075.1 uncultured Enterobacteriaceae bacterium | reverse complement strand
CGAGGTCGGTCTCGGCGCCGTCCTCGGTGACGAACACCTCGCCGTGCTGGAACGGCGACATGGTGCCCGGATCCACGTTGATGTAGGGATCCAGCTTGATGTTGGTGACCTTGATGCCGCGGGACTCGAGGATCGCGGCGAGGGAGGCGGCGGCGATGCCCTTTCCAAGACTGGAAACGACGCCACCTGTCACGAACACGTATTTCGTCATTAACGCCGGGCCGGGCGTGGATGACGGAGTCTACATGGATTCGAACGGCCCCTCAAATCCGCTTGCGGGCGCTCGCGGCCGGCGCGAGAATCCAGCGTCGCTTCGCAACCAACTGGAAGGGGGAGCCATGAAGGTTGACCTGCGCCGCCGCGATTTCGTCCTCGCATCAGCCGCGCTTCTCGCTCAGCTCGGTGTCGCGCCGCGCACGCTCGCGCAGTCCGGGCGCCTCGCGAGCGTGCCCACGGTGGACAGCCTCGCCATCCGCGTCCTCACCGATTCGAGCTACGACACGCCGGTGGTCGGCAAGTCGAAGTGGGTGCGCACGCGCCGCGTCGGGCTGGTGTCGCCCAACGACGTGCGCAAGACGCTGCACAACGAATGGGGGCTGTCGCTCGCGCTGGAGTCGAAGATGGGCGCCGAGACGCGCAACCTGCTGCTCGACTTCGGCTACACGCAGAACGCGCTGCTCAACAACATGGAAGTGATGGGCGTGGACGGCTCGAAGGTCCAGGCCCTCATCGTCAGCCACGGCCACTACGACCACTTCGGCGGCCTGATCGGCTTCCTGCAGAAGTACCGCGACCGGCTGCCCGCCGACCTGCCGATGTTCGTCGGCGGCGAGGACCTGTTCTGCATCCGCAAGACCGGCACCGGCACGCCGGGGCACTTCGCCGACTGGGGCGTGCTCGACCGCCGCGACCTCGAGAAGTACCGCGTGCGGGTCGTCACCTGCGAGCAGCCGACGGTGGTCCTCGGGCACGCCTTCACCACCGGCACCATCAAGCGCACGAGCTTCGAGCGCGTGCTGCCGAACACGATGGTCGAGTACGCCAAGCGCGACGGCGTCGGCTGCGACCTCCCCGCGGAACACGCCAGGGCGCAGGGCAAGCCGGTGCAGGACCAGCACATCCACGAGCACGGCACCTGCTTCCACGTCAAGGACCGCGGCCTGGTGGTGATCTCCTCCTGCGGCCACGCAGGCATCGTCAACACCGCCCGGCAGGCGATGGAAGTGACCGGGATCAAGAAGGTGCACGCCGCGCTCGGCGGCTTCCACCTCTTCCCGGCGGACGAGAACTACGTTCGCCAGACCATCGGCGAGATGAAGGCGCTCGACATCGACGTCATCATCCCGATGCACTGCTCGGGGCCGACGATGGTCGCGCTGCTGCGCAGCGAGCTCGCCGACCGCCTGCTCGTGTCCTCCACCGGGACCGAGTTCGTCTTCGGGGGGTAGCCCGTGACCGCCGGCGCGCGGCGGGGCTGGCGCGCGCCGGCGCTGATCGCGGCGGCGCTGCTTGCCACCGCAGCCGCGTGGTGGCTCCTTGCGCGCACTCCGGCGCCGGCGCCCGAGCGGCGCGCCGATGCCGCGCGCCTCATGAGCGAGCTGATGTCCGGCAAGCACCCGGTGGGCGCGCCGTTCGCGCTTTCCGACCCCGAGGGCCGGCGCGTGGCGCTCGCCGATTTTCGCGGCAAGCTGGTGCTGCTTTACTTCGGCTACGCCACCTGCCCCGACGTGTGCCCCACCGACCTCGCGAACATCGGGCAGCTGGTGCGCGACCTCGGCGCGCAAGGCGACGAGGTGCAGCCGCTCTTGGTCACGCTCGACCCGGCGCGCGACACGCCCGAGGTGCTGCGCGCCTACGCGGCGGCGTTCCACCCGCGCTTCCTCGCCCTGCGCGGCAGCGAGGACGAAGTGCGGCGCGTGGCGACCGACTACAAGGTGTTCTTCGAGAAGGTGCCGCTTCCCGGCACCGAGACCTACGCCATCGACCACGCGGCCTACACGTTCCTGCTCGATCGGGAAGGACGCTTCGCGACGCTCTTCCCGCCGGGCACGCCCGCCGAGCGCATGGCGGCGATGGTGCGGGAGCAGCTCGCCACCGGCCGCTAGCCGGCGAAGTGTAAAGTCACGCTTTACAGTATGGCCGCCTGCAGGCGGCCGCTTGCCGGCTACGCCGCGACGATCCGGGTGCCGGTCTCGCCCCGGAGCGCGCGCGCGAGGTTCGGGGCGTTGGTGATCAGGCCGACCCTGCCGCCGCCGGCGACGAATTCCACCAGCGCAGCCACCTTCGGGCCCATGCTGCCCTTGTCGAACTGGTCCTCGGCTTGGTGGCGCCGCGCCTCCGCGAGCGTCATGCGTTCCAGCCAGCGCTGCGTCGGCTTGTTGAAGTCGAGCGCCACCTTCTCGACGCCGGTGGGCAGCACCAGCGTGTCGGCGCCGATCGCGCGCGCGAGCAGGCTGGAGGAGAAGTCCTTGTCGATCACCGCCTCGACGCCGACAAGGTCGCCGCGCTCGTCCTCGATCACCGGGATGCCGCCCCCGCCGCAGCACACCACGACGTAGCCCTCGCGCGCCAGCGTGCGGATGACGTCGGTCTCGACGATCGCCACGGGCTTCGGGGAAGGCACCACGCGGCGCCAGCCGCGGCCCGCATCCTCGCGCACTGTCCAGCGGTACTTGGCGGCGAGCGCCTTGGCGCGCGCCTCTTCCATGTGCGAGCCGATCGGCTTGGTCGGGTTGGCGAACGCGGGGTCGTTGCGGTCGACCACCGTCTGCGTCACGACCGCGACCGGCTGGCGGCGGATGCCGCGGCGGCGGAACTCGTTGCGCAGCGCCTTGCAGAACATGTAGCCGACCGCGCCCTGGATGTCGCCGCCCGCGTAGTCCATCGGCACCGGTGGCACCTCGGCGATCGAGATCTCGGAGCGCCGCAGGATGAATCCCACCTGCGGGCCGTTGCCATGCGTCACCACCACCTGCCAGCCGCCCTCGATCATGCCGGCGATGTCGCGCGCGAGCGCGCACACCATGTCGTACTGGTCGGGGATCGATTCGTGCTGCCGGTCGCGGATCAGCGCATTGCCGCCGATCGCCACCAGCGCGGTGCCTGCCGATGGCATGTCGCCCTCGCCGCCGCCCTAGGCGCAAACCGCTTGCGCGAGCGCCCGCACCGCCTGCGCAAAGCAGGCCGCCGGCGCGCGCGTGACGCCGGCGCCGATCTGGCCGACGCCGGGCTGCTTGTGCGCGATGCCGGTGTTGATCACCGGCAGGATGCCGCTGTCCAGCACGCGCCGCGCGTCGATGCCCGCGGGCGCGCCGGCGAAATCGAGCGCCGGCAGCGTGAAGGCGCTGTTGCGGCGCATGGTGATGCGCGTCATCGCGAGCGTGTTGGCGAGCGCATCCTGCGCGCTGCCGCCCACGAACTTGACGATCGCGGGCGCCGCAGCCATGGCGAAGCCGCCCACGCCGGCGGTCTCGGTGATCGCGCTGTCGCCCAGGTCGGGCGCCGCGTCCGCGATCGTGTAGCCCGGAAAATAAAGCCCGTTCACCACCGGCGCCGGCGCCGTGAACCAGCGCTCGGCGAGCCCGGAGAGCCGGATGCCGAACTCTACGCCGTTGCGCGCCATCACGCTCACCATGCTGCTGCC
Organism: uncultured Enterobacteriaceae bacterium; assembly: GCA_964627075.1. Lineage (GTDB taxonomy): Bacteria > Pseudomonadota > Gammaproteobacteria > Burkholderiales > SG8-39 > 2-02-FULL-66-14. Next base: position 12,620 of record CAZVHU010000068.1, on the reverse strand, counting down.
CGGAACGTTGCCCGCGGCATCGAGCATCGCCTTGCAGGCGGCCATCGAGATGTTGAGGAAGAAGTGGTCGTTGCCGGCGACGAACTCGATCGCCGCCGCGACGTCCGCCGGCGGCGCGTCCGATTTCAGCAGCGCCGGCACCAGCCGCTTGATGAGCAGCGATGAGGCCGCCGCGTTGCGGTTGTGCACCTCATCGCCCATGTGCAGCGCCTGCGCCATGAGGGGCTTGAGCTCCACCTCGCCCAGCTTGGCGAGGCCCGCGCGCAGCGTGGGGGCGAGCGTGTCCGCCATCCACTTGAGCCGCGCGACCACTTCCGGCCCGTTGGCGCCGAAGCGCAGCACCTTTCCCAGGCCTTCGTTCAGCGTGGCGAAGGCGCGGTTGCCGCCGTTCGCATTGGCCACCATCCACACCGGCATCGAGGGGCTGACGATCCCGGCCATGGGTCCGACCGCGGCGTGGTGGTGGCAGGGCTCGAACGCGATCTCGCCGGATTCGGCCATGCGCTGCGCGCGCGCCGCGTCGCCCGCCCAGCCCTCGTAGAGGATCGCGCCCACGATCGCGCCGCGCATCGGCCCGCACATGCGGCGCCACTCGATCGGCGGGCCGGCGTGCAGGATCATGCGCTCGCCCATCCCGGGCAGCGCATCGCGCGCCACGCCGATCCCGGTGAGCCTGGGTTGCGCGCCGAGAAAGAGCTCGAGCGCTCTTGCGTTCGCTTGCTCGACCTTCGGGTGGTTGAGCAGCCACCCCAGCGCGTCGCAGGCCGCCCGGTCGCCGCCCGCGGGCGGCATCCAGTCCAGCTGCAGCGCCTCGCCGCCGCGTTCGCGGATGGCGTCCGCGAACGATGCGATGCCCACGTTGAGCACCGACACGGGTTTCCCGAAAAGCGCGCTCATTTCCGCCTCTGTACGATCGCCGCCGCCAAGCGCACGGCCCGCGCGTTGCTCGCCGCGAGCAGCACCCCCGCCTCGCGCAACGCCTTCTCCTGCCTCGCAAGGCCCTGCGGGTCCTCGTCGGTGCCGCAGACGAATCCCACGAAGGCGATCGTGCGCCCCTTCTTGCGGGCCGCCGCCTGCGCTTTGCGGATCGCCGGCGCCATCTCGGCGGCGGGATCCGGGTGCGAGCCGAAGCCGAGGACGACGTCGAGCAGGATCACCGCCACTTCCGGATCGCCGGCCTCGGCCACGATGCGCTCGTTGCGCAGGCCGTGGTCGATCATCGGGTGCGGACGCCCGCGCGTGAAGACATCGTCGCCCAGGTCGATGAGCGTGTGGCCGCGCGACTTCCAGGGATCGGCGATCTTCAGGCGCGCGTCCACGGGCGCATTCGACCACACCTCGCCGAGCGCCTCCCCGAGCAGCGCCGAGGCCTCGTAGCAGAACGTGCCGCCGCTGTAGAGGCCGCGCACGTAGCGCTGCTTCGGGGCGAAGCGCAGCGCCGGCAGGCGCAGCTTTTCCTTTGCCGGGCGCGGCGGGCGCCGGCCGCGCGCGAACGCCGCCGCCGCGCTCGCCGCCTCCTCCAGCGTGCGCGCCGCGTGCAGGTTGCGGCCGCGCACTGCGTCGGGCGCCGCGCCGATGAAATTCACCACCACTTTCTTGCCGGCGCGCCCGGCCGCCGCGAGCACCGCTTTCGCCACCGCGGGCGCGGGCGGCTTGGAGACGAGCACGATGACCTTCGTCCCGGCGTCGCCCGCGAGCGCCTTCAGCCCCGCCAGCATGGTGATGCCGCCGACCTCCTTGCTCAGGTCGTGGCCGCCGGTGCCGATGGCGTGCGAGATGCCCGCGCCGGCGCGGTGCACGAGACAGGTCACCTGCTGCGTGCCGGTGCCCGAGGCACCGACCACGCCGATCGCGCCGCGGCGCACGGCGTTGGCGAAGCCGAGGGGCACGCCGTCGACGATCGCGGTGCCGCAGTCGGGTCCCATCACCAGCAGCCCGCGCTCGCGCGCAAGGCGCTTGAGCGCCACCTCGTCCTCGAGCGCCACGTTGTCGCTGAAGAGCATCACGTTCAGGCCCAGCCGCAGCGCCTTCATCGCCTCGGCCGCGGCGTATTCGCCCGGCACGGAGACGAGCGCGAGGTTCGCGGCCGGGGCCTGCGCCTGCGCCATCTGCAGGCTGCGCAGGGGCTGGGCGGCTGCGCTTCCGGGTGGCGCCGCCGCAGCGGGCCGCTCGAGCGCCGCGGCCGCCTGCGCGAGCGCCGCCTTGAGCGCCGCCTCGCTCTTGCCGCGCAGCGCGAGCAGCAGATCGTTGGGGCTTGCGGCGACCTCGCCTTGCAGCAGCCCGGCCGCGCGCAGCAGCTCGAGGTTGGCGGGCGTGGCCATCACCGCCGAGGCCTGCTCGACGCCCGGCAGCCTGCCGAGGCTCGCAGAGAGTTGCATCAGCGAGACCGAGTCGCGGTACAGGTTGGGCAGGAGGCGATGGATGTACACTGACTTGTATCCTAGAGTATGCTTGCGGCGTGCTGCAAGCAGGCGATCCCCTCGACTTGCGCGCCCTCGGCGCCCGCTACCGCGAAGGCAGCTTGCGCCCTTCGCAGCTGGTCGCAGGGTTGCTCGAGCGCATCGAGCGCCGCGGCGACGACAAGGTCTGGATTCACCGCCTGCCGCGCGAGCAGCTCATGGCGCGCGCCGCCGAGCTCGAGCGCCGCGGGCCACAGGGCCTGCCGCTGTACGGGATTCCGTTTGCAATCAAGGACAACATCGATCTCGGCGGCCACCCTACCACTGCCGCTTGCCCGGACTATGCCTACACCGCGAACTCCGACGCCACGGTCGTCCGGTCCCTGGTCGCGGCCGGGGCTTTGCCGATCGGCAAGACCAACCTCGACCAGTTCGCCACCGGCCTCGTAGGGGTGCGCTCGCCCTACGGCGTGCCCGGCAACGCCTTCGACGCGCGCTACGTCCCGGGCGGCTCCAGCTCGGGCTCGGCCGTGGCGGTCGCTGCGGGCCTGGCGAGCTTCAGCCTGGGCACCGACACCGCGGGCTCGGGCCGCGTGCCGGCGGCGTTCAACAACCTGGTCGGGCTCAAGCCCACGCGCGGGCTGCTCAGCACCCGCGGCGTGGTGCCGGCCTGCTGGTCGCTCGACTGCGTCTCGATCTTCGCCCTGACCGCCTCCGACGCCGCCACCGTGCTTCGCAGCGCGCGCGGCTTCGACGCCGCCGACCCGTTCTCGCGGCGCGAGGCGCCGCTCGCGCGCGCCCTGCCCCGCTCCTTCGCCGGCTGCAAGTTCGGCGTGCCGCGCGCCGAGCAGCTCGATTTCTTCGGCAACGGCGACGCCGCGGCGCTGTTCGACGCGATGCTGCAGCGCCTCGAGGCGCTCGGCGGCGAGCGCGTGACGGTGGATTTCGAGCCCTTTTTCGAGGCCGCGCGCCTGCTCTACGAGGGCCCGTGGGTCGCCGAGCGCTACGTCGCGATCCGCGAATTCATCGAGCGCAAGCCCGACGCGCTGCACCCGGTGACGCGCGAGATCATCGGCGGCGCGACGCGCCATCGCGCCGTCGACGCCTTCGCTGCCTACTACCGGCTGAAGGCCCTGCAGCGCAAGACCGCGCCGGTGTGGGACGAGGTGGACATCCTGGTCGCGCCCACCGCCGGCACCATTTACCGGATCGCCGAGGTGGAGGCCGACCCGGTGCGCCTGAACAGCAACCTCGGGCGCTACACCAACTTCATGAACCTGCTGGATCTGTCCGCGATCGCGGTGCCGGCGGGCTTCCAGCGCGACGGGTTGCCGTTCGGCGTCACGCTCATCGCGCCCGCGTTCGCCGACGAGGCGCTGTGCGCGCTGGGCGGCGACGCGCAGCGCGCGTCGGTGGATCGCATGGGCGCGACCGGCCTGCCGTTGCCGCCCTTGGCTGCGTCCGAGGCGCCGCCAGCGGCCGCGGGCGCCCTGCCACAGACCATCCGCCTGGCGGTGTGCGGCGCGCACATGTCGGGGCTGCCGCTCAACCACCAGCTCACCGAGCGCGGCGCGCGCCTTGCGCGCCGCTGCCGCACCGCGCCGCAGTACCGGCTCTACGCGCTCACCGAGTTCGATCCGCCGCGGCCGGGAATGGTGCGCGCCGATCAGGGCGCCGCGATCGAGGTCGAGGTGTGGGACCTGCCCGCCGCGGCGCTGGGCGGATTCGTGGACGCGATCCCGGCGCCGCTCGGCATCGGCACCGTGTCGCTCGAGGACGGGCAGCAGGTCAGGGGTTTCCTGTGCGAAGCCCTCGCTACAAGGGGCGCGCGCGACATCACCAGCCTGGGAAGCTGGCGGCAATTCCTAAAGGGAGGATAGGAGATGAGCAACCACGCGGCAGCAGCACCGGCGCCGGCACCCGAGCACGGCGCGCACGGCAGCGAGCGCGGCTTCACCAAGCTCGACTTCGAGCTGAACGACTATCCTGGGGTCGTCAAGACTTCCCTCTTCGGCATCCAGCACGTGCTGGTGATGTTCACCGCAATGGTGGGCGGTCCGCTGATCGTGGGGCGGCTGCTCAACCTGCCCGAGGAAACGCGCATCCTGATGGTGTCGGGAACCATGATCGGCTGCGGCCTCGCCACCATGGTGTCGGCGCTCGGCGTGGGCTTCATCGGCCCTCGCCTGCCCATCGTGATGGGCGTGTTCTACATCTTCATCGGGCCGATCGTGGGCATCGCCAAGGAGGTGGGCCTCGCTGCCGCGATGACTGCGCTCATGATCGGAGGACTCGTGCAGTTCGCCTGGAGCCCGCTCATCGGCAAGCTGCACCGCTTCTTCCCGCCGATCGTCACCGGAACGACGATCCTGCTGATCGGAACCGGCCTCATGAAGATCGGCATCAACGTCGCCTCGGGCCTCAACACCCCGGCGTTCGCCAAGCCGCTCACCATGGGCCTCGCCGCGCTGATGATCGTTCTGATCCTGGTGATCACGCGCTTCGCCCGGGGCTTCGTCAGGGCGCTGTCGCTGTTTGTCACCATGATCATCGGCTACCTGGTGTCGGCGGCGTTCGGCCTGATCGACCTCTCCACCGTCGGCAAGTCAAGCTGGATCGCGGTGCCGCAGCCCTTCCCCTACGGCGGGCCGGAGTGGCCGGGGCTCGTGGGCGTGATCGCGGTGATCGTGTGCTTCTTCGCCACCGCGGTCGAGACCACGGGACACACGCTCGCGGTGTCGCGCATCTGCGGCGTGCCGGCCGAGGGCTGGCGCATCCGCGGCGCGGTCGCCAACGACGGCATCGGCTCGAGCATCTCGGCGCTGTTCGGCGGCATGGCGCTCACCTCGTACTCGCAGAACATCGGCGTCATCTCGCTCACCGGCGTCGGCAGCCGCTTCGTGGTGGCCTTCGGCGGCGCCTTCCTGATCCTGATGGCGCTGGTGCCGAAGGTGGGCGCGATCATCGCGCTGATGCCCAACGCGGTGCTGGGCGGGGTGCTGCTGTTCATGTTCGGCATGGTGGCCTCGGTGGGCGTGGACATCATCGGCCGCAACATGACTTCGCGCCGCGACGCCGTGATCCTCGCCGCCTCGCTGGGCGTCGGCCTGGGCATCCAGGCCGCGCCGCCGGGGGCGTTCGACGCCGTCCCGCAGGCGCTGCGCATCCTGGTCACCGACGGCATCGTGATGGGCATCCTGCTCGCGATGGTGCTCAACCTGCTGATGCCCAGGGAGGAGAAGTAGCCGCTCCTGCGGTGCGGCCGAGTGTAAAGCGTGACTTTACACTTCGGTCCGCCCGCGGCGGCTGCGCGCGTCGAGGTGCGCGAGGTGCAGCCGGTGCAGGCTGATCTTGCGCACCTCGGCCTTGCTCGCGCCGATGTGCGCCGTGAGCAGCGCCACCGCCCGCGCCGCCTTGCGCGCGAGCACCGCGCGCAGGATCTGGCCGTGCTCGATGTAGGTGTAGATGACGCGCTCGGCGTGCGTGAAGTCCAGGCGCCGCAGGATACGGATGCGCTCGGTGATCTGGTGGTGCACGCGCGCCATCTCGGCGTTGCCCGCCGCCCGTACCAGCGTGTCGTGGAACTCCTCGTCCAGGCGCGCCACGCGCGCGCCGTCGGTGAGCCGCTCGCGCGGCGCCACCAGCCACGCCTTCGACAGCCCGGCGAGCGCGGGCCGCGGGTCGCCCTGGCACAGCTTCCTCACCGCGGCGCACTCCAGCACCACGCGCAGGTCGTAGAGCTGGTCGAGCGCGCCGAAGTCGAGCGGCCGCACGCTCCAGCCGCTCTTGTTGCGCACCTCGAGATAACCCTCGCGCTCCAGCCGGTGCAGCGCCTCGCGCACCGGCGTGCGCGACACGCGCGTGCGGCGCGCGATCTCGTTCTCGGAGAAGCGCGCCCCGGGGAGCAGGCGGAAATCGAAGATGTCGGCCTTGAGCTTCTCGTAGACCCAGCCCCCGAGCTTGCTGCCGGCAGGGCGTTTCCTCGCCATCGGCTGCGAGCATACAATAGCGCGCAGCACCCGGCGCATGGCTTAGAGGAGGGGTCATGACAGCGGTCCAGGCCGAGCCCTACGAGTTCGAGTTCGAGCCGCGCGCCTGCGCGCTCGTGGTCATCGACATGCAGCGCGACTTCGTCGACCCGGGCGGGTTCGGCGAGGCGCTCGGCAACGACGTTTCCCTCCTGCGAAAGGCGATCGCGCCGACCGAGAAGGTGCTCGCCGCCGCGCGCGCCAGGAAGATGCTGGTGGTGCACACGCGCGAGGGGCACCGGCCCGACCTGAGCGACCTGCCGCCCAGCAAGAAGCTGCGCGGGCGCCTCAAGACCGGGATCGGCGACCCGGGGCCCATGGGCCGGATCCTGGTGCGCGGCGAATACGGCCACGACATCGTCGACCAGCTGAGGCCCCTGCCGGGCGAGCCGGTGGTGGACAAGCCCGGCAAGGGCGCGTTCTACGCCACCGACCTCGACTCGCTGCTCCGCAACCGCGGCATCCGGCAGCTCGTCGTGTGCGGCGTCACCACCGAGGTCTGCGTCAGCACCACCGTGCGCGAGGCGAACGACCGCGGCTACGACTGCCTGGTGCTCGCGGACTGCGTGGGGTCGTATTTCCCCGAGTTCCAGCGCGCGGCGCTGGCGATGATCAAGGCGCAGGGCGGCATCTTCGGCTGGGTGAGCGACTCGGGACGTTTCCTGCAGGCGCTGGCGAAGGCGTGACCAACAAGGGAGGACAACGATGAGCAACGGGGCTGCGCAAGTGCGGTGGTGGGTGCCGGGGGACTGGAACGGCTTCTTCGGGCTGTTCACGAACGTGCTGCTCAACGTGATCGTGCTGACGAGCCTTTGCCTGTTCGTGCTCAAGTTCCCGGACGACCTGGTATTCGGCCGGGTGCTGCCCGCGATGGGCATCGCGCTGCCGATCGGCAACCTGTACTACGCCTGGCTCGCCTACAAGCTCGCGCAGAAGGAGGGCCGTGCCGACGTCACCGCCATGCCCTACGGGCCGAGCGTGCCGCACATGTTCATCGTGGTGTTCGTGGTGATGCTGCCGGTGGTGCTCAAGACCAACGACGTCAGGCTCGCCTGGACCGCGGGGCTCGCCTGGTGCTTCATCATCGGCATCATCATCCTGCTCGGCGCCTTCGTCGGGCCGTGGCTGCGCGCGCACACGCCGCGCGCCGCGATGCTCGGCACGCTCGCCGGGATCTCGATCGCCTTCATTTCGCTCAGACCCGCGTTCCAGAGCTGGGAAGTGCCGTGGATCGCCTTCGTGTCGCTTGCCATCGTGCTCATCAGCTGGACTGCGAATGTGCGCCTGCCCGGCGGAATCCCCGGCGGGCTTGCCGCGGTCGTGGTGGGCATCGTGCTCGGCTGGATCGCCTACTTCGCCGGCTGGAGCGGCTACATGAAGCCGGTCGCGGTCACCGAATCGTTCGCCAAGTTCGGGCTGCACCTGCCGATCCCGGGGAGCGAGGTGTTCGCGGGGCTCGCGGACGTCGCGCCGCTGCTCGCGACCGCCATTCCGCTCGGCATCTACAACTTCACCGAGGCGATGAACAACGTCGAGAGCGCCTCGGCTGCGGGCGACAACTACGACCTGCGCAAGATCCTGCTCGCCGACGGCATCGGCGCGGTGGCGGGCGCGGTGCTCGGCAGCCCCTTCCCGCCGGCGGTCTACATCGGCCACCCCGGGTGGAAGTCGGTCGGCGGGCGCATCGGCTACTCGCTCGCCACCGGCGTGGTGATCGCGCTGGTGTGCTTCCTCGGGCTCACCGCCCTGCTGCTCGCGGTGGTGCCGCTCGCGGCGATCCTGCCGATCCTGCTCTACATCGGCCTCGTGATCGGCGCGCAGGCGTTCCAGGCCTCGCCCAAGGAGCACGCGCCCGCGGTGGTGCTCGCGATCATCCCCAACGTCGCCGCCTGGGGCCAGACGCAGGTGGACGGCGCGCTCGCCGCAGCCGGCACCGCGGCGGCGAAGGTCGGCCTGGACAAGCTCGGCAACACCGGCGTCGTGTACCACGGGATGGAATTGCTCGCCGGCGGGGCCGTGCTCGCGGGGCTGGTCCTGGGCGCGATGGCCGCTTTCATCATCGACCGCAACTTCAAGGCCGCAGCCGCCTATTCGTTCGCCGGCGCGCTGCTGTCGTTCTTCGGCTTCATCCACGGCGCGCAGCTCGGGTGGGCCGTCTCGCCGCTGGTGGCGCTGGGCTATGCGCTGTTCGCGCTGGTCTGCCTGTGGGCGGGCATGGCGCAGAAGACGGCTCGCGCCTAGCCCGCCGCTAGGGCGCGGCGAGCTCGGCGCGGTCCCTGAAGAGCTCCAGCGCCTCGGGATTCGCCAACGCCTCGAGGTTCTTCACCGGCCGGCCGTGCACCACGTCGCGCACGGCGAGCTCCACGATCTTGCCGCTCTTGGTGCGCGGGATGTCGGCCACCTGCAGGATCTTCGCCGGCACGTGGCGCGGCGTGGTGTTGTCGCGGATGCGCTGCTTGATTCTCGCCGCGAGGCCGTTGTCGAGCGTCGCGCCCTCCTTCAGCTTCACGAACAGCACCACGCGCACGTCCCCTTGCCAGTCCTGGCCGATGACCAGCGACTCGACCACCTCCTCGAGCTGCTCGACCTGGCGGTAGATCTCGGCGGTGCCGATGCGCACCCCGCCCGGGTTGAGCACCGCGTCCGAGCGCCCGTAGATCACCATGCCGCCGTGCGGCGTCTGCTCGCACCAGTCGCCGTGGCGCCAGACGTTGGGGTATTTCTCGAAGTAGGCGGCGCGGTATTTCGCGCCGCCGGGATCGTTCCAGAAGCCGACGGGCATGGAGGGAAAGGGCTTCGTGCACACCAGCTCGCCCTTTCCCGCCTTGAGCGGCCTGCCCGCGTCGTCGAACACCTCGACCGCCATGCCCAGGCCCTTGGCCTGGATCTCGCCGCGCCACACCGGCCCCATCGGGTTGCCGAGGACGAAGCAGGAAACGATGTCGGTGCCGCCCGAGATGGAAGACAGGCAGAGATCCTGCTTGATGTTGGCGTAGACGTAGTCATAGCCCTCGGCGACGAGCGGCGAACCGGTCGAGAGCACCGCGCGCAGCGCCTCGAGCCTGTGCGTCTCGCGCGGCTTCAGGTTGATCTTGGCGATGGCGTCGAGGTACTTCGCCGAGGTGCCGAAATGCGTCATGCCCTCGGCGTCGGCGAAATCGAACAGGATCCGGCCGCGGCCCTGGAACGGCGAGCCGTCGTAGAGCAGTAGCGCAGCGCCGCTGGCAAGACCGGAGGCGAGCCAGTTCCACATCATCCAGCCGAGCGTGGTGAAGTAAAAGAGCCGGTCCCCCGGGCGCACGTCGGACTGGAGCTGGTGCTCCTTGAGGTGCTGCAGGAGCGTCCCGCCCGCGCCGTGCACGATGCATTTCGGCACGCCGGTCGTTCCCGACGAATACAGGATGTAGAGCGGATGGTTGAACTCGAGCTGCTCGAACGCGATCTCCTTTTCGGCGAACGGCGCGAGGAACTCCTCGAGCGCGACGCCGGGCAGGCCGGCGCCGCCGACATAGGGCACCACCACGCATTGCTTCACGCTGGGCAGCCGCGGCAGGATCTGGCGCACCTTGTCGAGCGAATCGAATTCCTTGCCGCCGTAGCGGTAGCCGTCGGCGCAGAAAAGCACCTTGGGCTCGATCTGGCCGAAGCGGTCGAGCACGCCCTGCACGCCGAAGTCCGGCGAGCACGACGACCAGATCGCGCCGAGCGACGCGGTGGCGAGCATTGCCGCCACGCCCTCGGGCATGTTGGGCAGGTAGCCGGCGACGCGATCGCCCTTGCCCACCCCCGCCGCCGCGAGCCCCTGCGCCAGACGCGAGACGAGGGCGTAGAGCCGCCGATGTGTAAAGCGTCGCTTTACACTCTCCTCGCCCCAGAACACCAGCGCGTCGGCGTCGTCGCGCCGGCGCAGCAGGTTCTCGGCGAAGTTGAGCCGCGCCTGCGGGAACCACTGCGCGCCGGGCATGCGGTCGCCGTTCACCAGCACCGGACCCGCGCGCGTGCCGCGCACCTCGCAGAAGTCCCAGACCAGGTTCCAGAACGCCTCGCCGCGCTCGATCGACCAGCGGTGCAGCGCGGCGTAGTCGCCGCATCCGGCGCGCCGCATAAAGCGCGCGAGCAGCGTCCCCGCCGCGCGCTCGGGGCTCGGCTGCCAAAGCGGCGGGTCCCGCGCTGCGCTCATGCCTTGGGGTGCGCGTGCAGGAGGCGCTCGCGCATCGCCTCGGGGATGCGCCTGGGCTTTTGCGTCGCGAGGTCGATGAACACCACCGTCGCGGCGCCATCGGCATACAGGTGCCGGTCGCCCTCGAGGTGCATCTCGTAGAAGGTCGGCACGCTCGAGCCGCCGGGCGCGCCGACGAAGAGCTTCACCTCCACGGTGCCGGGATACACCATCGCGCGCTTGTAGTTGCACGAGGCGTTGGCGATCACGATGCCGGTCTGCTTCCACGCCTCGGCCTCGGGCACGAGCGCGTCGAACCAGCCGATGCGCGCCTGCTCCATGTAGCGGAAGTAGGTGGTGTTGTTGACGTGCCCCATCGCGTCCATGTCGCCCCAGCGGATGGGGATGCGCTCGATGTGCGCGAGTCGGCCGCGTTCGCTCATGGCGCGCCGATTATAATCAGCCGCATGAGCCGCGAATCGATGCAGTACGACGTGGTAGTCGTCGGCGGCGGCCCGGCGGGCCTCGCCGCCGCGATCCGGCTGAAGCAGCTTTCTGCGCAGATCTCGGTGTGCGTGCTGGAGAAAGGCTCCGAGATCGGCGCGCACATCCTCTCGGGCGCGGTGATGGATCCGCGCGGCCTCGACGAGCTGCTCCCCGACTGGAAGGCGAACGGCGCGCCGCTCAACGCGGCGGTCACAGAGGACCGGTTCCTGTTCCTCACCGAGTCGGGCGCCATGCGCACTCCCAACTGGATGCTGCCCGCGTGCTTCAAGAACCACGGCAACTACGTCATCAGCCTGGGCAGCGTGACGCGCTGGCTGGGGCAGCAGGCCGAGGCCGCGGGCGTCGAGATCTTCCCCGGCTTTGCCGCGGCCGAAGTGCTGTACGACGAGAACGGCGCGGTGAAAGGCGTGGCCACCGGCGACCTGGGGGTCAACCGCAAGGGCGAGAAGACCGGCGCCTACCAGCCGGGCATGGAGCTGCACGGCAAGTACACCTTGTTCGCCGAAGGTTGCCGCGGTCATCTCGGCCGCCAGCTCGAGGCGAAGTACGGGTTGCGCGAAGGTCGCGATCCGCAGGTCTACGGCATCGGGCTGAAGGAGCTGTGGGACGTGAAGCCCGAGCGGCACCGGCAAGGGCTGGTGGTGCACACGGCGGGCTGGCCGCTCGATCGCTCGACCTACGGCGGCTCGTTCCTGTATCACCTGGAGAACAACCAGGTCGCCGTCGGCTTCGTGGTCGGGCTGGCCTACTCCAACCCGTATCTCAGCCCCTACGAGGAATTCCAGCGCTACAAGACGCACCCGGCGATCCGCGGCTTCTTCGAGGGCGGCAAGCGCGTCGCCTACGGCGCGCGCGCCATTGCGGCGGGCGGCCTGCAGTCGCTGCCCAGGCTCGTGTTTCCGGGCGGCGCGCTGATCGGCGACGAGGCGGGCTTCCTCAACGCCTCGCGCATCAAGGGCAGCCACGCCGCGATCAAATCCGGGATGCTCGCGGCGCAAGCCGTGCACGCCGCACTCGGCGCAGGCCGCAGCGGCGACGAGCTCGCCGCATACCCGCAGGCGTTCGAGAACTCGTGGCTGCACGACGAGCTGCACCGGGCGCGCAATTTCAAGCCGTGGATGGCGAAGGGCCTGTACACGGGCACGCTGATGGTCGGCATCGACCAGGTGCTGTTCCGCGGCCGCGCGCCGTGGACGCTGCACCATGCGCACGCCGATCACGAGACGCTGGTCGAGAAATCCGCCGCTCGGCCGATCGCCTATCCGAGGCCCGACGGCGTGCTCACCTTCGATCGCCTCACCAACGTGTCCTTTTCCGGCACCAACCACGGCGAGGACCAGCCGGTGCACCTGACGCTCAAGGACGCCTCGGTGCCGGTGAAGGTGAACCTGGAGCGCTACGACGCGCCGGAGCAGCGCTATTGCCCGGCGGGCGTCTACGAGATCGTGCGCGACGCCGACGGCTCGAATCCGCGCCTGCAGATCAACGCGCAGAACTGCGTGCACTGCAAGACCTGCGACATCAAGG
>CAZVHU010000067.1:0-17148 GCA_964627075.1 uncultured Enterobacteriaceae bacterium | reverse complement strand
GGCTTCGAGCTCTTTGGCGCGATCGACGACCTGTGGCGCGACCTGGACACGGGCGAAGTCATCGTCGCCGACTACAAGAGCACCTCGAAATCGGGCGAGGTCTCGATCGAGGGCGGGTGGCAGCGGGCCTACAAGAGGCAGATGGAGTTCTACCAGTGGCTGCTCAGGCGCCAGGGGCTCGCGGTCGCGCGCCGCGGCTGGTTCGTCTACGCCAACGGCCGGCGCGACCTGCCCGCGTTCGGCGAGCGGCTCGAGTTCCGCGTGAAGCTCATCCCCTACGATGGCGACGACGCGTGGGTCGAGCCGGCGCTCGCGGAGATCCGGCGCACGCTCGACGCCGCCCAGCCGCCCGCGCCGGGCGACGGCTGCGAGTTCTGCGCCTTCGCGACGCGCGCCGCGGGCGCGTAGGCGGGGGCGCGCCTAGCGGTAGCGTTTCGCCGCGGCGGCATGGGCGGCCGCGACCTTCTCGCGCAGCGCCCTTGGCCCGAGCACTTCCACGTTCGCGCCGTGGCGCATCACGTCCATGACGAGCTCGCGGTCGTCGCTGTAGGGAATCTCGAGCACGAACGAGCCGTCGGGTTCCTCGCGGGTCTTTTGCCTGGAGTGCCACTTCTCGTAGGCCACCCAGCGCGCGGCGTCGGGCGAGAACCTGAGGGTCGCCCACTCGGTTTTCCTGCCGGTGAAGATGCCGTAGCCGCTCGAGAGCGCGGCGTCGAGGTCGGCCTCGGGAACGCTTCTCGCCTTCTCGTCGAGGAGCTTCGCCTTGCGGATCCCGTCCAGCGCGAAGCTGCGGACGTCGTTGCGCAGATGGCACCAGGCGTCGAGGTACCAGTTGCCGCGGTACAGCACCAGGCGCTGCGGCGAGGTGGTGCGCTCGGTGGTCTCGTTCTTCATCCGGCTCCAGTGCCTGATCGCGAGCTGCCTGCGGCGCAGCACCGCGGTCGCCGCGACCTCGAAGAACTCGGGCTTGGCGGTGCGCGAGGCGATGCGGATGATGCGGATGCGTCTCTCGATCTCCTCGATCGGCACGTCCTGGCTGCCGAGCAACCGGTGCAGGCGCTCCAGCAGCGGCTTGACGTGCCGCGACAGCAGCCCGGGCTCGAGCCCTTTCAGCAGCTGCTCCATGGTGAGCAGCGCGTAGGCTTCCGATGCGCTGAACCACAGGCCGGGCAGCGCAAAGCGGGTGCCGGCGGCGAAGCGGTAGCCGCCCGCGTCGCGGTCCCACTCGATCGGCGCCCGGAAGCGGTCGCGCAGGTACTCGATGTCGCGCTTGAAGGTGGCGGGCGATACCTCGAGCGCCTCGAGGAACGCCTCGCGCGTCACCAGCACGCGGTCGCGCAGCAGCTGCTCGATTTTGTAGAAGCGCTCGGTCCGGTCCATCGACCCTCCTCGCAGCCGGTCACGGCTTCCAGAAACGGACCGCTCGCGAGCGGCGGATTACGCTGTCGTGGGTCGCGAGCGGGATCGCGTGCGCGCGCGCAGCGGCGACGATCAGCCGGTCCGCCGGGTCGTTCGGAAGGCTTGCCGGCAGTCCGTTCAGCGCCAGCGCGACGCGCACGTCGATCGGCACGATCTCCACGACCTCCGGCGAGGCCGCAGCGCGCAGCCACGCCTCGAACGGGTCCTCGGGTTTGAAGCGCCCCTTCGCATACGCCATCTGCGCTTCCCACAGGCTGATGGCGCACAGTCGCAGCTCGCGCCGCGCGGCGAGCCGGTCGAGCGCCTCGCGCTCGCGCGCCTTCAGCCGCGCGTCGCCCGACAGCCACCACGCCCAGACGTGGGTGTCGAGCAGCACCGCCATCAGAGCCCCTTGAGGTCCTCTTCGCTGACGAAGGTCTCCTCGGCCCCGGCAAGCCACCGCCCGCGGCCGCGCAAGCGCTCCCAGGGCTTGCCGCGACCGGCGGCGCCCGCCCGCAGGGTCGGCTCCAGCTGTGCGACCACGCGCCCGCGACGGGTGATCGCGACCGGCCTGCCCGTGCGCTCCACCTCGCGCACGACCTCGAGGCAGCGTTGCTTGAGTTCCGTGACTGAAATGTCCATCTTCGCATGCTACATGGCCATTTTGGCTGCGGCAAGCCCGGCGCCGGCAGGCCCGCCCCGTCGCGCAGCCTCTCGCCCGCGGGCCTGGACTAGAATGCGGGCAATCGCCCATGCCGCCGCGCGGAAACCGCCTCGCCTGCATGCTGCGCTCCCTCGACGGGTGCAACGCGTCGTACGACGTGGTCCCGGGCGAGCAGCCGAATTCGATCGCCAGGGTCGAGCCCGCGAAATGGGACAAGCCGCCGCAGAAGGCGGTGCAGCAGGCCACCTTCACCATCATCGGCGAGTTCGGCATGACCGGGCAGGTGATCGTCCTGGACGCGCAGCAATGGGAGATGCTGCAGGCGGCGAAGCTCGAGCAGTTCTTCTACGCCGCGATCCTCTGGGGCAAGAGCCCGTTCAAGGTGATCGAGGACGCCAAGATGCTCCTCAGGCGCAGCAAGTAGCCGAGGGCGGCTTCTCCGCTCGCGCCGCCGCTCAGCCCTGCCACACCGCGTAGCCCTTCGCGCGCAGCTCCTCGGCGAGCTCGACTTCCATTTGCCCGGCGGCCTCGAAGGGCATCGGGTTGAGGTACTCGTAGAGCCCGGGCAGGAGGCCCCTGCCGAAATCGCGCACGAAGCGGTTCGCCTTCACGCCCGCCTTGTGGTTCTGGAAGCGCTCGCCGGGCGCAAGGCCCGTCATTCCCACGTACACGCACGGCATGCCCTTGCGGTAGCCGCGGTTGCGCGCGCGGAAGGCGCGGAACTTGAGCACCGCGGGATCGAGCTCGACCACGTAGACGTTGTGCGAGAGGCGCGGCGCCGCAGCCGGTCTTCGCGCCATCAGCGTTCGCGCTTTCCCTTCACCAGATCGGCGAGGTTGGCGAACGGGTGGTGCTTCGCGGGCTCGGACTCGGGCGCGCGCCCGCCGCCGCCCGCTCTTGCGTCCTCGAAGCGCGCGTGCTCGTTCTCGTGGCAGTAGATGCACAGCAGCTCCCAGTTCGAGCCGTCGGGCGGGTTGTTGTCGTGGTTGCCGTCCCTGTGGTGCACCGTGAGCTCCTTCAGGCGCGAGGCGGGGAACTCGCGCGCGCAGCGGGCGCAGATCCAGGGCAGGATCCTGAGCGCGAGGTCGCGGTACTCGGGCGGCGGCGCGGCGCGGGGCATCGGCACATTATGATCCCGCCATGCTCAAGCCCCTTCAACGCATCGTCTCCGGCGGCCAGACGGGCGCGGACCGCGCCGCGCTCGACTGGGCGATCGCGCAGGGCATCCCGCACGGCGGCTGGTGCCCGCGCGGGCGGCGCGCCGAGGACGGGCGGATCGCCGATCGCTACCAGCTCCTCGAGACGCCCTCGCGCGACTACGGGCAGCGCACGCGCTGGAACGTGCGCGACTCGGACGGCACGCTGGTCGTGTCGCGCTCGAAGAGGCTCACGGGCGGCTCGGCGCTCACCGCGCGCGTGGCAGCGCGCCTCGGGCAGCCGTGCCTGCACGTGCATCCGGGCGCGGACGACCCGGCGGCGATCCGCGAATTCCTGGAGCGCCACCGCATCCGCACCTTGAACGTCGCGGGGCCACGGGCGTCGAACGATCCGGAAATTTACGAGTATGTCCTCGAAGTGCTGGAGCGGGCTTTCGCGCCCCGCGAGAGCCGGGTACTCGCTAATTCAGCCGCCACAGGGCGGCGTTGAGCGCGGTCGCGAAAGCCACCCACGCGGCGTAGGGAACGAGCAGCGCCCCGGCCGCGCGGTCGATGCGCCAGAAAAGCACGGCCGTGAGCACGATCGCCGCGAGCAGCACCAGGATCTCGGCGAGCGCGGCGCCGATCATGCGCGCGCCGAAGAAGATGAACGACCAGGAGAGGTTCAACGCGAGCTGCAGCGCCCAGGCGCCGAGCGCGAGGCGCGCGCCGGGCGCGGCGCGCGCGCGCCACACGCGCCAGGCGGCGAGCGCCATCATGAGGTAGAGCACTGTCCACACGGGGCCGAACACCCGGTCGGGCGGGTTGAACGCGGGCTTGGCGAGCGCCGCGTACCACGTGTTCACGCTCGTCGCGGTGATCGCGCCGCCCGCCGCGGCCACCGCGAGGCACAGCGCAATGAAGCCCGCGAGCGCCGCGATGTCGCGCGCCCGGAAATAGCCCTGGTCGGTTTGCATGCGCGTCATTGTAGGTGCGCCGCGCGCCGCTGCTTCGAGCATCAGAGATCCGCCTGCCATACGCCGTAGCCGTCCCGGCGCAGCGCCTCCGAAACCTCGGACTGCATGCCGCGCGCGGCGTCGAAGGGCATCGGGTTGGCGTAGTCGTAGAGCTCGGGCAGCAGGCGCAGCCCGTAGCGCCCGACCAGGGTGTCGCGGGCCTCGGATTTCAGGTGGTGCGTGAACTGGCGCTCGGGCGTGAGCGTGCTCATGCCGACGTACACGCACGGCATGCCCTTCTCGTAGCCGGGGTTGCGCTTCTGGAACGGCTCGAACCTCAGCACCGCGGGGTGGAGCTCCACCACGTAGAGGTTGTGCGTGAGACGGGGGCCGACGTTCATTCGGATTCGCCTCGCGCGCGGGCCTTGAGTCCGGCCCCGCGCAAGGCCGACAATGTGTCCTTTCGCGGAGGACATCATGCACACGGTCATGTGGACGTTCAAGGTACCGGTTGGCACGGGCAGGCAGGACCTCGTGAACACCATAAACGCAACGGCGCACACCTACCAGGGGATCCCGGGGCTGATCCGCAAGTACTACGGCATCGCCGAGGACGGGCAGACCCTGGTCGGCATCTACCTCTGGAAATCCAAGGCCGACGCCGAGCGCTTCTACACGCCCGACTGGGTGGCGATGGTCACCAAGCGCTGGGGCGCGGCGCCCCTGAAGCAGCAATGGGACACGCCGATGGTGGTGGAAAGCGCCGAGCAGCGCCTGGTGAAGGCCGCGTAGCGACCCGGCGACAGTGGCGCGCTAGCCCGACAGCTTCGCCGCGAGCTCGGCGCCCTCGAGCAGCCGGATGTCGTGGCGCGACGCGAAGGCGCGCGCCGGATCGCTCACCTCGCCGGTGGAGAAGTAGATGCAATCGCTCGCGCCGCGCGACTTGGCCGCCGCGTGCAGCGCCTTGAGCGGCTCGACGCCGGTGCGGCTCGCCTTCCAGCGCTTGCAGGCGAGGAGCGCCGTGCGCCCGCCCTTCGCGAGCTCGAAATCCGCCTGCGCGCCGGGCACGCGCTCGACCGCGTAGCCCTCCTTGCGGTAGGCGGCCTCGACTGCCGCCGCGAATTCCTCCCAGCCCATCGCGCGCAGGGCCTCCAGCCTGCCCGCGATCTTCTTCGCGCTCGGCGCGCGCAGCCGCTGCCAGGCGGCGTAGCAGCCGATCACCGCGAAGGGCAGCGCCACCATGAAGGCGTAGAGGTCGGGCTGCTCGAACCTCGCGAGCAGCATGCGCGCGAGGGCGAACAGCGCCACCGCGATGCCGATGCTCACCCACCACGGCGAGCGCAGCAGCACCGCGAAGAGCGAATTGGGGTGCATCTCGAGCTTCATGCGGCGAGCACCCTTGCCAGCCACGCCGAGATGTCGCCCACTTCCGCCGGGCACACCGCGTGCCCCATCGGGTACTCGTTGAATTCCGGCTTGTAGCCGAGGGCTTCCAGCCGCTTGCGCGAGAGCTCGGCGCGGTCCAGGCCGATCATCTCGTCCATCGAGCCGTGCGCCATGAAGATCGGCAGGTCGGCGTTCATCGCGCTGCGCTCGGCGGCGAGCGTCGAGGCGAGCGGCAGCCAGGTCGAGAGCGCCATGATGCCGGCGAGCCGCTCGGCGTGGCGCAGGCCCGTCTGCAGCGCGATCGCGCCGCCCTGCGAGAAGCCTGCGAGCACGATGCGCCGCGCTTCGATCCCTCGCGTGCGCTCGCGCGCGATCAGGCCCTCGAGCAAGGCCTGCGAAGCGCGGATGCCCGCCTCGTCCTCGCGCCCGCCGCCGAGCTGGAAGATGTCGTACCAGGCGCGCATCGCCATGCCCATGTTGATGGTCACCGGGCGCACCGGCGCGTGCGGGAACACGAACCGCACCGCCGGCTGCGCGGGCAGCTGCAGCGCCGGCACGATCGGCTCGAAGTCGTGCCCGTCGGCGCCCAGGCCGTGCAGCCAGATCACCGCGGCGGCGGGCTTTGCGCCGGTCTCGACCTCGATCGTCTCGGGAAGCTGCGCCATGGTCAGGAGCCTCCCGCGGCGCGGTCGGCCCGCGGCCGGTAGTGCAGCGGAAACAGCTTCTTCACCACCTCGCCGTCGGACTCCCACGCCCTGCAGCCGTCGATGAAATACGGCTTATTTGGATTGGTGTCGGGCTTTTCCTCGGTCGCCACCTCGCCCTTGCGCGGCCAGCTGCTCAAGGTCTGGAAGGCGACCGTCGCCGCCGGCATCAGCAACTCGCGCAGGTGCGTGCAGCCCTTGGTGCCGCCGACCGCGTCGCCCACCGCCTTGCGCCAGCCGGCGCCGATCTTCGCGCCGACGAGCCGCCTGTAGGCGGGCGCGACGCCGTAGCACGGCGGGTAGGGCGCGTCGTTGGTCGCCACCTCGATGTCGCGCACCGTCATCGCGCGATCCAGCGTCATGCGCAGCTGCATGTCGTGCACGTGCGCGCCCGCCTCGCGGCGGCCGCGGTAGGGCTCCTCGATCGCGTAGGTCTTGGTATCTACGATGCGCGCCTCGATATCGAACAGGCCGTCGTCGCGCTCGTAGCCCTCGCAGGCGATGGTGCGCGTGTGCAGGTGGCGGCGCGGCGCCGCGGGCGAAAGGCTCATGCCGGGGAACTCCTCGGAAACGCCAAAAAGGCGTAATTGTGCCAGCGCTTCGGCCGGCAAGCGTCCGGGCGCCCGCCAGGATCGAACGCGCTAGCGGCTGACGCGGTTCCTGCCGCCCTGCTTGGCGCGGTAGAGCGCCTCGTCGGCGGCCTTGATCACCTTCGCCGGCACCGGGTTCTCCTCGGAGGGCCCGGCGACGCCGATCGACACCGTCACCGAGAGCGTCTCCAGCGGGATGCTGTCGGTGCGCATGAGCGCGCCCTTGTCCTTGTCCTTCGGGCGGCCGGCGCCGCGCACCGCCATCTTGTAGCTCTCGATCGCGCCGCGCACGCGCTCGAGGTGCGGGAACGCCTCGGGCAGCGTCTGGCCCGGGAAAAGCACGGTGAATTCCTCGCCGCCGTAGCGGAACGCACGCCCGCCGCCCTGCACTTCCGCCAGGCGCGCGGCGACGAGCTTGAGCACCTGGTCGCCGGCGTCGTGCCCGTGCGTGTCGTTGAATTTCTTGAAGTGGTCCACGTCCACCATCGCGATGGTGTAGTTGGGCCCGAGCGCCGCGAGCGACTCCTGCAGGGCGCGCCGCCCGGGCAGGCCCGTGAGCTCGTCGCGGTAGGCCATGCGGTGCGATTCCTGCAGCAGCGCCACCAGCAGCACCACGCCCGCGGCCGAGACGAAGGTGGCGAACACCCCCGGCGTCCACATCCATTCGCAGGCGATGAAGAACGCCGCGAGCACCGCCACCAGGCCCACGTCGAGCGGCGAGTGGCGCGGCGCCGCGCGCCAGATCGCCGCGACGAGCGCGGCGGCGAAAACGAGCCTTCCGAGCCAGGGCGCGGGCGGCGAGCGCAGCAGCCAGTGATCGAGCATGCCGTGCCACGCGGTTCCCGAGATCGGGATCTTCCCTGCCGAGGCGATCCACGCCACGAGCAGCACCTCGAGCACGCCGATGTACAGCCACCGGTAGTCGTAGTGGTGCCGCACGCCCCGCTCCGGGAGCAGCAGCGCCGCGAGCACGTTCGCCGGCACGAGCACCGCCGCGGCGGTGTACACCGCGCGCGCCGTGAAGCCCTGCGCGCCGTAGTCCTGGGCGAAGTGCCAGCCGGCGTATCCGGCAAGCAGCGACACCGCGGCGACGAAGGCACGGCCGCGGTTGATCCAGATGGACGCGCCCACCGCAAGCGCGAGCGCCAGGTACGGACCGGCGTCCTTCATCCCCGCGAACGAGGCGGGGAGCTTCGGACTGGTGGCGAGCAGCAGCCCGGCGCCGGCGATGATCGCTGCGGGCGCGATCGCCGGCCGGAGCGCGGCGCGGATGTCCATCTCCACGGCGAGCACCTCAGCCACCCAGCCTGTCCGGCCTGAAGCCGACGTCGCAGACGCGCCCGCGCTGCGCGCGCTTGCCCTCGTAGTCCTTGAGCGCCTTCGCATCGAGCGTCTCCACCGCGCGGTTCTTGCGCTTGATTCCGGAGACGACGAGCGACCTGCCGTCGGTGACCGCGGCGGCGGCGAGCACGATGTTGTCGGGCAGCGCGATCAGCTGCACGCCGACGCCGCCGTTCGGGCGCGCGGGCACCTCCTCGAGCGGGAAGACGAGCAGCCGCGCGTCCGAGGAAAGCGCCGCGACGAGCTTGCCTTCGCCCACCTGAGCGGGCGGCAGCGCCTTCGCGCCTTCGGGCACCGTCATGAAGTCCTTGCCCTGGCGGGTCTTGCTCGCGAGATCGCCCAGCCTGCACAGGAAGCCGTTGCCGCCTGTGTTCGCCATGAGGAGCTGCGTCTGCGGGTCGCCCAGGCCCATCCACACGATGTCGTCCGGGCCCGAGTTGACGAGCGTGTTCATCGGCGCGCCGTCGCCACGCCCCGAGGGCAGCGCCGCCGCGTCCACGCTGAAGGCCTTGCCGCCCGAGGCGAGCACGGCGAGCGTGTCGGTGGTCTTGCACTCGATCTCGAGGTAGCGCGCGTCGCCGTCCTTGAAGCTCACCGCGTCCATGTCCACGCCGTGGCCGCTGCGCGCGCGCACCCAGCCCTTCTTCGACAGGATCACCGTGATCGGCTCCTCGAGCACGGTGCGCTCGATCTGCGCGCGCTCTTCCGGCTTGATCAGCGTGCGCCGCTCGTCGCCGTACTTCTTCGCGTCCTCGGCAAGCTCGGTGACGACGAGCTTTCTCAGCGCCTTGTCGTCCCCGAGGATCGCCTTGAGCCCCTTTCTTTCCGCCTCGAGCGCCTTCCTCTCGTCGTTGAGCTTCACGCCGTCGAGCCTGGTGAGCTGCCCGAGGCGGAGGTTCACGATGTCCTCGGCCTGGCGCTCGGTGAACTTCCACCTGGCGCGCAGGCGCTCCTTCGCCTGCGCCTGGTCCTCGCTCGCGCGGATGAGCTTGATGATCTCGTCGATGCGCACGAACGCGAGCAGCCGCCCCATCACGATGTGCAGGCGCTCCTCGCACTTGTCGAGCCGGTGCCTGGTGCGGCGGCGCACCGTGCCGACGCGGAACTCGCCCCACTCCCTGAGGATCGTGACCAGGTCCTTGGTCTCGGGCAGCCCGTCGAGGCCCAGCCAGGTCAGGTTCACCGGCACGCGCGTCTCGAGGCTGGTGTGCACCAGCAGCGCCGCCATCGTCTCCTGCGCGTCCTGGCGCGAGGAGCGCGGCTCGATCACGAGGCGCAGCTTCGACTTGCGGTCGCTCTCGTCGCGCACGGTCTCGACCTGGTCGAGCACGAACTGCTTCATGCGCCGCTGCTCCTGCGTCACCTCCTTCCTGCCCGACGAGGGCTTCGGGTTGACGAGCGCCTCGATCTCCTCGAGCACCTGGCGGCACGACACGCCGTGCGGCAGCTCCGTCACCACGATTCGCCACTGGCCGCGCGCGAGCGGCTCGACCGACCAGCGCGCGCGCATCGCGATCGAGCCGCGCCCGGTCTCGTAGGCCTGGCGGATCTCGTCGGCGGGCGAGATGATCTGCCCGCCGCCGGGGAAGTCGGGCCCGGGCAGCAGCTCCATCACCTCGGCGGGCTTCGCGCGCGGGTGCTTGAGCACGTGCGCGGCGGCGGCGGCGACTTCCTTCAGGTTGTGCGAGGGAATTCGCGTCGAGAAGCCGACCGGGATGCCGAACGAGCCGTTGAGCAGCCCGAACGGCAGCCGCGCGGGCAGCAGGCTCGGCTCCTCGAACTTGCCGTCGTAGTTCCTGGCGAAGTCCACCGTGCCCTCGCCGATCTCGGCGAGCATCAGCTCGGCGTGGCGCGAAAGGCGCGCCTCGGTGTAGCGGTAGGCCGCGGCCGAATCGCCGTCGCGCGAGCCGAAGTTGCCCTGCCCCTCGATGAGCGGATATCTCATGGAGAACGGCTGCGCGAGGTGCACCAGCGCCTCGTAGGTCGAGGAGTCGCCGTGCGGGTGGTACTTGCCGAGCACCTCGCCTACGTAGCGCGCGCACTTGGCAAAGCCTTGGGCGCCCGTGTCGCCCATCGCATAGAGGATGCGGCGCTGGACGGGCTTCAGGCCATCCGCGATCTCGGGCAGCGCGCGCGCCTTGACGGTGGAGACCGCGTAGCCGAGGTAGGCCTGCGAGGCGTGGCGCTCGATCGGCGCGGCGTCGTCGCCGTTCTCGGGCGCGAAGAGGTCGAGGGTCTTGGTGTCGTCCATGGATCAGTGGAAAAGGTCGAGCTGCTTGTCGGCCATGGCGACGGCAGCTTCCACCGCGCGCTTGGCTTTGGCGAGGTCGTCTGCCGCGCCGGCGCGGCCGGCGGCCTCCCACGTGTACTTGTGCCGGGCGTCGCCGTCGCCGTGCAGCGTCACCTTGCCGAGCTTGTTCCTGCCCTGCCAGTAGACATGGCCGCGATAGCCGCGTTCCCACGCAGCCTTGGGCGCGCGCCGCTTGCGCGCCCGGCTAGACATCGGCCTCCACGGTCTTCCAGTGCTCGCGCATCCAGTTGCGCCGGCCTTCGGCCTCGCCCGAGTCCATCAGCAGCTCGAAGGTCTCGCGCGCCTTCTTGATCTGCTTCGCGTCGAGCTGCATCCGCACCAGGCGCCTGGAGTCCGGGTTCATGGTCGTTTCCCAGAGCTGCTCGGGGCTCATCTCCCCCAGCCCCTTGAAGCGCGAGATCTCCCACGAGCCCTCGGCGACCTTCTCCTTCTTCAGCTGCGAGAGCGTTTCCTCCAGCTCGTCGTCGTCCAGGCAGTAGATGCGCCGGGCGGGCCTGCCCTTGCCTTGCGCCGGCACCTCGACCTTGAAAAGCGGCGGCTGCGCGACATAGACGCGCCCCATTTCGACCAGCTTGGGCGCGTGCATGAAGAAGAACGTGAGCAGCAGCGCCTGGATGTGCCCGCCGTCCACGTCGGCGTCGGTCATCACGATCACCTTGCCGTAGCGCAGGCCCGACAAATCCGGGCTGTCGTCGGCGCCGTGCGGGTCCACCCCGATCGCGGTGGCGATCGCCTGCAGCTCCTTGTTGGCGAGCACCGTGCGCGCGTCCTTCGACATGGTGTTCAACACCTTGCCGCGAAGGGGGAGCAGCGCCTGCGTCTCCTTGTTGCGCGCCTCTTTCGCCGAGCCGCCAGCCGAATCGCCCTCGACGAGGAAGAGCTCGTTGCGCGAAGTGTCGTCGGCGGCGCAGTCGACGAGCTTGCCGGGCAGCGTGGCGACCCCCGAGCCCTTCTTTCGCTCGAACTTCCTGCCGCGCTGCAGCCGCGCGAGCGCCTGCTCGATGGCGAGCTCGGCGATCTTCTTGCCTTCCTCGGCGTGCTGGTTGAGCCACAGCTCGAAGGCATCGCGCACGCACAGCTCCATGAGCTTCGCCGCGTGGCGCGTGGTGAGCTTTTCCTTGGTCTGGCCGTGGAACTGCGTGCGCACGATGCGCGCCGAGAGCGTGAAGCAGGCGCGCTGCCACAGGTCGTCGGCGATCAGCTTCACGCCCTTGGGCTGCAGCGCGCGCGTCTCCATGAAGGCGGCGAGCGCATCGAAGATCCCGTTCCTGAACCCCGCCTCGTGCGTGCCGCCGGAGCGCGTGGGAATGAGGTTGACGTGGCTGTCGGCGAAGATCTCGCCCTCGGCCACCCAGCCGATCGCCCAGGCGGCGCCCTCGCCCGCCTCGATCTCGGCGTGGTCGGCGGCGGCCTTGTCGTCGAAGTATTTCTCCCCGGTGAAGAGCGGCGCGACGAGCTCGCGGCCATCCAGCATGCGCTCGAAGTACTGCGCCATGCCGCGCTCGAACTTCCACTGCTGCTCGGGCTTGCCTTCGACGCGCAGCACCGTGGTGAGGCCGGGCAGCAGGTAGGCCTTGGAGCGCACCAGGTGCTCGAGCTCCGCCATGGGGATGTTCGCCGAGTCGAAGTACTTCGGGTCGGGCCACAGCCGCACGACGGTGCCGGTGCGCTTGCCTTCCTTCGACTTCTCGCTCTTGAGCTTGGACTTGAGCTCCCCGCCCTCGAAGGCGATCGAGTGCTTCTGGCCGTCGCGGTAGACGGTGACCTCGCAGCGCCTCGAAAGCGCGTTGGACACCGCGACGCCCACGCCGTGCAAGCCCCCCGAGATGTGGTAGATGCCCTCGCCCGAGCGCGTGAACTTGGCGCCCGCGTGCAGCATGGTGAAGGCGACCTCGACCGCGGGGCGCTTTTCCGCCGGGTGCAGGTCCACCGGCACGCCGCGACCTTCGTCGGCGACTTCCACCGACCCGTCCTTGAACACGCTCACCGCAATGCGCTTGCCGTAGCCGGCGAGCGCCTCGTCCACCGCGTTGTCGATCGCCTCCTGCACGATGTGCAGCGGGTGGATGGTGTGCGTGTACATCCCCGGCATGCGCCGCACGGGCTCGAGGCCCTTGAGCGCCTGGATCGCGGATGCGTCGTAAACCTGCTTCGTGGCCATGTATCTAGTGCTGCGCTATCGTTGCCCGACTAAATATTGTAGCCGCCCTCGCGGCTGGGCCGCCCCCGAGCGCCCCGGCGCGTGCACCACCACCCCCTCCGCTGCGGCGGCGGCGGCGAGGCTGCGGTCGAGCGTCGCCAGGTCGAATCCCTGGCGCAGCGCGAGCTCCAGGTATGACGCATCGTAGGCGCTCAGGCCGTGGCGCTCGGCGAGCGCGCCGATCGCCTTCATGTCGGGCAGCGCGGCGTCGATGCGGATGCCGAGGCGGGACGCCTGGTCAATCGCCTCCAGGCGCCGCGCGCGATCGATGCGGCGCTTGCGCTCCGCGGCGAGCAGCGCGTTGGGCAGCTCCAGGCACCAGACCACGGGCGCCCAGAACTCGATGCGGTCGATCGACTCGAGCAGCGCTTCGCTGAAGCGGGAGCGCTCGTCCTCCAGGAACCAGGGCAGCGCGACCGAGACGTCTATGACCAGCGCCATCAGTAGCGGCGCCCGGCGCGGATCAGCTCGGGCGTCGTGGCGCCGGGCTTGGCGCCGCGGTCCTTGCCGGCGCGCGTGCGCTTGATCTCCTCCACGAGCGCCTGAAGCCGCCCCTGCTCGTCCGCCGTGCGCACCGGCACCAGCCGCGCCACGGCGGTGCCATGCCGCGTGATCGTGACAGTCTCGCCCGACTCGACCTTGTCGAGCAGCTCCGCCAGCTTGGTCTTCGCCTCGAACGCCCCTACCGTGATCATGCCGCAAGCCCTGTTTCAACTAGTCAACCAGTTGGAAGTCTAGCACGCTCCCCGGGCGCACTCCCGGCCATGGCGTAAACTCCGGGCCCATGGCAAGCGAGACTGGCTGGGCGTTCCCCGAAAAGCTGCAGCCCAGGCCCGAGAAGTGGTCCTTCGACCTGGGCGCCGCGCTGGACGCGGTGGTGGAATTGCGCGCCGAGGTTCCCGAAGACGCCTTCACCGCGCAGATCCTCGGCACCGAGCGCGCCGGCAACGGCATCGTGATCCGCGAGGACGGCCTCGTGCTCACGATCGGCTACCTCGTCACGGAAGCCTCCACCATCTGGCTCACCACCAACCGCGGCAACGTGGTCGGCGGCACGGTGCTCGCCCACGACCAGCCCACGGGCTTTGGCCTGGTTCAGGCGCTGGGCAGGCTCGGGGTGCCGGCGCTCGCGCGCGGCACGGCTGCAAGCTGCAAGGTCGGTGATCGTGTCGTGATAGCGGGACACGGCGGGCGCTCGCACACGCTGGAGGCGAAGGTCTTCGCCAAGAGAGAGTTCGCCGGCTACTGGGAGTACGTGCTCGACGAAGCGCTCTACACCACGCCCGCGCACCCGCAATGGGGCGGCGCGGCGCTGATCGGCGCCGACGGCAACCTCGCCGGCGTGGGGTCGCTCCTCGTGCAGGAGAAGGACGGCGAGCGCACGCTCCAGGGCAACATGATCGTTCCCATCGACCTGCTCGATCCCATCCTCGGCGACCTGCTCGCCATGGGGCGCGCCAGCCGTCCGCCACGGCCGTGGCTCGGTCTGTACGCGACCGAGATCGGCGAGCACCTCGTGGTCGCGGGCCTCGCCGGCGGCGGCCCGGCGGAAAAGGCCGGAATCGAGGTCGGCGACGTGCTGCTCGAGGTCGCGGGCGAGCGCATCGCGGGCCTGGCCGACCTGTTCCGCAGGATCTGGCGCCTGGGCGCCGCCGGGGTCGAGGTGCCGCTCACCTGCGCGCGCGAAGGCAAGGTCGCGCGCGCGCGCATCAAGTCCGCCGACCGCAGCGATTTCCTGAAAAAGCCCCGCCTGCACTGAAGCGCACGGCGTGACCCCGCCCGACTGGCTCTGGATCGCGGTCACGCTGTGGGCGGCGTTCGCGCAGACGCTGCGCAACGCGGCGCAGCGCCACCTCACGGCGGAACTCGGCACGCTGGGGGCGACGCTGGTGCGCTTCCTCTACGGGCTGCCGTTCGCTGCGCTTTGGCTGGCGCTGGTGGCGCGCTTCGGGGACTACGCCATGCCCGAGGCGGGCGGCGGGTTCGTTTTCTGGGTGACTCTTGGGGCGGTGGCGCAGATCGTGGCGACCGCACTGCTGCTCGCCACCATGCAGCAGAGCAACTTCGCGCTCGGCGTCGCCTACTCCAAGACCGAGATCATCCAGGTGGCGGTCTTCGGCCTGGTGTTTCTCGGCGACGCGGTGAGCCTGTCGGTCGCGCTCGCGGTCGCCTGCGGCACGCTCGGCGTGCTTCTGATCTCACCGGCCGACAAGGCCCGGCCGATCGCATCGCTTGCCGTCGGATGGACATCGCGCGCAGCGATGCTCGGCCTGGGCTCCGGCGCGGGCTTCGCGCTTGCGGCGGTCGGTTATCGCGGCGCCGCGCTCGCGCTCGGCGGGACGCCTTTTCCGATTGCGGCGGCCTACGCGCTGGTGATCGCGCTGACGATCCAGACCCTGCTGCTCGGCGGCTGGCTCGCCTGGCGCGATCGCGCGGTGGTGTGGCGCGTGTTCGCCGCGTGGAAGCCGTCGCTTTTTGCCGGCTTCATGGGCGCGGCCGCTTCGGCCGGCTGGTTCACCGCCTTCGCGATCGAGACCGCCGCGCACGTGCGAACGCTCGGCCTGATCGAGCTCGTCTTCAGCATGGCGGTCGCGCGGCGCTTCTTCCGCGAGAAGCTGACGCGGCTCGAGGCCGGCGGCATGGCGCTGATCGCAGCCGGGGTGGCGCTGATCACGCTGCGATAGACGTCGCCGACCCGGGCGCTCAGCGCGGCCTTCGCAGGAGCTTATCGCTGCGGCTCGACTGGATGTCTCCGCAACGTATCCGAAGGCAATTCGCCGAAGCACTCTCGATAGGCGCGCGAGAATTCGCCGAAGTGCCAGAAGCCCCAGTTGAGCGCCTCGGCCGAGACCGTGGTCGTTCCGTGCGTCGCTGCGAGCAGCGCCTTGCGCACGCGATGCAGCCTGAGCCGGATCAGGTAGCTCACCGGCGCCAATCCCATGACCTCCTGGAACGCGTATTCCAGGCTGCGCTCGCTCACCGCCGCGGCCTTGCACAAGTCGGTCACCTGCAGAGGTTCGCCGACGTGCGCGACGGCGAAATCCTCGGCGGTCTTCACGATGAGGCTGCGCGCCTGCCGCGTCCGGTCGCTGCGCGTGGGCTCCATATCGCCGGCCGCGTCGAGGGTCGCCAGAAGCGCCTCCAGCAACTCGACGCGGGCGGCGTCCCGCAGCTGCTTGCGTTCGTTGAACAGGGCGGGTTCGCGCGCGGCGATTTGCACGAGTCGCTTGCCCCAGTCGAACAGCCTGCGGCACGGGTCTGCGCGCACTTTCAGCGCCTTGACGCCTCGCGGCGCCACGAACTCGCTCTCGCGCTGGCGGATGGCCAGATGCGCGCGGACTTCCTCCGGCGGGAGCAGGAAGGTCATGCTTTCCCAGCCGGCCTCGACGACAAACCCGGCTTCGGTTTCCGGCTCCGCGGCCAGCATCACGTCGTGGCCGACCGGCAGGCCGTTCACCGTTCCCTTCGCCTGCGCGCCGAACACGACGTAGGCAAGCAGCCCCTTGTGGACGCTCGTCCGGGTCCGGATGCGGGCATTGCTCGAGTGGAACACGACCGCGGCGGGGTCGAGACGGACGATCACGCGCCTTGCGCGGAGCGGCATCGATTGAGCTGCACCGCGTCCTGCTCGAGCAGCTCGATGCCCGCGTTGGCCGCCGTGGGCTCGGTGATCTCGGCGACCGTGACAGCGGGCAGGGCGACCGGGACGGCGAGTTTCGTCATGTTCGCAAATTGCGGAAATCCGATAGACGACCCGGATGCCGGGCTAGAAGCTTCAACTATGCCGCAAATGGGTTCTTGACCGCCGTCAACGATGCAAACCGCTTCGCGACACCTTCGCCCCGGAGGGCCCTGATGAAGCTGCAGCAGGTCAGCGAGAACTGCTTTGCGGTCCTGAACGAGAGGAACCGGGTGTGCGACGCGAACTCGGGGCTCATCAACCTGGGCGGCGGCGTCGTCATCGACACGCAGTCGGACCTGGCCCACGCGCGCCGGATGATCGAGCTGTTCGGCAAGGTCTGGCCGGGCATGCCCAAGCGCGTGATCAACACGCACGAGGACGGCGACCACGTGTGGGGAAACCAGCTCTTCGCGGGCGCCGAGATCATCGCGCACCGGACGGTCAGGGAGTTGATGCCGCGCGTCGCCGATCCGAAGGAGACCCAGCAACTGCTCAGGGGCGCCGATCGCTTTCCCTCGCGATGGCTCCTCGGCGCGATGCACCCCGGTGCGCTGGCGATCGCCAGGCAGCTGCGGGAGGACTACGATTTCCACGGCATCAGGCTGGTCCTGCCGACGACGGTGTTCGAGGAGCGCCACGTGCTCGATCTCGACGGCACGGAAGTCCACCTCATCTACGTGGGGCCGTGCCACCAGGTCGGCGACACCATCGTCCACGTGCCGAAGGAAAGGGTGGTGTTCGCCGGCGACGTGATCTTCCGCGAATGCACCCCCATGGGCT
>CAZVHU010000066.1:0-17162 GCA_964627075.1 uncultured Enterobacteriaceae bacterium | reverse complement strand
GCCTACTTCGGCCGCGACGGCCGCGAGGAGGCCGAGGAGCTGCTCGCGCGCCACTCGGGCGACGCCGACAAGCCGAGGATCCTCTCGACCTTCAACGAGCCGATCTCGGACTGGCTCTCGTTCTACTGCTTCACCTACTTCACCGACCGCGACGGCAAGTACCAGTTGAAGAGCCTCGCCGAGTCGGCGTTCGACCCGCTTTCGCGCACCTGCCGCTTCATGCTCACCGAGGAGGCGCACCACATGTTCGTCGGCGAGACCGGCATCGGCCGCGTGGTGAAGCGCACGCTCGAAGTGATGAACGAGCTCGGCACCGACGACCCGGCGAAGATCCGCGCCCACGGCGCGATCGACTTGGGTCTGCTGCAGAAGTACCTCAACTTCTGGTGCTCCTCGTCGCTCGACCTCTTCGGCTCGGAGATCTCGTCCAACGCCGCCAGCAACTTCGCCACCGGCCTGAAAGGCCGCCCCGACGAGTCGCAGTACCAGGACCACGTGCTGCGCCAGGCGGTGTTCAGGATGGAGACGCCGGAGGGCGTGAGCGAGGTGCCGATGCTCAACGCGCTGAACGAAGTCATGCGCGAGTCCTACCTCAAGGACTGCGAGATCGGCCTGAAGCGCTGGAACCGTGCCATCGAGCGTGCGGGCCACGCATTCCGGCTCACCCTGCCCTCGCCGCACTTCCGCCGCTCGATCGGCTCGTGGGTGGGCGCGCCGGTGACCCCCGACGGCAAGCTCATCCCGAAGGAGGAGTACGCCAGGCGCTTGTACGACTGGGTGCCCTCGGAGGCCGACCGCGCGTTCGTGCGCTCGCTCATGAAGCAGGTGGCCGAGCCAGGCAAGATGGCGCGCTGGGTGGCGCCCCCTGAGCGCGGCATCAACAACCAGCCGGTGGAGTATGAGTACGTCAAGCTTCACTGACGCCGAATTCGCCGCCTACTTGAACCGCATGCTCGAGGCCGAGCGCGCGGGCGCGAAGGCGCTGGTGGTCTACATGGACGACCACGCAAGGGACGGTGCGGCGTGGAAGACGCTGCGCCGCGTGCAGGCCGACGAGGCGCACAACTGCGTGCTGCTCGGCGAGCAGCTCAAGCGCCTGGGCAAGCATTACAGCCACGCCACCGGCGAGTTCTACGACAAGGCGGTGGCAGTGAAAGGCAAGCGCGCGCGCATCGAGTTCCTGGTGCGGGGCCTGCGCTGGGCGGTGCGCGAGTTCGAGCAGGCGCTGCCGCGCATGCGCGACGATGAGGTGCGCAAGGTGTTCGAAGGCATGCGCGCCTCGCACCTGAGGAGCATCGCTGCCTGCACCGAGGTGGCTACAGCGCTCTCCGACTAGAGCGGGAGGAAACGGCCATGCTGCGCTCGAGCCTGCAATTCGCCCCCGCCGCCGCGCAGCTCGAGCGCCGCGCCGACGGCTCGATGCTGCTGCGCTCGCCGCAGAAGCTCGCACCCTTTGCGCGCGCGCTCAGCGAGTGGCTGGTCCAGTGGGCGGCAAAAGCGCCCGAGCGCGTGTTCCTCGCCGAGCGCGCGACCGACGGCTGGCGCAAGGTGAGCTACCGGGAGGCGCTCGACGCGGCGCGCCGCATCGGCCAGGCGCTCATCGAGCGCGGCCTCGGTCCCGAGCGCCCGCTCGCGATCCTCTCGGACAACTCGGTCGACCACGCGCTGCTCGCGCTGGGCGCGATGCACGTGGGGGTGCCGGTGGCGCCGGTCTCGCCCGCGTATTCGCTGATGTCGAAGGACCACGCCAAGCTCAGGTACATCTTCGACCTGGTGCGGCCGGGGCTGGTGTACGCCGCCGAGCCCGCGAAGTTCGCCGCCGCGCTCGCGGCGGTGGGCGCCACCGCGACGCCGATCGACGCGCTGCTTCAGGCGGCGCCTGGCGCGCGCGTGGACGAGGCGTTCTCGCGCGTCGGCCCCGACACGGTGGCGAAGATCCTGTTCACCTCGGGCTCGACCGGGCAACCGAAGGGCGTGATCAACACGCAGCGCATGCTGTGCGCGAGCCAGCAGATGCTCGCGCAGGGCTGGCCGTGGCTGGAGAAGACGCCGCCCGTGCTGTGCGAGTGGCTGCCGTGGAACCACACCTTCGGCGGCAACCACGACTTCAACCTGGTGCTGCGCAACGGCGGCACGTTCTACGTCGACGGCGGCAAGCCGATGCCGGGCCTGATCGACACCACGGCGCGCAACCTGCGGGAGGTCGCGCCGACGATCTACTTCAACGTGCCGCGCGGCTTCGACCTGCTGCTGCCCTTCCTCGAGTCCGACGCCGCGCTGCGGCGCAATTTCTTCAGCCGGCTGCAGGCGGTGTTCTACGCCGGCGCGGCGCTGCCGCAGAACCTGTGGGAGCGCCTGGAAAAGCTCGCGCTCGCGGAAAAGCGCACCGACCTCGCGATGCTCTCGGCCTGGGGCTCGACCGAGACCTCGCCGCTCGCCACGCAGGTGCACTTCCACATCGAGCGCGCCGGGGTCGTGGGCCTGCCGGTCGCCGGCTGCGAGCTGAAGCTCGTGCCATCGGGGAGCAAGCTCGAGGTGCGCGTCAGGGGCCCGAACGTCACGCCGGGCTACTGGAAGCGCGATGACCTCACGCGCGCGGCGTTCGACGAGGAAGGCTTCTACCGCATCGGCGACGCGATGAAGCTCGCCGATCCGGCCGACCCCGCCAAGGGCCTGGTGTTCGACGGCCGCGTGGCGGAGGACTTCAAGCTCACGAGCGGCACCTGGGTAAGCACGGGCACGGTGCGCGTGAAGCTGATCGCCGCGGCGAATCCGCTGGTGCAGGACGCGGTGATCACGGGGCACGACCGCGACGAGATCGGCGCGCTGGTGTTCCTCAGTCCCGCGGCGAAGGACATCGCGCCCGAGTTGCTGCGCGCCAGGCTCGCGGGCGCGCTGCGCGCGCTCGCTGCCGAAGGCGGCAGCTCCACCCACCCCGCGCGGCTGCTCGTCATGGCCGAGCCGCCCTCGATCGACGCCAACGAGATCACGGACAAGGGCTACATCAACCAGCGAGCGGTGCTCGAGCGGCGCGCAACGCTGGTCGAGAAGCTCTACGGGACGGACGCCGAAGTGATCCGCGCCTGATGCGCTTGGCCGGGCTCGCTGCCGCCGCGGCGCTTGCGTTCGCCCCGGCCGCCGCGCCTTGCGAATTCAGCGAGGACGACTGGAACGCGCTCAGGCGCATGGTGGTGCGCGTCAAGATCAAGCCGCACGTCGAGGCCTGGGCCGAGCGCAAGGCGCGGGAGCGCGTGCAGGTGAGATACCTGCTGTCGCTGGACGAGCCGGTGCGGCGCGACGGCCGCTGCTGGTGGCCGGTGGAGGTGAGCGCGGGCGGCGAGCCGTGGAAGCGTTTCCTCGTGCGGCCCGACTCGAGCGAAGTCATCGAGGACGACGCGCCGCGCGAGCGCCGCTAGCGAGGCGCTACTGCCCGCCGCTGTCGCGCAGCAGCTTCGCCATGCGCTGGTAGTTGGCGGTCTGCGCGATGGTGAGCGGCGTCGCGCCGCTCACGCTCTTCGCGTTCACGTCCGCGCCCCTGGCGAGCAGCGCCTGGGCGGCCTCATACCGGTTGTAGAGCGCGGCAGTGTGCAGCGGCGTGGTGCCGCTCTTGGTGCGGCTGTTGACGTCGGCGCCGCGTGCGAGCAGCCGGTTCACCACCGCGAGCGCCCCTTTCATCACGGCGTAGTGCAGCGGCGAAGCGCCCGCGCCCGGCTCCTTCGCCTCGATGTCGGCGCCCGCGTCGACCATCTTCAGCGCCGCGTCGTACTCGCCCCTCGCGATCAGTCCCTGCAGGGTCTGCGGCGGCGCATCGGCGCTCGGGGTGACCTTCACCGGTTGCGGTGCGGGCGCAGGCGCCGCTTGCGGGGCCGGGGCCTGCTGCGGGACTGGCGGTGGCGGCGGCTGCTCGGCGGGCGCGGGCTGCGGGGCCGGCAACTCGGCTTCCTGCGTGCCGAAGATTCCCTTGAAGAGATCGCGCAGGGTGTTGCCGATCGCCTCGAAAAGCTGCTCGGGGCCGGATGTTTGCGCGGGTGCGTCCTGCTGCTGCGCGCGCAACGCGGGCGCCGCGGCAAGCGCCGCAGCCAAGACAAGCACGGCAATTCCCGATCGCATGCCCACTCCCCCAGCGAACCGACGACCAGCCCGACACAAGGATGATACTCCCAGGCAGCCGGGGACAGACCCCGACGTTTCAGCTTTTGCTACAGGGACTTAGGGATTGTCGTCGGGGTCTGTCCCCGATTTGGCTATTCGATCATGCCGAGCTTGCCGTTGTGGCTGCCCATGTACCAGTAGCGCCCCTCGGCGTCCACGATCGCCTTGCGGATGCCCGCGCCGCTCGTGGGGAGCGCGATGACGCGGAACTTCTCGGTCTTGGGGTCGAGGATCGCCACCGTGTCGGTGTCGATCTCGTTCGCCCACACGCGCCCCGCGCCATCCACTACCACCGTGTACGGGCCGGCGCGCGGCCCCGCGGGCATCGGGTATTCCTTCACCACTTTTTTTGCCGCCGGGTCCACCTTCGCGAGCATGCCGTTGCCGTAATAGGTGACCCAGAGCATGCCGTCGGGCGCGGTGGCGATGCGCCGCGGCCGCGAGCCCGGGCCCGTGCGCAGCTCGTCGGTCTGGTTCGTCTTCGGATCGTAGATGCCGAGGGCGTTGGCGCCCATGCGGCACACCCAGATGCGGCCCCGCCTGTCGATCGCGAGGCCGTAGGGCCCGCCCGGCATCGGCACTTCGGTCACCTTGCCGCTCTTGCGGTCGAGCTTGCCGAGGTAGCCGCCGCCCTGCCCGGTGAACCAGACGTTGCCCTCGTCGTCGAGCACGGCAGTGTGCGGGTTGCCGCCCTGCGAGGGCGTGAAGTGGCTCACCACCTTGCCGGTCGCCGGGTCGAGCTCGCCGATCGAGCCGTTGCCGTTGCCCGTGTAGAACACCTTGCCGTCCTTCGCCACCACCAGCCCGTGCGGCCGCGCGCCCTCGGGCAGCGTCCACTCGTAGAAGCGCTGCACGCGCGTGTCGAAGCGCGCGATGCGGTTGCCGTTCATCACCGCGATGTAGATGTTGCCGTCCGGCCCCGGCGCCGGGTCGCGAGCGAAGCGCGGCGTGGGCACCGCCCACTCGGTCACCTTGCCCGCGATCTCGCGCGAGCCCGGCGCGACGCCGTAGTTCGAGCCGCCCGCAAGCGCCTGCGCCGCAAGCGCCGTTCCCGCCGCAACCAGCAATGCCCTCATCGCAACCCCTTCACTTGAACCGCGGGTCGACTTCCACCTTGAGCCCGTTGGCGAGGCGGTTGGTCTCGTTCGCCAGGCCCACCACCGCCATCAGCTCCATGAACATGGCGTCGCTCATGCCCTTCTTGCGCGCCGCGGCGGTGTGCGAATAGGTGCAGTATTCGCAGTTGTTGGTGGCGCTCACCGCCACGTAGACCATCTCCTTCACCAGCGGGTCGAGCGCGCCCGGGGCCATCACCTGCTTCACGTTCTCCCAGATGCGCTTGAGGTTCGCCGGGTCGTTGGCGAGCGCCTTCCAGAAATTGTTGATCCAGTCCACGCCGCGGGTGCGCATGATGTCGTCGTAGACGGCTCGCACCTCGGGCGCCGCATCGCGGTATTCGATCAGCTTGACCAGTGCCATGTTTCCTCCTTGGTGGATCATAATAGCGCCATGCTGCTGAAAGGGTCGTGCCATTGCGGCGCGGTGCGCTTCGAGGTCGAGTCGCGCACCCGCCAGCCCTACATGTGGTGCTACTGCTCGATCTGCCGCAAGACCGCGGGCGGCGGCGGCTACGCCATCAACATCATGGGCGAGGCGAAGACCCTGCGCGTGAAGGGCCGCGCGAACCTGTCGGTCTACCGTGCCAGGCTCTCGCCGCGCGCCAGGACCCGCTCCCCGGGCAGGCGGCACTTCTGCCGCAAGTGCGGCTCGGCGCTCTGGGCCTGGGACCCGCGCTGGCCGGAGTGGGTCTACCCGTTCGCCTCCGCCATCGACACGAAGCTCCCGCGCCCGAAGGAGCGCCAGCACATCTTCCTCGCCTCCAAGCCCGCCTGGGTCGAGGTGCCGCGCGGCCGCGGCCAGCGGCGCTTCCGCGAGTACCCGCTCGAGAGCATCATGGACTGGCACCGCAAGCGCGGGCTGCTCGGCTGACGCCCCGATCGTCGTCCCCGCGCAGGCGGGGACCCAGGACGTGCCGACTGTAAAGTCACGCTTTACACTTTGCCTCGCGGCGGCCGCCCTGCTGCAGGGCTGCGCCACGCTGAGCGACTTCTTCTTCGACGCCGGCCCGCCGCCGCCTCCCGAGGAGCGCCGGCTCGCCGACTGGCCCTGGCGCGAATACTGGACCGGCGTCATCTTCATCGGCAACAAGATCGGCTTCACGCATCTTGCGCTCCGCCCCGCAGCCGACGCGCCCGGGCGCTTCGAGATCGAGTCCGAGGCGGTGCTGCGGCTGCGTTTCCTCGGCTACGACAAGCGCGTCAGCCTGCGCGCGCTCGACCGCGTGCGCGACGACCTGACGCTGGAGCGCTTCGGCTACCAGTACGACCTCGACGGCAGCGTGCTCAAGGTGACGGGCGAAGCCGACGGCCGCGAGCTGCGCATGCGCGTCGAGGCGAGCGGCAGCACCGAAGCGAAGACGCTCGCGCTCGCCGGGCCGCTCTATCCTTCGAGCGCCGTGAACCTCCTTCCGGTGATGCGCGGGCTCGCCATCGGCCGCAGCTACCGCTACACGGTGCTGAACGGCGAGACGCAGGCGCTCGCGGAGGCCGAGCAGGAGGTGCTCGCCTACGAGGCAAGCACGGTGTTTGCGGGCAGTGCATTCAAGCTGCGCACCCGTGCCCTGGGCCTGGAGAGCACCACCTGGATCACCGCTAACGGGCGCCCGGTGTTCGAGCTGGCGCTGCGCGGCGTGATGATCTCGGCGCTGGAGGACGAGGGCCGCGCCAAGCGCTACCTGGTCGCGGCCAACCTCAACCGCGACGAGGCGCTGCTCGGCTTCAGCGTGATGCGCGTGCCGCCGCTCGACGAGGCGCGCCGCGTCTCGCGCCTGGAGATCGCGCTCGAGGGCGTGCCCCCGGAGCTGGGCGTGCCCGACGACGCAGCGCAGCGCTGCACGCGCGACGGGACGCGCCTCGGCTGCACCGTGGACCGCGACGCCGCGCCCGCGGCCGAGCCGCCCGCGCGGCTTGCGGCGTACCTGAAGCCCTCTCTCGTCGTCACCAGCGCCGACCCGGAAATCGCGCGCCTCGCTCGCGAGCTGCAGGCCGGCGCCGGCGGCGCGCCCGGGCGCGTCGCGCGCATCATCGCCTGGATGGAGGCGAACATCGGCAAGGCGGCGCTCGACGTGTTCACCGCGAGCGACGTGCTGCGCGAGCGGCGCGCCGAATGCCAGGGCTTCGCGTACCTGTTCGCCGCGCTCGCGCGCGCCATGGGCATCCCGGCGCGCGTCGTGAACGGCATCGTCTATTCGCGCGACCACGGCGGCTTCGTCTATCACAGCTGGAACGAGGTGCACCTCGAGGGCGAAGGCTGGCGCGCGGTGGACGCGATCTTCGGCCAGGCGCGCGCCGACGCCACGCACGTCAAGCTGATCGAGGGCGAGTCGCTGGTCGAGCTCGTGCCGCTCGCCGGAATGGTCGGGCGCGCGAGCGTCGCCGAGGTGCGCGCCCTGGCGCGCTGGTAGAATCGCGCCCTTCGAT
Organism: uncultured Enterobacteriaceae bacterium; assembly: GCA_964627075.1. GTDB lineage: Bacteria > Pseudomonadota > Gammaproteobacteria > Burkholderiales > SG8-39 > 2-02-FULL-66-14. The sequence goes on along the minus strand of CAZVHU010000066.1, from coordinate 9,471 downwards.
GAAGTTCCTGTTCGACATCTTCCCGGTGGTGCTGTTCTTCGCCGCCTTCAAGCTGGCCGACATCTACGTCGCCACCGGAGTCGCCATTGCCGCCACCTTCGCGCAGGTCGGCTGGCTGAAGCTGCGCGGCCGGCGAGTGGACGCGATGCTGTGGGTGAGCCTCGCGATCATCGTGGTGTTCGGCGGCGCGACGCTCGCGCTGCGCGACGAGACCTTCATCAAGTGGAAGCCCACGGTGCTCTACTGGCTGTTTGCCGCGGCGCTCGCCGGCGCCCCGCTGCTCTTGCGCCGCAACCTCATCCGCCTGATGCTCGGCGAGCAGATGGCGCTGCCCGATGCGGTCTGGTCGCGCCTCAACTGGAGCTGGGCCGGGTTCTTCGCCTTCATGGGCGCGGCGAACCTGTTCGTCGCCTACAACTTCTCCACCGAGAACTGGGTCAATTTCAAGCTGTTCGGCGGCGTCGGCCTGATGGTGCTGTTCGTGCTGGCGCAGGCGCTTTTCCTCGCGCGCCACCTGGAAGCGGGCAAGCAGTGACGGTGGAGGAGCAGATCCGCCAGCGTCTCGCCACGCTCGAGCCAATCGCCCTCGAGCTCGTCGACGAGAGCGCGAAGCACGCCGGCCACGCGGGCGCACGCCCGGGAGGCAACACGCACTGGCGCCTCGCCATCGTGTCGCGCGCTTTCACCGGCAAGCCGGTCGTGGCGCGCCACCGCATGATCTACCAGGCGCTCGGCAGCCTGATGCAGGACCCGATCCACGCCCTCGCCATCGAGGCGCGCGCGCCCGGCGAGAACGGCGCCTGAAGACGATTTCCGAATCGAAAGGACCAAGATGAAGCCAACCCTGCTTGCCGCCGCCGCGGCGCTCGCGCTCGCCCTGCCGGCCGCGGCGCTCGCGCAGGCCCCGGCGTTGCCCACCAAGGAAGCGACCAAGCCCGCCGCGCCGGCCGCGCCCGCGTCGAAGGACGGCCCGGTGGCGACGGTGAACGGCGTCGCCATCCCCCGCGCCCGCTCGGACCTGTTCGCGCAGCAGCAGATGGAGCGCGGCAACAAGGATTCCGACCAGCTGCGCGCGCAGATCCGCGAGGTGCTGATCAACAACGAGGTCGTCTACCAGGAAGCGAACCGCGCAGGCTTCGCCAAGCGCCCGGAGGTGCAGCAGCGCCTCGAGCTGCTGCGCCACGAGCTGATCGTCAACGCCTACGTGAGCGACTGGCTGCGCAAGAACCCCGTGAGCGACGCCGAGATCCAGAAGGAATACCAACGCGCCCAGTCGCTGACCGGCGACAAGGAATACAAGGCGCGCCACATCCTGCTGGAGACCGAGGACGCGGCCAAGGGCGCGATCGCCGAGATCGCCAAGGGCGCCAAGTTCGAGGAGGTGGCGCAGAAGCTCTCCAAGGACGAGGGCACGCGGCCGCGCGGCGGCGAGCTCGACTGGAGCGTGCCCGGCAACTACGACAAGGCGTTCGCCGACGCGATGGTGAAGCTGGAGAAGGGCAAGATGACGCCGGCGCCGGTGCGCTCGCGCTTCGGCTACCACGTGATCCGCCTGGACGACGTGCGCGCGCTCAAGTTCCCGCCGCTGGAGGAAGTGAAGCCGCAGATCCAGCAGCGCCTGACCCAGCAGAAAGTCGAGACCCTGGTGCGCGAGCTGCGCGCCAAGGCGAAGGTCGAGTAAGCCGCTCGCGGCGCGGTCCGCCGATGGCGCGGCTGGTGGTGGTTGCAATCCTCACCGTGCGCAAGGCGGCGCTGGAGGACTTCCGCGCGTTCGAGCATCGCGCCGCGACCGTGATGGCGGCGCACGGCGGCAGCTTCGAGCGCACCGTGACCGTGAGCGAAGGCGCACCGCCCGGCACGGTGAAGGAAGTCCACGTGCTGGCGTTTCCGGACAGGCCCAGTTTCGACGCCTACCGCGCCGACCCGCGCCTGGCGGCGTTGCGGCACCTGCGCGAGCGTTCGGTCCTGAGCACCGAAATCCTCATGGGCGAGGACGGCCCGGACTATGGCGGCGGCTGACCCGGCGCTGCCGCGGCCACGCCCGCAGCGCGTCGCGATCGAGGGGCGCTACGTGCGCCTCGAGCCGCTTTCCGGCGCGCACGCCAAGGACCTGTTCGCCGCATCGGGCGGCGAAGGCGCCGCGCAGCGCTTCGCCTTCCTGCCCGCCAGCCCGCCGCGCTCGATCGACGACCTGCTCGCCTGGATCGAGCAGGCGAACCGGGGCGAGGACCGGCTCTACCACGCGGTGATCGACCAGGCGGGCGGCGCCGCGCTCGGACGCCAGTCGCTGATGCGCATCGTGCCCGAGCACGGCGTGATCGAGATCGGCGACATCCTCTGGGGCCCGCGCATGGCGCGCACGCGCCTTGCGACCGAGGCGCTCTACCTCGCCGCGCGCCACGTGTTCGACGATCTCGGCTACCGGCGCTTCGAGTGGAAGTGCAACGACCTGAACCTGCCCTCCAAGCGCGCGGCGCTGCGCTTCGGCTTCGCCTTCGAGGGCGTGTTCCGGCAGCACATGTGGGTGAAGGGCGCCAACCGCGACACCGCCTGGTTCGCGATGCTCGACCGCGACTGGCCGGCGCTGCGCCGCGAGTACCAGCGCTGGCTCGACCCGGGGAACTTCGATGCGCGCGGCATCCAGAAAACGCCGCTCGCCGTACCGCGGGCATGATCCTGGCGCAGCGCGCGCTCCCCGCGGGAGGAACCTTCGAGGTGGTGCGCGGCAACCTGCTCGAGGAGCCGGTGGAGGCGATCGTCAACGCGGCGAACGGCCGGCTTGCGCACGGCGGCGGCGTCGCGGGGCTGATTTCGCGCGCCGCGGGCGCTGAATTGCAGGCCGAATCCGACCGCGTGGTGCGCGATCGCGGACCGTTTCCTTCCGGCTCGGCGGTGGCGACGGGCGCCGGGAAGCTGCCCTACAAGGGCGTGATCCACGCCATCGGCCCGCGCTGGGGCGAAGGCGACGAGCAGGCGAAGCTCGAGCGCGCGCTGCGCGCGGCTTTCGCGCTCGCGCACGAGCGCGGCTGGTCCTCGGTGTCGTTCCCTGCGGTCTCGAGCGGCATCTTCGGCGTGCCGCCCGAGGTCTGCGCCCGCGCCTACCTCGCCGCGGTCGAGTCCGCGGCCCTCAGTAAGGTGCGCCTGTGCCTGCGCGACCAACCCCTCATCGATGCCGTCCTGATGGAGCTGAAGAAATGAAACGATGGATCCTGGCGCTTGCCCTCGCCCTGCCCGCGCTCGCGCCGGCGCAAAACCTCGCCACGGCGACCTTCGCCGCCGGCTGCTTCTGGTGCGTCGAGGAGACCTTCGACAAGGTGCCGGGGGTGGTCTCGACCACTTCCGGCTACATGGGCGGCAAGGTGAAGAACCCGAGCTACGAGCAGGTGTCCTCGGGGCTCACCGGCCACACCGAGGTGGTGCAGGTGAAATACGACCCGGCCAGGGTGAGCTACGAGAAGCTGCTCGAGACCTTCTGGGTGAACCACGACCCGACGTACACCGACCGCCAGTTCTGCGACCACGGCTCGCAGTACCGGCCCTCGATCTTCTGGCACAGCGAGGAGCAGAAGCGCCTCGCGGACGCCTCCAAGGCGAAGTGGGAGCGCGACAAGCCCTTCAAGCAGCCGATCGTGACGCCGATCGTGCAGGCGAGCGAGTTCTGGCCCGCCGAGGAATACCACCAGGACTACTACAAGAAGAACCCGTTCAACTACAAGCGCTACACCTTCGGCTGCGGCCGCTACGAGCGGCTCGACCAGCTCTGGGGCAAGTACCGGAAATGATCAGAACTTCCTGACGCGCTCGAGTTCCGTCACCCGCCCGCCGACGAGCGTGATGGTGGTGACGAACGGGTCCGCGGGCGTGGGAAGGAAAGTCCAGGTCTTGAGCGAGAGTCCCGCACGCGCGGGCGCGCGCAGATTGGGTGCGACCTGCACCGTGCTGGGCGCGGCGTAAGCAAGGCCCTGGTCGGAAACCAGGTCGGGCTCTCCGGTGATGGTGAAGACCTCGCCCTCGCTCATGCCGCGCTGGATGCTGACGTACTTGCGAAACTCCAGCCCGCGCGGCTGCCTGGGCGCGTTCGCCGCGCGCTCGGCTGCGGCCCTCGCCTCCTCGGCCTCGCGCCTGCGCTGGCGCTCCTCCATGCGCTCGCCCTGGCAGCGGATGGTGTAGCACTCGGTGGATTCCGGCGCGGGCGGCACTTCCTTCGCGTTGGGATCCACCACGGTAGCCTTCACCCCGGGGGGCGGCGTGGTGTTCGAGAAGTGCACCTTGCCCTCGGCGTCGGTCCAGCGGTAGATCTGGGCCGCGGCGGGAGCCGCGAGCGCGGCAAGGAGGAGCAGCGTGGCGAGGCGCATGGCGTGCATACGCCAGTGTAACGCCGCTGGATGGCGGCCGGTTTACGCCTGGAAACGCCCCAGGCGCACCATCGTCGTGCCGGGCTTCAGGTGCACCATGGACGGCATCACCATGACGCACTCGTCGTAGGGCGTTTTCCACACCGTGTCGCCGTCCGTCGCGACGGGCGTGCCCGCCGCAGGCACCACCTCCAGGCCCTTCCAGGGGCGCGCAAAACGAAAGTTCATGCTCTTCGCCACGACCGGCTCGGTGACCCGCACGAGCCGCTGCGTGCGCGGGGGCTCCAGCCGCAGCCGCGCCCGCACCCATTCCGGGTCCACGGCGCCGCTCACGGCGAGAAAGCGCAGCGTCGTGTCGATCGCCACCTCGGCGGCGCTCTTCTCCCAGTGCTGGCCGCATTCGATCAGCACGGCGGTGCGCGCGCTTGCCGGGTCGCCGAAGCCGCCGCGCTCGATCATGCGCAGGCCCGCCGGGTGCCCGGTGTCGATGAGCAGGTCGCCAGGCACGCCGATGCGGCGCGCGTAGGCGGCGCTCTTCTCGCTCCTTGCGCACACCATGATCGGGCGGCAGGGCTCGTGCATCGAGTGCAGATCGAGCAGCAGGTCGGCCGCGTCCACGAACGGCCGCAGCTCGCGTGCGCGGCGCAGTTCCGCGGAGTCGCGCGGGCCGAACAGCGCGTCGTCGGCCCAGACGCGGTTGTAGTCCTCGTCTATGAAGCGCGAGCGGTCCGGGTCGTCGAAATCGAAGCGCGCGTAGGCGGCGACGTTGGCGAAGGCGAGCGTGAGCCTGCCCGCGCGCGGCGCGACCTGCTCGCGCAACAGGTAATCGAGCGCGATCGCGCCGCAGAACTCGTTGCCGTGGGTGAGCGCCTGCACCATGACGCTCGGCCCCGGGCGGCCCGAGTCGAGCACACGGACGTAGTCCACCCCGGCGTTGCCAGCGCGGTACGGCGCGATGTCGGGCGGCGAAAGCTCGATCGGAAAATGCTCAGCCACGCGTCCGCCCCCTGGCGTAGTCCGCAAGCGTTGCCGCGAGCCTGGCGAGATTCGACTTGAGCGTGCCAAAGCCCGCGGTCTTGCCGAGCGTTCCCTCGTCGAGGTAAAGGCCGCGGTTGACCTCGATCTGCAGGCTGTGGCGCCCCGCTCGCGGGTCGGAATACGCGCGCACCAGCTCGACCCCCTTGTACGGGTCGTTCACCTTGACCTCGTAGCCCATCGCCTCGAGCGTTGCCCGAGCGCACGCGGTGAATTCCGGCTCGCAGGTGGTGCCATCGCGGTCGCCGAGCACGAAGTCGGCGCGCACGCTCCCCTCGCCGTCGTCGCTCTGCTTGCCGGCGACCGGCTTCATCGAGTGGCAGTTGACGTGCCACACCGCGCCAAAGCGCCGCTGCGCGGCCTCCAGCAGCTCTCGCAGCGCGGCATGGTAGGGCGCGTGGTAGCGCTCGATGCGCTGGCGTACCTCGGCCGGCGCGAGGCGCCGCGAATAGATGGGCCGGCCGTCCTCGAGCGTGCGCCACACCAGGCTCTTGCCGATGCGCGCCTTGCCGCTGGGGCGGCATTCCCACGGCCAGGGGCCGTCGAGGAGGTCGTGGTCGATGTCGCCGGCATGGCGATTGGGGTCGATGTAGCTCCGCGGAAAGGTGGCGCAGAGCAGCGGCGCGCCGAGCGCCGGCGCCGCCTCGTAGAGCTCGTCGACGTAGCAGTCCTCGGCATCGCGCAGCTCGCGCTCGCTGACGGCCGCGCCGAAGTCCGCCGGAAAGCGGTTTCCCGAGTGCGGCGAGTCGAGCACCAGCGGCACAGCCGGCTCGCGCGGCCCGCGGACCTCGTAGGCAGCATCCATGGCGGCGCGATTTGTACCACAGTTAGAATGCATCGATGTCCACCGGAGCAAAACTGCGCGCCTACTACGCGAAGCGCGCCGCCGAATACGAGCGCGTTTACGACAAGCCCGAGCGCCAGGCGGACCTCGCGCGGCTCAAGCGCGAGCTGCCGGAGCTCTTCGCGGGCGCGGCGCTGCTCGAGCTCGCCTGCGGCACCGGCTACTGGACGCCGCTGCTCGCCGCGCGCGCCGCGTCGGTGCTCGCTACCGACGCAAACGAAGAGGTGCTGGCGATCGCGCGCGCCAGGCCCTACCCGCGCGGCAACGTGGCCTTCGAGCGCTGCGACGCCTTCGCCCTGCCCGCCTGGCCGCGCAAGTTCGACGCCTGCTTCGCCGGCTTCTGGTGGTCGCACGTGCCCAGGAGGCTGCTCCCCGGCTTCCTCGACGGCCTGCACCGGCGGCTCGCGCCCGGCGCGCGCGTGGCGTTCCTCGACAACCGCTACGTCGAGGGAAGCAGCACGCCGCTTGCGCGCACCGATGCCGAGGGCAACACCTACCAGCTGCGCCGGCTCGCCGACGGCAGCGAGCACGAGGTGCTGAAGAACTTCCCCGCCGCGGCCGACATCGAGCGGCTGCTCGGCGCGCGCGGCCGGGAGTTCGCCTGGCACGGGCTCGACTATTACTGGTACTGCACCTACCGCACCGCGGATTGACCCATAATAGGCGCCTTCGACTTGCTCCTGGGAGGGGGACTCATGAAGACCATTCGCCACCTGCTCGCGGCCGCGCTGCTCGCCGCGGGCGCCGCCAACGCTCAAGACCTGCGCATCGGCCTGGCCAGCGAGCCGACGGCGATGGACCCGCACTTCCACAACCTGTCGCCGAACAACTCGATGCTGAGCCACGTCTTCGAGGCGCTGGTGGGGCAGGACGAGATGCAGCGCCATCGCCCCGCCCTGGCCGAATCGTGGCGCGCGATCGACGACACCACCTGGGAGTTCAAGCTGCGCAAGGGCGTGACCTTCCACGACGGCTCGCCCTTCACCGCCGACGACGTGGTGTTCACCTTCGAGCGCGCGCCCAACGTCGAGGGCAGCCCATCGAGCTTCGGCATCTACACGCGCGGCAAGACGGTGGTGAAGGTGGACGACCACACCGTGCACTTCAAGACCGCCGGCCCGTATCCGCTGATGCCGAACGAGGTCTCCGCGGTGCTCATCGTGTCGCGCAAGCACGGCGCGGGCGCCAAGACCCCCGACTACAACTCGGGCAAGGCGGCGATCGGCACCGGCCCCTATCGCTTTGCCGAGTACGCACCGGGCAACCGCATCGTGGTGCAGCGTAACGAGAGCTACTGGGGCCAGAAGGCGCCGTGGCAGAAGGTGACCTTCCGGCCGCTCAAGTCCGACCCCTCGCGCGTGGCGGCGCTGCTCGCCGGCGACGTGGACCTGATCGACGAGGTGCCCTCGACCGACATGGAGCGGCTGAAGAAGGACCCGAAGGTGACGATCGCGCAGACGGTCTCCAACCGGGTGATCTACCTGCACCTCGACCATTTCCGCGACGACTCGCCGTTCGTGCGCGCCAAGGACGGCGGCCCGATCAAGAGCCCGCTGCGCGACCGGCGCGTGCGGCTGGCGATCTCCAAGGCGATCGACCGCGACGCCATCGTCGGCCGCGTCATGGAAGGGGTTGCGATCAAGGCGGGGCAGCTCCTGCCCGAGGGCTTTTTCGGCGTGAGCCCGAACCTCAAGCCGGTCGGGTTCGATCCGGACGGCGCGAAGAAGCTGCTCGCGGAAGCCGGCGTGCCCAACGGCTTTCGCATGACGATCCACGGCCCCAACGACCGCTATCCCAACGACGGCAAGATCGCGGAAGCCGTGGGCCAGATGCTGTCGCGCATCGGCATCGACACGCAGGTCGTGACCATGACCTCGAGCGTGTTCTTCCGCGAGGCCTCCACCGGCAGCCCCGAGAAAGGGCCCAAGTTCAGCTTCATCCTCGTCGGCTGGGGCTCGGCCACCGGCGAGACCTCGTCGCCCCTCAAGTCGCTGCTCGCCACCTTCGATCGCGAGAAAGGCATGGGACCCTCCAACCGCGGCCGATATTCGAATGCCGAGGTGGACAAGCTGATCCACCAGGCGCTCGCCACGGTGGACGACAAGAAGCGCCAGGAGCTGCTCGCGCGCGCCACCGAGATCGCGATCGAGGACGTCGGCATCATCCCGCTGCACTACCAGGTCAACACCTGGGCGCTGCGCCGCGGCTTCGCCTACAAGGCGCGCACCGACGAGTTCACGCTCGCCATGGGAGTGACCAAGCAGTAGCCGCGCCCGGCACGCCGGCCTGCCCCTGAGCGCGAGCTGACCGTGTCGGTCTTCGTCGTCCGGCGCATCCTCCAGAGCCTGGTGGTGGTCCTGGTGATGTCGCTCGTGGTGTTCGTCGGCATCAACGTCGTCGGCGACCCGGTGTACATCCTGATCTCCGACGACATGACGCAGGCGGAGATCGAGCGCTTCGTGGCGAAGCTGGGCCTCGACCGGCCGCTCTACGAGCAGTACCTGCACTTCCTCGCCAACGCCGCGCGCGGCGACCTCGGCAACTCGTTCGTGCACGCCGAGCCCGCGCTCAAGCTCATCCTGCAGAAGATGCCCGCCACCATCGAGCTCGCGCTCGCGGCGATGCTGATCGCGGTGCTGTTCGGCATCCCGCTCGGCGTCTACGCCGGGCTGCGGCCCGAAGCGCCGGCGAGCAAGGCGATCATGGCGGGCTCGATCCTCGGCTTCAGCCTGCCGACTTTCTGGGTCGGGCTGATGCTCATCATGGTGTTCGCGGTGATGCTCGGGTGGCTGCCCTCGACCGGCCGCGGCGACACCGTGCCGCTGCTCGGCATCGAGGTGAGCTTCCTCTCCTGGGACGGCTTGAAGCACCTGCTGCTGCCGGCGTTCAACCTGGCGCTGTTCAAGCTCGCGCTGGTTACGCGCCTGGCGCGCGCCGGGGCGCGCGAGGCGGCGCTCCAGGACTACGTGAAGTTCGCGCGCGCCAAGGGTATTTCGCCCTCGCGCGTGGTGCTGGTGCACATCCTGAAGAACATCCTCATTCCCGTGGTGACCGTGCTCGGCCTGGAGCTGGGCGGCCTGATCGCCTTTTCCGTGGTGACCGAGACTGTGTTCGCCTGGCCCGGCATGGGCAAGCTGCTGATCGACTCGATCCAGCGCCTGGACCGGCCGGTGGTGGTCGCCTACCTCATCATCACCGTGGTGATGTTCATCCTCATCAACCTGCTCGTGGACCTGC
>CAZVHU010000065.1:0-17218 GCA_964627075.1 uncultured Enterobacteriaceae bacterium | reverse complement strand
GTGCCGATGCGCAACCACGAGAACGAGATCATCGGCGTGCTGCAGCTGATCAACGCCGTGCACCCGAAGAGCGGCGAGATCGTGTCGTTCTCGTCCTCGGACCAGCGGCTGGCCGAATCGCTCGCCTCGCAGGCGGCGATCGCGCTCACCAACCGCATGCTGATCAACCAGCTCGAGGAGCTGTTCGAGTCGTTCATCAACCTGATCAACATGGCGATCGACGAGAAATCGCCCTACACCGGAGGCCACTGCCAGCGGGTGCCGGCGCTCACCATGATGCTCGCCGAGGCAGTGAACGAGACCACGGCCGGGCCGCTCGCCGAGTTCCGCATGAGCGACAAGGACCGCTACGAGCTGAAGATCGCGGGCCTGCTGCACGACTGCGGCAAGGTCACCACGCCGGTGCACGTGGTGGACAAGGCGACCAAGCTCGAGACCATCTACGACCGCATCCACCTCATCGACACCAGGTTCGAGGTGCTGCGCCGGGACGCGGAGGTGGCGCTGCTCAGGGAGAAGGCGCTGCTGGTGGCGCACGACGCGCCGCGCGCCGAGCTGGATGCCGCGGACGCGCGCTACCGCGAGCGCGTCCGGCAGATCGAGGAGGACCGCGCCTTCCTGCGCGCCTGCAACATCGGCAGCGAGGCGATGAGGGAGGGCGACGTAGGTCGCGTCAAGGCGATCGCGCGCCAGCGCTGGGTGGACGTGTCGGGCCACGAGGCGAACTTCCTGAGCGAGGACGAGATCAGGAACCTGACCATCCGCGCCGGCACCCTCAACCAGGACGAGCGCCAGGTGATCAACCACCACATCGTGGCCACCATCAAGATGCTTGAGGCGCTGCCCTGGCCCAAGCACCTGAAGAACGTGCCCGAATACGCCGGCGGCCACCACGAGCGCATGGACGGCAAGGGATACCCGAAGGGCCTGAAGCGCGAGCAGATGTCGGTCCAGGCCCGCGTCATGGGGATCGCCGACATTTTCGAGGCCCTCACCGCGCGCGACCGGCCCTACAAGAAGGGCAAGACGCTGTCGGAGTCGCTGCAGATCCTGGGCCGATTCAAGGAGAACGGCCACATCGACCCGGACCTGTTCGACGTCTTCGTGCGCAGGAAGATCTACCGCCGCTACGCCGAGATGTTCCTCGACAAGGAGCAGATCGACGAGGTGGACGAGTCCAGGATCCCGGGCTACGACCCTTGAGCGCAGCGCACGCAGGACCGACAGCCGCCGGGGCGCCTGGTGACCGGCTCTGGTCGCTGGACGCGACGCCGCCGGCGGACTACGAACCGCCGCACCCGATCGACTACGCGAACGCATCGCTGACCGAGATCGCGGATCACTTCAAGACCGACAAGGGCTCGATCAAGCACCGCTACACGGAGGTCTACGAGCGCTACCTGGCGCCGTTGCGCCGGCGGGCCGGGGTGGCGCTGCTCGAGATCGGGGTCGCCTGCGGCGCCTCTCTCAAGATGTGGTCGAAGTATTTCAGCGACGCTCGGGTGGTCGGGGTGGACGTGCGCGATGGCTGCGCAGGGCTGTGCCGCAACTACCCCGGGATCTCGATCCGCATCGCCGACGCACGCGCCTTGCGGCAGCCCGAATCGTTCGACGTCGTCATAGACGACGGCTCGCACATCAGCGCCGACATCGTGGACATCTACCGCACCAACTGGCCGTCGCTGGTCCCGGGAGGCGTGTATTTCATCGAGGACCTGAAGTGCACGCACAACCCGCTTTACCCGAAGCAGACCGCGATGCGCGCGGCGCCCGAGCGGTTCGAGCGGCGACACTTCGTCGAGTTCATCAACCGGCTGCTGGTGGAGATGGATTGGGGGCGCGGCGAGGTCGAGTCGCTGCACTTCCATCGCGAGCTGGCGATGATCAGGAAGGCCGGGCGCTGACGGTCGTAGCCGGATGGCGCTGACGCTGCGTGCGTTGCGGCTGCTTGCGCCGCTTCTCCCCGGCCGGCGCGTGCTCGCGCTCGGCTACCCGGACCTCGTCGCCCGCGCCGACGAAATCGCGCAGTTGTTCGGCTATCGGCCGGCGCGCTTCACCGACTTCGGCCGCTGGCACGGCGTCGAGCACCCGCTGCCGGAGACCACCGAGCTGTTCGACGCGATCGGTGCCCGTCTCGATTGCGTGGACATACGGCCCAGCCGCGGCGTCGAGCGGGTGGTGGATCTGAACTACCCTTGCGAGCTCGGCGCCTACGACTTGGTGCTGGACGCCGGCACCGTCGAGCACTGTTTCAACATTGCGCAGGCGATCCTCAACGCCGCCGGCGCTGTGGCGCCGGGCGGGTGGATCTATCATTCGCCGCCGCTATCCATGGCCAACCACGGTTTCTACAATCTCAACCCCACGCTGCTGCACGACTTCTACGAGCAGAACGGATGGCGGCTGGAGCTGCTCGTCGGCGCCAATGCGCAGGGCAAGTTCAAGGTGCCGCACGCGGACCGCTTCGTCGCTCCGGCCGAGGCGCTGCTTTACTGCATCGCGCGCCGGGAATCGGCCGCGCCGCTGAAGTATCCGACGCAGTCGAAATACCTGAAGAATCCCGCCCTGACGTGAAGCGGGCCCGCGGCCTCAGCGCGCCCGCGCCAGGCCGTTCGCCTCGCACCACATGCCCAGGACGGTGAGCGCCCACAGGCTGTTGCCGTTGCCCGGCGCGAGCGCGGCCAGCCGTTCCAGGACCGCGGGGCGCGCGCGGAAGAACTCGGTTGCCCGGAGCGTCTCGCAGGCGGCGCGCAGCATGGCGTCGAAGCTGGCGCGATGCGCCTGCATGAAGGCCTGCGGCATCCCGAAGCCGATCTTGCGCGGCGCGGTCAGCTCCGGTGCGAGGTAGCGTGCAAGCACGCGGCGCAGCAGCGGCTTGAGGGGCTCCCCTGCCCCGCACAGCGCGGGCGGCAGCGCAGCCGCGAACGCCATCACGTCTGGTTCGAGGAAGGGCGTGCGCACCTCGAGAGCATGCCGCATCGCCATGCGGTCGACCTTGGCCAGCACCGCCCCGGGCAGATAGCTGTGGTAGTCGAGCACGCTGAGGCGCTGGGCTCCGTTCCATCCCGAGCGCTCGATCACCGTGCCGTAGAGCGCCAGGAACTCCTCGCGCCAGGCGGCGTGCTCGGCCGGAAAGAGCGCGCGCAGGGCAGAGGGCGGAAACACGGGCAGCAGTTGCTCGTAATAGAGCTCGAGCGCGCCGATCGCGCCTTCAGGACGCCGATTGCGCCGCACGCGGTCGAAGGCGAGGTACCGGTCGTAGCCGCAGAACAGCTCGTCGCCGCCGTCCCCAGAGACCGCCACCGTCAGCTCGCGGCGCATCTCGCGCGCGGGCAGATGCACCGGCACGCAACTGCGGTCGCCATTTGGCTCGTCGAGCAGCGGGCCGAAACCGCGCGCCACGCCGAGCAGGTCGTCGCTCGATATCAGGTACTGCCGGTGCGGCAGGCCGAGGGCTTCGGCGATGCGGCGCGAAGCGGCCGTTTCGTCCTCGGCGCCGCCAGCGAAGCCGGCGCAAAAGGTGCGGATCTCGCGCCGCAGCCGGCGCGCCGCCAATGCGCACACCAGGCTGGAATCGACGCCGCTCGAAAGGAACGCGCCGAGAGGCACGTCGGCGATCAGCCGGCGTTCCAGGGACGCCAGCAGCGCCGCTTCCAGGCGTTCGGCGAGCTCCGGCTCCGGAACGGGCTGTGGATCGACCGTCCGGTCGAAGGCAAAAAACGGCACCGAAGATTCGGCGCCGTCGCGATCCACGCACAGAACGGTTGCCGGCTCCAGCTGGCGCACCCCCTGCAGAATGGTGCGGGGCGCCGGCACGTACCGCAGCGCAAGATAGTCGTGGACGCCCTGCGGGTCCAGGTCGCGGCGCATGCCAGGGAGCGACGCGATCGCGCGCAGCTCCGACGCTGCCACCAGCATGCCATCCTGCCACGCGTAGAAGAGGGGCTTCTCCCCGGCGCGGTCGCGAGCCAGCACGAGGCGCCGCTCGCGCGCGTCGTAAATGGCGAGCGCGAACATGCCGTCGAGCCGGGCGAATGCCGCGCCGCCCCATTGGGTGTAGGCGGCGAGCAGCACCTCCGTATCGGAGCGGGAACGGAACGCGTGCCCCAGCGCCTCGAGCTCGGAACGCAGCGCGAGGAAGTTGTAGATCTCGCCGTTGTAGCTGACATGGAAGCGGCCGTCGCCAGACTGCATCGGCTGGCCGCCGCCGGGCGACAGGTCAATGACCGCAAGCCGCCGGTGGGCGAGCGCGCAATGGCGGCCGTCGTCCCAATCGCCGGCGCCATCCGGGCCGCGGTGCGCCTGCGCCGCGGCCAGCCGGCCGGCGATCTCGCGCAGCGCCGCGATCGCGATGCCGCCGGCGGGCGCAAAGGCGGCGGCGATCCCGCACATGCTCAGCGCCCGGGCGCCGGGCGTCGCGCGCGCGCCGCCAGCGTGAGGGCGAACTTGCGCGAGCCCTTGAAATGGACCACGTAGCGGTCGTCGAGGCGCTCGACGCCGCTGGCTGCCTCGCCTTCGCCCGCGGCGTAGTTGTAGGTGTCGCACGGCAGGAAGCGCACGGCAGCCCCGGCCACGTTCCACGCGCGGTAGGGCGAGCACGGCATCAGATGGCGGACAATCGCGTTCAGCGACAGCTGCCCCCCGCGCCAGCGCCGCACGTCGCCGTAATGGCTGCGCACGAGCGCATCGTCAAGCAGCCCATCGTAGGTCGCGAGCCTCCTGGCAAGAAAGGCGCGCACCGCTTCGGGACGGCGCGCGGAAAGGAAAATTACCCCCTCGTTGACCGGCATGAGGCGGCTGCCTTCGCGGTAGGTCAACCCGACGTCGAAGCCGAGCTGGAACACGGCCTCCAGCGGCCGGTTGACGAAGGCGTCGCTGTCGAGGAACGCGGTGTCGCGCGCGAAAGCCGCCGAGGACGCGTAGGCGAGCAGTGCGGTAGCGCGCTCGTACATCGGCTGCTCGGCCGCGACCGAAAGCTCCACCGGCACGACGTCGGGCGCCTCGAGCGTGCTGTAGCGCGATCCCATGCCGGTCGCCAGGTAGACGGTCGCGCCGGCGCAGTGGCGCCGGATGCGCTCGATGCATATGCGCAGGATGTCGAGGTAGTCGAACTCCCGCGGCGAGAACTTCGCGTCGACGTAGTCGATCGTCTCCCCGGGCGGAAGGTCGGCGTGGTAGAGCAGCACGTTCAGCCCGCTACCCGGCCGCGCTCGCCGCGCGAATGCCTGCGCGTACTCCGCCACGCGCGCCGCGGCGGCAGGAGTCATCGCGTCGCCCGCGAGGCCGGCGGCGCGCTCGACGATCTGCATGACCGGCAGCTCGGCGCGCGCTCCGTTGTCAACCGGGGCAGGTGCCTCCTTGCCGGTGACCGCAAGCTCCTGGCCGCTCGCGAAGCTCGCCAGCCGCGACAGCAGCTGCAGCTGCGAGACGCCTTGCTTCGCGGCAGGCGGTCGCGACCGCGGCGGCACCGCCGCCGACGGGGGCGGGGACGGCGACGGGGCAGAGGGCGCTTCCGGCAAGGGCGTTCGGCGCCGAAGGCGAAACGACTTCAGCAGCCGGAGCAGCATGCGGCGTGCGCCGCGCTTGCGGACTAGCCGCCCTTGCCGCCCGCGGCGGCGGCCTTGTCGGCCGCGCGCGTGATGTAGACCACCATGCCCTCGGTGGCAACCTCGATGAACTTGTCGCTGTAGCCGCGCTCCTTCAGCTCCCAGCGAAAGGCGTTGGCGAGCTTCGCTTTGCGGTAGAACCCGAGCTTCTGCTCGCGGCCGTAGCTGGCGGCGTGCTCGAGCGCGTCCTCGAGCACCTTGGTGACCCGATTCACCGACACGCGCTTTTGCTCTGCCTTGTCGAGCACCGGGGGATAGCGCTTGGCCACCATCTCCGCGAGCTGCCTTGCAAATTCCTCCACGTCGCGGCCGGTGATCTTGTCGAGCAGTTTCATGTGGCTTCCTGTCGAGGATGCTGCTGGATGTCGGGGAGCGAATTCCGCACGCGGCCATTGTATAGCAGGCTGCCGCACTCGCCGGGGCGGCAGCCTGCGCCGCGAGGCGCGCCCGGGCGCGGCTTGCCTCACGCAGATGTTATAGAGGAGCACATTGCGCTCGGTGCCCTGGTCCCCGATGGGCTCCACGCCGTGGAACGCCTGGTCGGTCTTGAGAAGGCCGAGCACGGAATTGGGCAAAAACTCCGCGGTGAAAGCCCTCTTGAATGCCTCGAACGGATGGCGCCGCCAGCCGTCGCAGCGGAGCGCGGGATCCCTGGGCACGTACAGGCTGGTGCCGAGATGGCGCAGTGACTCGTCGCGCGGCAGGTAGAACAGCAGCGACACGAGCTTGTCGGGCACGTCGGTATGCGGCGCGATGGAGTAATCGGTGAGATCGCGCACCAAGCGCACCTCCGCCTCCGTTCTGAGCTTGGCCTCGCCGCCGAAGCGCTGCACGATGCCGCGGCCGAACTTGCGCACGACGGCGTCCCGGAAACGCGCGCCCGAGGCGTCGACGTAAGCGATGTTGGCGGACTCGTTGTACGCGGTGAGCGCCTCGGTGTCAGGCAGCGCATCCAGCACCCGGCGGTAGTAGTCCTCCGGAAAGACGGGCCGCATGTAGAAGTGGGGAAATGGATAGGTGGCAAGCGGCGCGTTCGCCACCCGATAGAGCACGTACTCCTCGGTGTCGAAAGGCATGGTCGCAGAGTGCCGGCAATCGCCTCCGGCTGCGCTCGCTGCGCAGGCGATTCCGCTCAAAAATCATAGCATCGCGGCGCAAAATCGTTCTGCTAGAATCCGCCGCCAGTGGCGCACTCGCCCGAACCGTCAATTCGCGGAAAATCGTGAAGCAGGTCACGGTCACGCGGGCTGCGGCCCGCTATATGTCTGTCTACACCATGACCTACAGCCGCGAGAGCCCGAGCCCGCGTTACCGCCACTTGCTGGAGATGTACCGCGACATGCACGAGCATGGCGAGCGCCACCTCGGCATACCTGCGCACCAGACGTTCGATGGCCGCAGCCTGCGCTGGCAGCTGCAGCGCATCAAGAACCTGGTTCGAGCCACCGGCGCGCTCGGCGTGCTCGACTACGGCTGCGGCAAGGGCACGCAATACGACCCGCGCCCGGTCGTGGTCGAGGGCGAGGGAAGCTGGGACAGCGTCATCGATTACTGGGGCGTGGACGAAGTCACCTGCTTCGATCCCGCCTACCCGCCCTTCAGCAAGCGGCCGTCCGGCACCTTTGACGGCGTGGTGTGCACGGACGTGCTGGAGCATTGCCCCGAGGAGGATATGCCTTGGATCGTGGCGGATCTGTTTTCCTACGCCGGCAAGTTCGTCTTCGCCACCGTCGCCTGCCACCCGGCAAGGAAGCGCCTGCCCGACGGCCAGAACGCGCACTGCACCATCCGCGAGCCGCAATGGTGGTCGCAGTTGTTCGAAGCGACCGCCGCGCGCCACCCGAGGATCGTGTGGGAGGCGTGGCTCCAGTACCAGGACTCCCCCAGCTCCCCGGAGAAGGGCGAGATGCGGCTTGGCAACTTCGCCCCGAAGCGGCCGAAGGACACTCCCTAGGCTTCGTGCTTAACCGCGTCCTCGCCGAGCTGTTCAAGCGCAGGCCCGCGGCGCAGCCGACGCAGGCGGAGCGGGATCCGCTGAAGCAGCGCCTCGAGGCCGCGCGCGGGCTGCTGGGCACGCGCGACTTCGCCGGCGCCGAGCGGCTGGCAGAGGCGCTGATCGCCGAAGCGCCCGAGCTCGCCGCGGCCCAAGTCCTGAAGGCGGACATCCTGCGCCGCACCGGCAGGCTCGACGAGGCGATGGCGAGCTATCGCCGCGCGCTCGTGCTCGAGCCGCGGCAGGCCGGCGCCTGGCTCGACCTGGGCGTGTGCCACTACCTCAAGGGCGAGCACTTCTCGGCGCGCGTTTTCTATCGCCTCGCCAACTCCCTGGAGCCGGAAAACGCCGACGTCTGGAACGAGCTTGGCGTGGCCGACATCGCGCTCGGCAATTACGAGCAGGCCGAACAGTCGCTCGAGAACGCGGTCAACCGCAAGCCCGAGCACCCCGAGGCATGGAACAACCTCGGGCTGGTGGTCGCGCGCCGTGGAGCACTGGCCGACGCCCGCGGCCACTTCACGCGCGCGCTGTTCCTGCGCCCCGACTACTACATGGCGCTGTGCAACCTTGGGCTCGTGTGCCATGAGCTGGAACGGTTCGACGAATCGGAGCAGGCGCTGCGCCGGGCGCTCGAGCTGCGGCCCGCCGGTGGCGAGGCGCTGGTGAACCTGGGCACCATGCTGCTGGATGCCGGCAGGACGGACGAGGCGCTGCCGGTTCTCGCCAAGGCGCGCGAGGTCCATCCCGAGATGGCCAACGTCTGGACTGCGACGAGCCTGATGCACTTCCGCCTCGGCGAGCTGGCGGCGGCCGAGGCGGCCGCGCTTCGCGGGATCGCGTGCGACCCGGACGACAGCGACGCCCGGCTGGCGCTCGCGCACGCGCAGCTGTCGCAGCGCCGCTTCGCCGAAGGCTGGGACAGCTACGAGGCGCGCGCCGACAGCACCGTGTCGCCGCTGCGAAAGCTTCCGTTCCCGCGCTGGGAAGGCGCGAGGGCCGAGGGAGTGCGGCTGCTCGTCTACGGCGAACAGGGGCTGGGCGACGAGATCATGTTCGCTTCGTGCCTCGGCGACGTGATCGCCGCCGGGGCCCGCGTGACGCTGGATTGCGAGCCACGCCTGCGGGGCTTGTTCGCGCGAGCCTTTCCCGAGGCGCGCGTCGTGCAGGACGAGGGCGAGTACCTGTCCGATGCCGGGCGAGCCGCAATCGACCGCTGCGTGCCGATCGGTTCGCTGCCGCGAGTGTACCGGCGCAGCGAAGGCGATTTTCCCAGGCGCGAGCGTTACCTGAGCGCCGATCCGGAGCAGGTCTGCGAATGGCGGGCGCGGCTGCGGGCGGCGCGCGACGCGCACCTGCGCGTGGGGGTGGTATGGCGCGGCGGCCTTGCCAAGACCGGGCGCGCCCAGCGCTCGCTGAACCCGCAAATTCTGCAGCCGCTGCTGGGCGCGGCAGACGTGCACTGGGTGAGCCTGCAGCGCGATGCGACGGAGGAAGAGATCGCCGCCTGCGGCCACGGGATCTCGCACTGGCCGGCGGCGCTCGCCGACATCGACCAGACCGCGGCTTTGCTCGAAGCGCTCGACCTCGTGATCAGCGCGTGCTGCACGGTCGTCCACCTTGGCGGCGCGCTCGGCCGCCGCGTCTGGGTCCTGACCCCGCTGGGGGCGGCGTGGCGCTATCCGTCCACTGGGAACACCCTGCCCTGGTACGCGAGCGTGCGTATGATCCGGCAGACGCGTGTCGGCGATTGGGGCCCGGTCGTGTCGGCCGCGAGCGAAGCCCTGCGACGCGAGCGGGCGGCGGCCGCGAGCGGCGCCACAGCCCGGCAATGAGCGCGACCCTCGCCGACGCCGAGCAGCTCCTCGCCCAGGGCGAGGCGGCCGCGGCGCAGCACGCGGTGTCCGCCCTGCTGCAGGCCGAGCCCTCGAATCCGCGCGCACACTATCTTGCGGGACGCATCGAGCGGCTCGCGGGACATTCGCAGGAGGCGGAAAGGCTGCTGCGCAGGGCCGCGGAACTCGAGCCGGCTCATGTCGACACCCACCTGGAGCTGGCCGCCTTGCTGCGCGTGCAGCGCGACTACGATCGCTGCCTGGACGAGCTCGGCGCCGCCCTGTACTACGATCCCGGCTGCGCGCGCGCCTACTTCGAGCTCGGCTTCGTGCACCGCCTGCAGGGAGACCTGGCGGGCGCCGAGGAATTCTTCCGCAAGGCCGCGGAGCTCGACCCGACGATGGCGCGAGCCCACGTCGAGCTGGGCTGGGTTCATCTGACGCGCGAGGAATACGCCGCGGCGATCGTTGAGCTGGAGAAGGCGATCGAGCTCGACCCGCAAAGCCTCGTCGGCAACAGCAACCTCGGCTTCGCTTACGTGAAGACCGAGCAGTACCAGCGGGCGCTGGCTGTGTTCAGCGACCTGATCTCGCGCACGCCCAAGCGGGCTCTATGGCCGCGAATCAACCTCGGCAATGCCTACGAGCACACCGGCCAGTTCGACCAGGCCGAGCGGATCTGGGATGAAATCCTGCAGCACGAGCCGCGCAACTACTCGGCACGGTGGAACCGGGCGCACAGCCTGCTCAAGCGTGGCGAGTGGGCGCAGGGCTGGCGCGACTACGAGTTTCGCTACCAGTCGGAAGGCCTGTGGCGGCCGCGCCTGATCCCGTTCGCGCCCTGGCAGGGCGAGCCGCTGCAGGGCAAGAGCATCCTCGTGGTTGCAGAGCAGGGCCTGGGCGACCAGATCATGTTCGGCTCGTGCATGCCGGACCTCGTGTCCCAGGCCGGGCGCGTCACATGGGAATGCGACCATCGGCTTGCGGCGCTCTTTCAGCGCAGCTTTCCCGGCGTGCAAGTGGTCGGCAGCCGGCACGACCTGGTCCCGCCGTGGCTGCAAGAAGTCGGCGAGATCGACTACCAGGTTTCGGTCTGCGGCCTTGCCGGGGCCTTCCGCAACCGGCTCGAGGACTTCCCGCGGCACAGCGGCTACCTCAAGGCGGACCCCGGCAAGGTCGCCCGGTGGCGCGCCGAGCTGGACAAGCTGGGGCCCGGGCTCAAGGTAGGCTTGTCCTGGCGTGGCGGCACCGCGGCGACAAGGCGGCGCCTTCGCAGCATCGCGCTGCGCGACCTCGGCGCGATCCTCCGCATCCGTGGTTGCCGCTTCGTGAGCCTGCAGTACGGCGACTGCGCCGCGGAGATCGCGGAGGCGCAGAGCGAAGGCATCGAGCTTGCGCATTGGCAGGCCGCGATCGACGACTACGACGAGACCGCGGCGCTTTGCGCCGCCCTCGACTTGACCGTCAGCGTGTGCACCGCCGTGATCCATCTCAACGGCGCGCTGGGCCGGCCCGTGTGGATCATGGTGCCGGCCGTTCCGGAGTGGCGCTACGGCCGCAGCGGCGAGGGCATGCCTTGGTATCCGTCCGCGCGGCTGTATCGCCAAACCTCCGACGGGCTGTGGGACGAGGTGTTTGCCAGGGTCGGGCGCGACCTGATGCAGCGCGTCAATCGCCTACCAAGTTAGGCAGGCGAGGTGCCCATTTCCGTCAGCTCGCGCCGATGCTTTCTTGCAGTTGCAACACGGCTTCGATTTGCGCTCCTAAGCTATTGAATATATGCAGATAACATTCGTGAGGTAAATCACAAGCCGTAACCCCTGCCTGGCATGATTTCTGCTCAAAGGATGGGCACGGGGTCTTCCCGGTAAACAGAGGACGGCAACTGTCATGAAGAGATTGCAGAAGGGCTTTACGCTGATCGAATTGATGATCGTCGTCGCGATCATCGGCATCCTGGCGGCCGTTGCGCTGCCCGCCTATCAGGACTACACCATCCGCGCGAAGGTGTCGGAACTGATCCTGGCGGCGAGCTCGGCGCGCACGGCGATCACCGAGCAGGCGCAGAACCTCAACGGCATGTCGAATGCCGGCGTCGGCATCACCATCATGGCGGGGGGCAAAGTCGGTTCCGCCAGCATCTCCAGCGATGGCGTGGTGGCGATCACCGGCGCGGATGCCAACATCATGGGCACCTCGGGCATCCTGGTCACCCTGATGCCGAGCTGGAACACCACCGCGAACACCGTGGTGTGGTCCTGCGACGTGTCGCCGACCAAGTACGGCCCGTCGACCTGCCGCAGCGACTGATCCGCGGCAAGCCAGAGCAACAACAAGCAGCAAACGGACGCCTCCTTCGGGAGGCGTCTTTTTTTCTGGGTAGACTTCGCCGCGATGGGCCTGCTCGGCGTGATGCGGCGGCTGTGGAAGCGCGACGAGGCGACGCCGCTCGCGCTCGGCAAGGAGGCCCTTGCACGCAAGGACCACGCCGCGGCGGAGCAGCACTTGCTCGAGGCGTTGCGAAGCGAGCCGAGCGCGGGGGACCCCCATTTCTATCTCGGCGTGCTGGGCGCCGAGCAGGGCAAGCCGCGCAAGGCGCTTGGCCACTACCTGAGATGCCTGCAGCTGGGCGGGCCGAGCCCGAATCTCCTCAACAACCTGGCCGCGGCGCACGTCGCGCTCGGTGAGGCAGCCGAAGCGGCCCGGCGCTACGAAGAGGCGCTGGCGCTGGAGCCGGATCACCCGCAGGCTTGCATGGGGCTGGGACGCCTGCTGCAGGAGCGGGGCGAGGACGCGCGCGCGCTGGAGCTCTACGGCCGCGCGTTGCGGCGCGAGCCGCAATCGTACGAGGCCTCGTTCCACAAGGCGCAGATCCTGCTTGCGCGCGGCGAGTTCAGGGATGGCTTCAAGCACTTCGCGGCGCGCCCGAACCGGCTGTTCGCGAGCGCGCGACAGAGGTCCAAATTCCACCGCGGGGCGCTGCCGCAGGCGCTGTCGGGAAAGAGCGTGCTCGTGCTCGGGGAGCATACCGGCATCGGCGATGAGCTCTTTTACGCGCGGTTCCTGCCGGCGTTGCAGGCGCGGGGAGCGCGGATCGCCTATGTCTGCGGCGCGCGCGCGGCGGCGCTGCTCGAGGGCAGCGTTTCCTGCGAGCTGCTGCGCGACGACGCCATGCCGCAGTGGCATGCCGATTACGTGCTTCCCGCCGGCGACCTGGCCTACGCGCTGCAGCTGCTGAGCCGCGAGGCGCTGCCGCCGCCGCTCGCGCTGCGGGTGGACGAGGCGGCGCGCGCGCGCGCGCGCCAGCTTCTCGCGCAGTGCGGGCCGCCTCCCTATGTAGGCATCACCTGGCGCGCAGGGAGCGATCCGGACTCCGCCACCGCGTCCGAGCACTGGTCGCCGCTCAGCAAGCAGGCGCCGCTCGCCGGAATGCTGGCCGCGCTGGGCGAATTCGGAGGCACGGTGCTCGCGGTGCAGCGCAAGGTCGATGGTCAGGACCTGGCCGGCGCGCGGCCCGGCGTGGTGGACCTTTCGGCGCACGTCGGAGACCTCGCGCTCACGCTTGCCCTCCTTGCCGAGCTCGACGAATACCTTTGCGTGCCCAATACGCACATGCACATGCGGATCGGCGCGGGCGGCGGCTGCCGCATCCTCGAGCCGTTTCCGCCGGACTGGCGTCTGGAGGCTTCGGGGGCGACATCATGCTGGTACCCCGGCAGCCGCGTCTACCGGCAGACGCGCGACGGCGATTGGCAGCACGCGCTCGACGCGCTGCACGCGGATCTTCCGCCCGCGCTGGCGGATGCGCACGGGCGCGCGGGCATGCAATGGTTGCAGCAGGCTCGCAGGCTGCAGACCGACGCGATGGCCCGGCGCAAGCGCGTTGATGTCGCGGACCGCTGCTATCGCGAGGCGCTGCGCTGCTTCACTGCCGCGACGCGGCTGCAGCCGGACCGGCCGCAGGGTCACCGCGCGCGCGGCAGCGTGCTGCTCGAGCTGGGCGAGCTTCAGGCCGCACGCGAGAGCTACGCTGACGCGCACCGGCTCGCGCCCGACGATCCGGCGCTTGCGGCCGAGCATGCGGGCGCCGTGCTGTCCGCAGGCGATGCGACAGGGGCGATCGCCGCGTATGAGGCTGCGATCGTGCGCCACCCCGACCATGCGCCGCTTCACGGCGGACTTGCGCTGGCGCTGCTCGGCAGCGGCGAGTTCGCGCGCGGCTGGGACGAGTACGAATGGCGGCTGAGGCAGCCCGACGCCGCGACGCAGAGAGGCTTTCCGTTTCCGCGTTGGGAAGGAGAGCCGCTCGCCGGCCGCACGCTGCTCGTCACCAGCGAGCAGGGTATCGGGGACGAGGTCATGTTCGCGTCGTGCTTCGACGAGCTGATCGCGGCGGCCGGGCATTGCGTGCTCGAGGTGAGCAAGCGGCTCGCGCCGCTCTTCGAGCGGTCGTTTCCGGGCGCCACGGTCTGCCGGCGCCAGCTCGACCGCGAGCCCGACTGGGCGGCGCTGCCGAGGATCGACGTCCGCATCGAGGCGGCAAGCGTGCCGCGCTTCCTGCGCCGCTCGCGCGAGGCGTTCCCGCGGCGCGGCGCCTACCTGAGGCCGGATCGCGCCCGCGTCGCGGCCTGGAAGGAACGGCTCGCTGCCTTGGGGCCGCGGCGCAAGATCGGCCTGGCATGGACCGGTGGGCTGCCAGGCACGCTGCGGGCGGCGCGCTCGCTCGATCTGGAAGGCCTGCGCCCGCTGCTCGAGCAGTCCGGCGCGCATTTCGTCGCGCTCGAGTACCTGGATTGCAGTGCCGAAGTCGAGGCGTTCAACGGCGCCGGCCGCGAGCACGTGCTCTGGTGGCCGGAGGTGCGCGATTCGCTCGAGGAGTGCACGGCGCTGGTTGCCGCGCTCGATCTCGTGGTCACCGTCACCACCGCCACCGCTCACATCGCGGGCGCCCTCGGGCGCCCGGTGTGGGTGCTGGTGCCCAGCGTGCCGTCGTGGCGCTACCTTTGGCAGGGAGAGACGATGCCGTGGTACCCGACGATGCGGATCTTCCGCGGCCACGGCTCGCGCGACGCGCTGCTCGCAGGCGTGCGGCAGGCCCTGGCGGCCGGCTGGCCCGCCGAGGGGCGCGCCTGAAGGGCGCCGGGATGCGGCCGCAGGGCCCGGAATGCTGCGCCGGCTGCTAGCGCAACTGCGCCGGCCGCGACGCAACGGGCTGGAGCAGGCTCTCGCGCAGGCAGCGCGCCTGCGCAAGACGGGGCGGCTGGAGGACGCCGAGCGCGCGCTGCGCGCGGTGATCGCGCAGGCGCCCGGCACGGCACGGGCGCACGTGCATCTCGGCATGGTGCTCGCCGAGCAGGAACGGCTCGACGAGGCCGGAACGCACCTCGAGCGCGCGATCGCGCTCGATCCGCGCGACGTCTACGCGCACGTCAACCTCGGCAACGTCCGGCGAAGCGCCGGCGACAACGCGCGCGCGCTCGAGCACTACCGCGCCGCGCTGGACCTTCAGCCCGCGATGCCGCTTGCCTGGTCGAACATGCTGCGGCCGCTGCTCGACGCCTGCGACTGGGACGCCGCCGGGCGCGGCCTCGAGGTCATTCTGGCGCTGCGCGAGCGGGGAGAGCGCGACTGGGCGCGGTACCTCGCGCCGATGGATGCGCTGCTCTTGCCCGTGCCGCCTGCGATTTGCCGGGAGGTCGCCGATCAACACGCGGCCGCGCTGCGCGCTGCGCACCCGATCCTGGTGCCGCGGCCGGCAAGGGCGCACGGCGGCAGGATCCGCGTCGGCTACCTGTCGCGCGACTTCCGCGACCATGTGGTCGGGCAGCTCACCTGCGCGTTGTTCCGGCACCACGATCGCGGCCGCTTCGAGGTCTTCGCCTATTCGAGCGGCCGCGATGACGGCAGCAGCTACCGCGCCGAGATAGCCGCGCGCGCCGACCGCTTCGTGGACGTGCGCGGCGAGCCGGATCAGCGAATCGCGGCGCGCATTGCGGGCGACGCGATCGACCTGCTCGTCGACCTCGGCGGCTACACCACCGAGCACCGGCTGGGCGTGCTCGCGGCGCGGCCGGCGCCGCTGCAGGCGCACTACCTCGGCTATCCCGGGACGCTCGGGGCGGGGCTTGCCGACTACTACATCGCCGACGGCATCGCGTCGCCGCCTGGCCAGGAAGCGCATTTCGCGGAGCGCCTCGCGCGCGTGCCGGTCTGCTTCATGGTGAGCGACCCCGGTCAGCCGCTGGTTGCGCGCGCGCCGGCGCGCGGCGAGCTCGGGCTTCCGGCGGACAAGGTCGTGCTCTGCGCCTTCCACCAGAGCGCGAAGATCACGCGCGAGGTGTTCGACTCCTGGTGCGCGATCCTGAACGCGCTCCCCGACGGCGTGCTGTGGCTCAAGTCGCCGGGTGCGGAAGGCGAGGCGCGGCTCGCGCGCCGCGCCGGCGAGCGGGGTGTCGCGCCCGGGCGGCTGCTCTATGCGCCCGACGTCGCCGACAAGGTCGTCCACGTGGCCCGCATGGCGGCCGCCGACCTTTTCCTCGACACCTTCGGCCGCTACAACGGCCACTCGACGGTGAACGAGGCGCTGTGGATGGGGCTGCCGGTGGTGACGCTCGCCGGCGAAACCTTCGCTGCGCGCGTCGCGACGAGCCTCGTGACCGCCGCCGGATTCCCGGAGCTCGCGGCGAGCAGCGTGGACGAGTACCAGCGCCTCGCTGCCGGCCTCGCCCGAGACGCGCACGCGCGCGCGATGCTGCGCGGCCGGCTGATCGCGGCGCGCAAGCACGCGCCGCTGTTCGACAACGCTGCCACGGTGCGGGCGATCGAGCGGCTCTACGCCGAGATGTGGCGCCTGCACCGCGCGGGCGAGGCGCCGCGCGCGCTGCAGGCTTGAAGCGTTACTCGAAGCGCAGCGCTTCGACCGGGTTGAGGCGCGCGGCCTTGCGCGCGGGGTAAAAGCCGAAGAACACGCCGATCGCGAAGGCGAACGCCACCGCGAGCGCCACCGCCTCGGGCGCGAGCTGGATGCGCCAGCCGGCGAACTGGCCGATGGCGAGCGCGGCGCCGATGCCGAGGCCGACGCCGACCAGGCCGCCGATCAGCGACAGCGTCACCGCCTCGACCAGGAACTGGCCGAGGATGTCGCGCATGCGCGCGCCCACCGCCATGCGCAGGCCGATCTCGCGCGTGCGCTCGGTCACCGACACCAGCATGATGTTCATGATGCCGATGCCGCCCACCACCAGCGACACCGAGGCGACCGCCGCGAGCAGGAGCGCCAGCACCCGGCTCGAGGCCTCCTGCGCCGCCGCCACCTCGGCGAGGTTGCGCAGCGAGAAGTCGTCGTCCTGGCCTGGCTGCAGGCGGTGGCGCTGGCGCAGCAGCTGCCGCACCTGGTCCTCGGCCGCCTTCATGTCGTAGCCGTCGCGCACCTTGATCCAGATGGTGCCCACCGTGCGCTGCTTGGCGAGCGTGCCCACGCCCAGCACGCGCTTGCGCGCGGTGGAAAGCGGCATCAGGATCAGGTCGTCCTGGTCGGTGCCCATCATGCTCTGGCCCTTTGTCTCGAGCACGCCGATCACGGTGAAGGGCACGCGCCGGATGCGGATCACCTGGCCGAGCGGGTCGGCGCCGCCGAAGAGCTGCCTCGCCACCGTCGAGCCGACCAGGCAGACCTTTGCGGCGCCTGCCAGGTCGGGCGGCTCGAAGCCGCGGCCGGCCTCGATCTCCCACTGCCGCACCTCGAGGTACTCGGGCGTGACGCCGAAGATCACGGTGGACCAGTT
>CAZVHU010000064.1:0-17468 GCA_964627075.1 uncultured Enterobacteriaceae bacterium | reverse complement strand
ACTGGTTGACACTGTCAACGATGTCGGCGGTGGTGCTCTGCGAATGCTTCGCGCGCGACGGCCTGCAGCACGAGCCGGAGTTCGTGCCCACCGCGACCAAGCGCGCGCTCATCGAGCGCTTCGCGGCGCTGGGCTTCGCGCGCATCGAGGCGACCTCCTACTCCAACCCCAGGGTGGTGCCGCAGTTCGCCGACGCGAGCGAGCTGTTGCGAACCCTGCCGCGAAGCAAGGGCGTCGCCTACAAGGCGACCTGCGCCAACCCGAGGGCGGTCGAGCGCGCGCTCGCCGACCTCGACGCGGGTTACGGCGCCACCGACATCAGCCTGCTCGTTTCCGCCACCGAGTCGCACACCCGGAAGAATTTGAACCGCAGCCGCGCCGAGCAGTGGCAGAACGTGCAAGAGATGATCCGGCTCGCCGCCGGCCGCTTCGGGCTGGGCGGCGTGGTGTCGGTCGCCTTCGGCTGCCCGTTCGAGGGCGCGGTGGATGCGGGCGTGGTGCTCGCCGATGTGGCGCGCTTTCGCGAGCTCGGCGTCGCGCGCATCGCGATCGGCGACACGACCGGCATGGCGAATCCGCGCGCGGTGAAGGCGCTCTACGGGCGCATCGAGCGCGAGTTGCCGGGCGTGACGCCGGTCGCGCATTTCCACGACACGCGCGGCACGGGCCTGGTCAACTACGTCGCCGCGCTGGAAGGCGGCGTGCGGCATTTCGATTCTTCGTTCGGCGGCGCAGGCGGCCATCCCGCGAAGGTGAAGTACGGCGGCGGCCACACGGGCAACGTCTGTACCGAGGACCTCGTCGGCCTTTTCGAATCCATGGGCGTCGCCACCGGGATAGACTTGGACGGCCTGATCGCCACAGCGCAGTTCTGCGAGCAGGTGCTTGGCCGTGAGCTGCACGGCCGCGTGACGCGAAGCGGCTTGAACCCCGTGCGATGAAGCCACCCTTCAGGGCCGACCAGGTCGGCAGCCTCCTGCGGCCGCGCGAACTGGCGAAGGCGCGCGCCGGGGCGAAGCGCGGCGAGATCTCGCGCGAGGCGCTCAAGGAAATCGAGGACCGGGCGATCCGCGAGGCAGTGGCGCGGCAGGAGGCGATCGGCCTGCAGTCGGTCACCGACGGCGAGATGCGGCGCGACTGGTGGCACCTCGATTTCCTGGTGCAGCTCGACGGCGTGATCGCGATCCAGAACCCGGGCCCGAAGTTCGGCGGCACCGAGGAGCAGCCGCCGATTCCCTCGGTCACCGCCAGGGTCGATTGCTCGCGGCCGATCATGACGGACCACTTCGCCTTCCTGAAATCGGTCACGAAGCAGACCGCCAAGTTCACGATCCCCTCCCCCGCCATGCTGCACCTGCGCGGCGGCAGGAGCGCGATCTCGCGCGAGGCCTACCCGGACATCGGCGAGTTCTGGAAGGACATCGCCGGCGCGTACCGGAAGGCGATCCGGCATCTCGCCGATGCGGGCTGCGCCTACCTGCAGCTCGACGACGTGAGCTTCTCCTACCTGTGCGACGAGCGCATCCGCGACGCCTGCCGCAGGAACGGCGACGATCCGGCGCAGCTCCCGCGCACCTACGCCGACGCGATCAACGCGGCGCTCGCCGGCCGGCCGGCTGGAATGACAGTGACCCTGCACACCTGCCGCGGCAACTTCAAGAGCGCCTGGGTCGCATCGGGCGGCTACGAGCCGGTGGCCGAGGCGATGTTCTCGGCGGATGTGGACGGCTTTTTCATGGAGTTCGACTCCGAGCGCGCCGGGACCTTCGAGCCGCTGCGCTTCCTGCCGCGCGGCAAGAAGGTGGTGCTCGGCCTGGTGACCACCAAGGTCGGCGCGCTCGAGGACAAGGACACCCTCAAGCGCCGCATCGAGGCGGCGGCGAAGTTCGTGCCGCTCGAGGACCTTTGCCTGTCGCCGCAGTGCGGCTTTTCCAGCACGCACCACGGCAACGCGCTCTCGATGGACGAGCAGTGGCGCAAGCTCGAGCGCATCGTCGAGGTGGCGCGGGAAGTCTGGGGCTGAAATGGCACCGAAAAGGGGTCAGGACCCCTTTTTGCCCTTTTTGCATGTGCACGTGCACTCGATGCGCGCGGCATCGGGCGCCGAGGTGCTGGTGGCGCGTGTGCTGGCGAACGATGGCACGGCGGGTTTCGGCTTCACGTTCAACCTGGAGGCGGGCGTGGCGCGCGACATGGCCTCCTGGGACGCCCTGGCGCGCAAGTGTAAAGTCCCGCTTTACACTTTGCTCGGCGGGAGCCGGTGCGAGAGCGTGCCTGTGCTCGCGCAAGCGCCTGCCGCCGTGCCCGCCGACTTCGGGCGGCTCAAAGCCGAGCTGCTCGCCGGCCGCGGCGAGCTGCTCGCCGTGGATCCGTTCGCGTGGGGATCGCTCGAGCGCATGCGGGCGGTCGCCGCCGCGGCGGCCGCGTTCGACGCGGGAATCGTGCTCGTCGCGCCCAATGCGCACCCGTGGGAAATCGCCTGGTGCACGGCGCTCGCGGCATTGCTTCCCGGCGACGACGTGCGCGTCGCGCCCGTGTCTGGCGCGCTCGCGGTCTCCGACGCGCCGGGAATCGGCGTCGACTGGTCGCTCGAGCCGGGCTTTGCGGGGCTGCGCTGGTGAAGGCGCGCATCGTCGCCGTGCGCCTGACGCGGGTGTCGATTCCGCTCACCATGGTGTACGCGAGCTCCGTCTACATCATGCAGAAGACCGAGCGCTGCGTCATCGAACTGGCGACCGACGCGGGTGTCACGGGCCTCGGCGAGACCTGGGGCACGCCGGAAGTGTTTGCGCTCACCACGAGCATCGCCAGGAACTGGATCGGTAAGGACGCGCTCGATCGCCACGCGCTGCGCCGCGCCTTCGGCAGGAACTCCTTCGAGCCGCGCTCGGGTAGGAACGGCCGCGCCGCCTTCGCCGGGCTCGACCTCGCGGCGTGGGATGCGTCGGGGAAGCTCCTCGGGCTGTCGCTCGCGGAACTCGTCGGTGCGCGCGGCCGCGAGACCGTAGAGGTGGTCACGCCCCTGCCCGCCGCGGTGCTCGGCGAGCCGCTGCCGCGCGAGCAGCTGCAAGCGCACATGGACGACTTGGGGAACGCCAAGCGCGTCGTGGACTTCGCGCTCGAGCAGCGGCGGCGGTTCGGATTCGACTGCTTCAAGTATAAGAGCGCTGCCTACTCGGCGCCTTGGGACCTCGCCGTGCTCGCGCAGCTGCGCGAGGCGCTACCGCAGGCGCGCATCCGCTTCGATCCCAACGCCGGCTACCCCCCGGCGGCGGCCATCGAGCTTTGCCGCAAGCTCGAGCCCCTCGCGCTCGAGTTCTACGAGGACCCCACCGGCGAGCTGGAGGGCATCGCGCGCCTGCGCGCCGCGATGAAGACGCCGGTCGCCACCAACATGTGGGTCGTGGAGCACGCGCACCTCGCGCCCGCGGCGCGCCGCGGCGCGGTGGACGTGGTCCTCGCCGACCTGTTCAACTGGGGCGGCGTGGACGAGTGGTGCCGCATGGCGCGCGCCGCGCCCGTCTTCGGCATGCGACCGGCGCTGCACTCGATCTTCGAGACCGGGATCGCCACCGTGGCGAACCTGCACCTCGCCGCCGCCATGCCGCACGTCGCGCACGCCAACGACTCGGGGCTGCACTTCCTCGCGCGCGACGTCCTTGCCGGCGCGCCGCCGATCGAGGGCGGCCGCATGCGGCTGCCGCGCGGTCCCGGCCTGGGCGTTTCGCTGGATCGGGGCGCGCTGGAGGCGCTGGCGATTGAATCGCGCGAGATCCGCAGCTAATCTTGCAACAGGAGGATCCACCATGCTTCGCACGCTGATTGGCGCCCTGGCGCTCGCGCTCTCCGTATCCGCCGCCGCGCAGGACAAGACCATCCGCTTCGTGCTCGGCTACCCGCCGGGCGCCTCGAGCGACCTGCTCACCCGGCTGCTCGCCGACAAGATGCGCCCCGCGCTCGGCGCGCACACCATCGTCGAGAACCGCACCGGCGCCGCGGGCATCGTCGGCACCGAGTCGGTCAAGAGCGCGCCACCCGACGGCAGCACGATCCTGCTCACCCCGCTCGCGCCGATGGTCGCGTTCCCGCACTCGCACGGCTCCGCGGTGCGCTACGACCCGTTCAAGGATTTCGCGCCGGTCGCGCACGTCTGCGACTTCCAGCTCGCGATGGTGGTGAATGCCGCGCTGCCCGCGAAGAACGTGGCCGAGTTCGTCGCGCTGGTGAAGAGCGATCCCAAGGTGGGCGACTACGGCTCGGCGGGCGCCGGCAGCCTGCCGCACTACCTCGGCGTGATGTTCGCCAAGGCCACGGGCGTCGGGATGACGCACGTCCCCTACAAGGGCACGGCGCCCGCGCTGCAGGCGCTCGCCGGCGGCGAGATCAAGTCCGGGATGTTCGTGCTCGCCGACGCGCTCACCATGGTGCGCTCGGGCAAGGCGCGCCTGCTCGCGGTGGCCGGCGCGAAGCGCGCCTCGATGGCGCCCGAGGTCCCGACCTTCAGGGAGCTGGGCCTGGACCTCGAGGCGAGCGGCTGGTATGCGCTGTTCGTCCCGGCCGGCACGCACAAGGACCTGATCGACCGGTTCGCCAGGGCCGCGATCGACGCCGTGCAATCCCCCGACATGAAGCAGCGCCTCGAGCAGATGGGCCTCGAGCCCACCGGGCTGCCGCCGGCGGAACTGGCGCGCATCCTGCGGCGCGACTACGACAAGTGGGGACCGGTGATCCGCGCCTCCGGGTTCAGGCCGACCGATTGAGCGCTTGAACGTCCTGTTCGCGTCGGAGAAGGAAAAACCCGGGCGCTGGTTGCCGCTGCTCCGCCGGGCGCTGCCGCAGGACCGCTTCTTCGCCTGGCCCGACGTGAACGGCGGCGCGATCGACGTCGCGCTCGTCGCCACGCACCCGCGCGGCACCTTCGCAAAGCTGCCCGACCTCAAGCTCGTGCAGTCGATGTGGATGGGCGTCGAGACGCTGGTGGAGGACCCCGAGCTGCCGCGCCACGTGCCGCTCGCGCGCCTCATCGACCCCGGCATGGT
This sequence comes from uncultured Enterobacteriaceae bacterium, assembly GCA_964627075.1. Taxonomy (GTDB): domain Bacteria; phylum Pseudomonadota; class Gammaproteobacteria; order Burkholderiales; family SG8-39; genus 2-02-FULL-66-14. The sequence continues at coordinate 12,429 of CAZVHU010000064.1, read as the reverse complement.
GCACGCGATGGCCGAGACGGTGCTCGCGCACGTGCTCGACTGGCACCGGCACCACTACTACTACCGGCGCATGCAGCGGGAAGCGAAATGGTCGCGCCTCGAGCAGCTGCTGCCCTCGGATCGCACGGTCGGCCTGCTTGGCCTGGGCGAACTCGGCGGCTATGTCGGCGAAAAGCTCGTGGCGCTCGGCTTCAAGGTTCGCGGCTGGAGCAGGCGGCCGAAGGCGCTGCCGGGCATCGCCTGCACCACCGATCTCGATGAGCTGCTCGCGGCGAGCGAGGCGCTGGTGTGCCTGCTGCCGCTCACGCCGCAGACGCGCGGCGTGCTGGACGCGCGCGCCTTCGCGCGCATGCCCAAGGGCGGCTGCGTGATCAACGTCGCGCGCGGCGCGCATCTCGTGGCGCCGGACCTGGTCGCGGCGCTCGACTCGGGGCACCTCGCGCATGCCTATCTGGACGTCTTTGACCCGGAGCCGCTGCCGGCCGATTCGCCGCTGTGGCGCCACCCGGAGGTGACCGTGACGCCGCACGTCGCGGCGCTCACCGAGCCGCGCACCGCGATCGCCAAGATCGTGGAGAACGTCGAGCGCGTGCGCCGCGGCGAGGCGCCGCGCCACCTTGTGGACTTCTCCGCCGGCTATTGAACCGGCCATGCAATCATCTGGCTAGCTAGTTACTCCCCCGGGCAGCCATGGTCATCGGAATCTACGAGGCAAAGTCGCGGCTTTCGAAGCTCGTTGAACGAGCCGAGGCCGGAGAGGAAGTGATTCTCACCCGGCGCGGAAAACCGGTGGCGAAGATCGTAAACGTTGCACCCGCTACCAGGCGCAGCCGTGCGCTGCTGCTGAAGGAGATACGCGCGCTCTCGCGGCGCGTCAGGATCCCAAAGCGCGTCTCGCTTCGGGAGGTCATCGCGGAAGGCCGCGAATGAGTGCCGTTCGTCGCGGACAACTCGGTCGTCATCGGCTGGTTTTCGCGCAACCAGGCCCCGTCCTACACCGACAGGCTCTGCAAGCGCCTCGCGAGGGACGAAGTGATCGTGCCCTCGGTATGGCCTTACGAGTTCGCGAATGCGCTGGCAGTCCTGGAGCGCCGCAGGATTCTCGCCGCTCCACTGGCGGATGAGATCGTCGCCCAGGCGACGAGGCTCGTTGTGCGCGTCGATGCGCCCCACCCTCGCCGGCGTTGCTCCTCGCGCTCGCTCGCAGGCACGGACTATCCGCTTACGACGCCGCCGACCTCGAACTGGCGCAGCGGTTGGGAATTACGCTCGCTGCCAACGATTCGCCGCTCGCCCGCGCGGCAAGTGCGGCCGGCCTGCTGGCCGCCTGATAACTCCGCACGACCCCGACGGCCGCGCGGCGCACCCCCCTACAGGCAATAGTCCGGCTCGCGCCGGTCGAGCATGCGCTTCAACGCCGCGAAGTGGTGCTCCCAGTGCGGCTTGCCGCCGTATTGCGGCCCGCCGATGGTGCGCATGGTCTGGTCGATCACCGATTGCGGCAGCGGCCGCAGCTTCTGGCCGGTCCACATCGCGTAGAGCTGCACCTGCGCCGCGCGCTCCAGGTAATACAGCAGGTCGTAGGCCTCGGCGACCGTCCTGCCTACGGTGAGCGCGCCGTGGTTCGCCATCAGCATGATCCTGTTCTTCCCCAGCACTTTCGCGAGCCGTTCGCCCTCGGCCGGGTCGAACGCCGGTCCGGTGAAGTGCTCGTCGTAGGCAACGTGCTTCATCAGGCCGCACTCGGTCTGGCCGATCGGCTTGATCGTCTGGTCTTCCAGCCGCGCAAGCGCCGATGCGAAAGGCATGTGCGTGTGCATCACGCACACCGCGTCCGGGTTCACGCGGTGGATCGGCGCGTGGATCGCGTAGCACGACTGCTCGACCTCGCCCTCGCCCTTGAGCCGCTTGCCGTCGTAGCCCACTTCCATGAAGCAGCTCGCGGTGATCTCGGACCAGTGCAGGCCGAACGGGATCTGCAGGTAGCGGTCGCTTTTCCCCGGCACCGCGCAGGTGAGGTGGTTGAAGATCCCCTCGCTGAAGCCGTGCATGTAGGCGAGGCGGTGCGCCGCCGCGAGGTCCACGCGCATGCGCCATTCAGCGCTGTCGGTGCGCGGCTCGCGCGCTTTCGCGGCTGCAGACTTGGAACTGACGACTCTCATGCTTGCCCTCCGCAGGCCAGGTGCCCCCAAAGCGAGGGCGCGCGCCATTCTAGCGCGCGGATTTCGCCGGAAGCGTGGCGACGTAGCCGGCCGCGAGCGCGATCCACGACTTGAGCTCGCGAGCGCCGCACTCGCCGGGATCGACCCATATGAAGCCCTGGAACGCGCGGCCGTCGATGCGCATGGCCTTCGCACCCTTGCGGGAGAGCGCGGCGCGGTGCGCTTCCTTGCCCACGCGGAACATGTAGCCCGGCTTTCCAGTCCCGCATAGCATGTTGCCGCGCAGCAGGAAGCACATGCCGCCGAACATCCTCTTCTCGGCAAGACCCCTGCGCGCGCCGAGCGCCACGCGCAGCCGCGCGGCGAGCGCCTCGGGGTCGTGCCTGCCGGAGAACTTCGCCATCGCTCAAGCCCCGATCGGCGGCATCGTCTCCTTGAAGCTCGCGCGCGCGCGGATCGCCGCCTGCCCGCGCACGAGGTTCGGGTACTTGGGCACGAGCGCCTTGCCCTCGGGGAACATCTCGACGTAGAACATGATCGGCGCCAGGAACAGGTCGGCCATCGACATCGTTCTGCCGGCCAGCCACTCGCGCCCGCCGTAGGCCTTGTCGAGCGTGGCGAGGATCGCCGGCATCTCGTTCACCGACGCGTCGATCACGCCGCGGTCGGGCTTGCCGTCCGCTCCCTTCGGGAACACGTACTGCAGCACGTAGCGGCGGATGAGCGGCCCGTCCACATAGGCGTTGATCGCGCTCACCCACTGCTCGCAGCGCGCGCGGTCGCGGATATTGCCCGGAAGCAGGCTCGGGCCGGGGAACGCCTCCTCGAGGTAGCGCAGTATGGCGCTGGTCTCGAAAAGCTCGATCGGCCCGTCGCGGAACACCGGAATGCGCCCGAACGGGCTCACCGCCAGCACCTCGGGCGCATGCGGCGCGGCGGACTTTAGCGTGTACTTGACGCCCTTCTCGGCGAGCGCCATGCGCGCGGTGCGCGTGTAGCTCGAGCGCGGATCGCCGATCAGCGTCACCACCGCGGCCTGGCCGCCCGCGTCCACGCGCTCGGCCATGCGGTTGAGGCACGAGGTCCAGCCTTCCTCGTGCGAGTCGCGCATCGCGCCGTCCGGGAAGCCGGTCTGCGTCATCGTGAGATCGGTGCCGCCGTCGCGCGCGGCGAAGGTCACCGTGATCAGGGTCTCCACGTTGGGCATGCCCTCGCCCTGCCACGCCCAGGTGTAGACCAGGCGCCGGGGGCGCGCGATCTCGCGGTAGGCGCCGCCGGCGGCGAACTGCTCGCCGTCGCGCGCGCGCATCGTCACGCGGTACCTGCCGCCGACGCGCACGTCGAGTTCGCACACCGGCATGGTCATGCCGCGCGGGCACATCCAGTTTTTGGCGTGCTCGGGGATCACGAAGGCGTCGAACACCTTCTCGCGCGGCGCGCGGATGAAGCGCTTGATGACGAGGTCGAACGTGGCTGCGGTGTTCATCGCTTGTCCCCCTTCTCCAGGTACTCGACCAGGCGGTCGAGGCTTTCCTCCCAGAACCTGCGGTAGCGCTCGAGCCAGCCGTGCGCCTCGCGCAACGCGCGCCCTTTCAGTCGGCACATGCGCCACTGCGCGTCGGCCTCGCGCTCGATGAGCCCGGCGTGCTCGAGCACCTTGAGGTGGCGCGACACCGCGGGCAGCGAGATGTCGAAGGGCGCCGCGAGGTCGCCCACGCTCGCCTCGCCCCGCGCCAGCCGCGCCAGGATCGCGCGCCGCGTCGGGTCGGCGAGCGCAGCGAAGGTAGCGGAAAGCCGATCCATGCCTTATTTAACTTGTTTGTTAAATACAAGTCAAGCGGCGACGCGCAAGGCCGGCTCAGGCCCCGGATCGCGCCAGGCTGTAGGCCGCGACTACCGCTTCCTTGCCGCGCAGCGCCAGCTCGCCGCGGCGCCGCGCCTCGATGCCGGGCGGCAACGCCAGCCGCTCGACCAGCGCCCCCGAGGCGACGAGCTCCAACCCCTCGCGCTTGGCGTATTCCTGCAGGCGCGCGCCAGTATTGAGGATGTCGCCCACGAACACGATTTGCTGCCTGAGATCGCCGAGCTCGCCCGCGGTCACGGTGCCGCCGTGCAGCCCGCCGCGAAAGCGCGGCACGGCGCCGAACGCACGCCGGTAGCGCGCCGCGTCGCGATCGACTGCATCGCGCACGCCGAAGAAGCAGCGCACGCAGTTGCCGTCGCGCAGTCCCGTCGCCATCGGCCAGGTGATCACCACCTCGTCGCCCGCGTACTGGTGGATCTCGCCTCCGGTCTCGAGCACCGGGTCGGTGAGATCGTCCACGAAGCGCCGCAGCAGCTCGAAGTAGCGCGCGCTTCCAAGCCGCTCGGCGAGCGCGGTCGAGCCTTCGAGGTCGATGAACAGGAACACGCGCTCCTCGGCCCTGGGTCGCTGGTAGGCGCCAGCCATGAAGTAGCCGAGCGCGTTGGCACCGATCATGCGGTTCATCTGCAGCACGAACTGCACCGCCACCGCCATCACCGCGAAGAACGGCAGCGCCACCAGCAGGTGCGGATCTGTGAAGCTCTCCGCGAAGCGTGCGGGATCGAGGTGCGTCGCCATCTGTCCAGCCGCGCGCCCTGCGAGGAAAAGGACTAGCACGATCGCGCTGCTCAGCACGAGGTCGGTGAGGAAGCCGAACCGCCGGAACGAGTGGCGCGCCCAGCCATCGCGCACGAAGAGCAGGTAGCCGCCGACGAGCAGCGTGATCAGCGCCCCGTCCACCAGCCCCTGGACCGCCGAGCCGAGGGTTGCGCCACCCGTCAGAAGGTTGAACAAAGGCGCCACGACGCAGGCGATGGCGAGGACCGCCGCCAGCCGCCGCAACTGGATCCGCGTGCGTGCGCTTGCCACGATGCGCGCCTAGCGCGCGAGGTAGCCCGAGTCCACCGGCAGGATGGCGCCGGTGATGCAGCGCGCGGCGGGGCTGGCGAGAAACAGGATCGCCGCCGCGACGTCGTCCACCCCCGGCAGCTCGCCGAGCGGCGTGTGCGCCATCACGACATTGAGCACCTCCGGGTTGGTAAAGAGGGGCGTGGTCAGGTCGGTGCGCACGAAAGTCGGCGCCACCGCGTTCACCCGGATCTTGAAGGGGGCGAACTCGAGCGCCATTGCGCGCGTCAGGTTCACCACCCCGCCCTTCGAGGCCTGGTAGGCCGGGTTTGGGAAGAGCCCGCCCGAGAACCCCATGATCGAGGCGAGGTTGACGATCGCGCCGCCGCCGCGCGCCTTCATCGTTCCTGCCGCGACGCGCGAGCACAGGAAAAGCCCGCGCAGGTTGAGATCCAGCACCTTGTCCCATTCCTCGGCGGTGATGTCGAGCGAGGTCTTGCGCACCGCGGTGCCCGCGTTGTTGACGAGGATGTCGAGGCCGCCGAGCTGGCGCACGGCTTCCGCGAACGCACGCTCGATCTGCGCCTCGTCCGAGACATCGGCCACGATGATCCCCGGCGCGGTTTCCAGGTCCAAGCGCGCCACCTTCGCGCCGGCGCGCTCGAAGAGCTCGGCGGTCGCCTTGCCGATGCCGCGCGCGGCGCCGGTGACGAGCGCTGTTTTGCCTTTCAGTTCGAATGGCTCCATGGCGGCGCTAGTATAGGGACATGCACGACCTCGCGATTCGAAACGCCCTCCTGCTCGACGGGCTGGGCGGCGCGCCCGTCCACGGGGACCTCGCGGTCGCTGACGGGCGCATTGCGGCGATCGGCCGCGGCGTGGGCGCCGCGCGCGAAACGCTGGACGCCGAAGGTCTCGCGCTGATGCCCGGCATCATCGACAACCACACGCACTACGACGCGCAGCTCACCTGGGACCCATTTGCCTCGCCCTCGCCCGCGCTCGGCGTCACCACGGCGATCATCGGCAACTGCGGCTTCACCATCGCGCCCTGCCGCCCGGCGGACCGCGAGCTGGTGATGCGCAACCTGACGCACGTCGAGGGCATGGCGCTCGACGTCCTGCGCGCGGGAATCCGTTGGGACTTCCAGACGGTTCCCGAGTATTTCGCGATGCTTGAGCGCCGGGGCGTCGCGCTCAACGTCGCCGGATTCGTGGGGCACTCCTCGGTGCGCACCTTCGTGATGGGAGCGGACGCCCCGAAGCGCGCCGCCACCGACGCCGAGATCGCAGCGATGCGCGCGCTGGTGCTCGACGGCATGCGGGCGGGAGCGGTCGGCTTCGCGACCTCGACCTCGCCTGCGCACAACGGCGAAGGCGGCATCCCGATGCCTTCGCGCCTGGCCGAGGACAAGGAACTGCGCGCGCTCGTCGAGTGCCTGAAGGAAGCCGGGCGCGGCGTGTTCATGCTCACCAAGGGCGGGCAGACGAAGATGTCGTTCCTCGAGGAGCTCGCCGCCGAGTCCGCGCGCCCGGTGGTGGTGGCGGCGCTGCTTCACAGCAACGTCACGCCGCGCACGGTGTTCAACGACCTGGACGCGATCCGCGACGCCAACGCGCGCGGCCGGCGCATGGCGGGCGCGGTGTCGTGCTGCCCGCTGACGATGGACTTCACCCTGCATTCGCCCTACACCTTCGAGGGGCTCGCGGCATGGAAACCCGCGATGAGCCTGAAGGGCGAAGCCTACCGCGCCAAGCTCGCCGAGCGAGCCTTCCGCGACGCGGTGAACGCGGAGATCGCGTTGCCGCCGACCTTCCGGCTTTTCAACGGCGAATGGGACAAGGTCGTCGTGGTGGAGACCACGCGCCCCGAGCACCGGCGCTGCGAGCAGCGCTCGATCGCGGAGCTCGCGCGCGAGGCGGGCGCCGACCCGCTTTCCTTCATGCTCGACCTCGCGCTCGCCGAGGACCTCGACACGGTGTTCACGGCGCTGCTGCTGAACTCGGACGAGCGCGCGGTGGGCGAAATGCTGCGCCACCCGGCGGCGATGGTGTCGCTCTCGGACGCGGGCGCGCACCTCACGTTCTTCAACGACGCGGGCTTCGGGCTGCACCTGCTCGGCCACTGGGTGCGCGATTTGAATGTGCTCACGCTCGCCGAAGCTGCGCGCCAGCTCTCGGGACTCCCGGCGGGCGTGTTCGGCATTCCCGGGCGCGGCGCGCTGAGAGCCGGCTACGCGGCGGACCTGCTGCTCTTCGACCCGGCGACGGTGAACCGCGGCCCGAAGCAGCGCGTGCGCGACCTGCCGGCGAACGGCGCGCGCCTCACCACGCCCGCGATCGGCGTGCACGGCGTGTGGGTGAACGGCGCGCGCGTCGCGGACGAAAAGGGCGGCCGCCCGCTCGACCGCCTGCCCGGGCGCGTGCTGCGGGAGTTCGCGCCGTAACCGGCTCCCCGCGTTGGCGGGGACGGCTCCGGATCGGGATTTTTTGTCGTTCCGGGGCGACGCCGCGCGCGCCGGTGCGGCGCTCAAGCCCCTGATTTCATTCGCCTGAGTACCCGGCACGCAACGTGCATGAGTCGGGTTCCTGCATCGACCACCCAAGGGACCACCATGCTCCAGAAAGACGGCCTTTTCCAGCGCAGCAACGACAGCTTTTTCCGCGCCGGCCGGCCGGCGCCGCAGCCGCAGCACGAGCCTGCCCCTGCCGCGGCGCCGGTACCCGCGGCCGCGCACGCGGAAAAGGACAAGGGCGAGGAGCGCAAGGAGGCGAAGCTGATCGTCGGCCCCGACATCAAGATGAAGGGCGTCGAGGTGGCCGACTGCGACACGCTGGTGGTCGAGGGCCGCATCGAGGCGACGCTCGACGCGCGCCAGATGCAGGTGGCGCCAAGCGGCACCTTCAGCGGCACGGTGGCGGTGGACGTCGCCGAGATCCACGGCCGCGTGGAGGGCGAGCTGACGGTGCGCAAGCAGCTCATCCTGCACGCCACCGGCAAGGTGTCCGGGAAGATCCGCTACGCGCGCATCAAGGTCGAGGAAGGCGCCGAGCTCTCTGGGGAGATCAGCGTGCTCGAGCGCTCGGCGACGCCTGCGCTGCCGCGCCACGTCGCGCCGCCGGCGCAGCTCAGCCGGCCCGCGGAGCACGCCGCGCCCGCAAAGCCCATCGCGGCGCAAGCGGGTTAAACTCGGCGCCTCCCCGAGGAGGCGCCATGTTCGACCCGCAGCGATTCGTAGAGGAGTGCCGCGCGGCGGTCGCGGCCGATCCCAGCTACAAGCTGGTGCGCGAGGTGGTGGCGCGCGCGGTCTTTGAGCCGGCGGCGGTGCTCGCGGGCCTAGGCGAGCCGAAGCGCGCCGAGGTGATCACGCTCTACCGCTCGCCCACGCTCACGGTGCTCAACCTCGTCTGGGCGCCGCGCATGACGTTGTTTCCCCACAACCACAACATGTGGGCGGTGATCGGCGTCTACACCGGGCGCGAGGACAACATCTTCTGGCGCCGCATTCCGGGCGCGGCGGGCGGCCGCATCGAGGCCGCGGGCGCGAAGGAGCTCTCGGTGAAGGACGCCGCGCCGCTCGGGCGCGACATCATCCACTCGGTGACCAACCCGATCGCGCGTCTCACCGGCGCGCTGCACGTCTACGGCGGCGACTTCTTTGGCGCCGAGCGAAGCGAGTGGGACCCGGAGACGCTCGAGGAGGGCCGCTACGATGCCGAGCGCGCGATGCGCTACTTCGAGGAGGCGAACAGGCTCTACGCCGCGGCCTGAAGCCGGTAGAAGCGGGCGGCGTTGTCGTGAAATAGTCCGCGGCGCTCGCCCGCCGAAAATCCCGCGGTCATGCGCTTGAAGTCGTCGAACATCGTGCCATAGGGCACGCGCAGGCCGTCCACCGGGAAGTTCGAGGCGAACATGCAGCGCTCGATGCCGAAGATCTCGATCGCCTCGAGCACGATGGCGCGGTTCGCCTCGTAGTTCCAAGGCCCGTCGCGCAGCAGCAGGCACGAGAGCTTGCAGCAGACGTGCGCGCACGCGGCGAGCCCGCGCATGCCGCGGCGCCACATCGCCAGGCCCGCCTCGCTGCGGTCCCACGGAAAGCCGGTGTGGTTGAGCACCACGGGAATGTCGGGGTTGGCGCGCGTCACCGCCGCCGCCTCCTCGAGGTGCCAGGTCGGCACGCGCAGGTCCCACGACAGGCCGTATTTGCGCAGCAGCCGGTAGCCTGCGAGCCATTTCGTGTCCTGCATGCTGCCCGGGCCGGCGGGCCGCATTTCGCCGGGCGTTCTCGCGGTGACGGGCTTGGAGCGGATGCCGCGCACGAGCGGGAATTGCGCCTGCTGCGCGAGGATTCGCTCCGCGTCGGGCGTGTGGAACCAGGCGTGCGCCACGATCGCGTTCGGCATGCCGTGGCGCGCATTCATCTCCGTGAGCCAGCGCGTCTCGGCGACCTGCTGCTCGCGGCTGCACTCGGCCTCTACGTGGACGGTCGCCACCACATCATGCCCCGCCGCGTCGCGCCGGTAGTCGCCCGGCAGGTAGTCGCGCCTGAGGCTCGAATACTCGCCGAGGAAGAACTCGTGCGGCTCGGGGTCCTCGAGCCACGGGTAGTAGAGCGGCCCCTTCGAGAGGTCCCAGAGGTGGTGGTGCGCGTCGACGATTGGCAGCGAGGCGTCGCGCACGGCCCCTGCGGGCCGCGGACTCAGCGCTTCGCCAGCCAAGCGATCACGGCCGCGATCCCGGCCGCAAGCAGCGCGTATTCCCACCCGTGCAGATGCACCGCCGGCGCGCCGTGGCCCTCGTGTGCGAGCGCTTGCCAGGATGCGAGGACGGTCACGAGGGCTGCGCGCTGCATAGCATTCCTTCCGTTTCGATGAACTTGATGACCGCGGAGAGGCCTTCCCCGGTCTTGAGGTTGGTGAACACGAACGGCCGCTCGCCGCGCATGCGCTTCGCGTCGCGCGCCATTACCTCGAGCGATGCGCCCACCAGCGGCGCGAGGTCGATCTTGTTGATCACCAGCAGGTCCGACTTGGTGATGCCGGGGCCGCCCTTTCTCGGAATCTTGTCGCCCGCGGCGACGTCGATCACGTAGAGCGTGAGGTCCGAGAGCTCCGGGCTGAAGGTGGCGGCGAGGTTGTCGCCGCCCGACTCGATCATGATCAGGTCGAGCGCCGGGAAGCGGCGGTTGAGCCGCGCCACCGCCTCCAGGTTGATCGAGGCGTCCTCGCGGATCGCGGTGTGCGGGCAGCCGCCGGTCTCGACGCCGATGATGCGCTCGGGCGCGAGCGCCTCGTTGCGCACCAGGAACTGCGCGTCCTCCTCGGTGTAGATGTCGTTGGTGACCACCGCGATGTCGTAGCGCTCGCGCAAGGCGCGGCACAGCGCGAGCGTCAGCGCCGTCTTTCCCGAGCCCACGGGGCCGCCCACGCCGACCCTCAAGGGTCCGGCATTCTTCGCCTCGATGCGAAGCGTCATGAGCGGAACAGGCGCGAATACTGCGTTTCGTGCCTCGCCGAGAGGAGCGCGAGCCCCGGCGTGAAGTTGGCGAGCTCGTCGTCTTCCAGCGCCGCCGCTTCATCGGCGATCGCATCGAGCCTTGCGCCGAGCGCAAGGAGCATCTTCTGCCCTTCGGTCTGTCCGAGCGGCACCGCCTTCAGCGCCGCCATCACCTGGTTCTCGAGCCACGCCCACAGGTAGGCGACGAGCGCCGCGCGCGGCGCAAGGCCCCAGGCGCGCGCGGCATGCGCGAACGCCGCCGGGTAGGACGGCTCCTCGAGCGCGAGCGGCCCGACGCCCAGCTCGGGGAGCAGCCGGTTGAGCGAGTAGCCCATCTGCACGCTCTCGGCGCGCAGCTCGGCGCTCTCGCGGCTCGCGAGGAACAGCTCGTTCCAGCGCGTGGCATCGGCGCCGGCCGCGCACAGGCGAAGCACAACCGGCGCCTCCATGCGCGCGACCGAATGCGCGAGCACGTCGCCGATCCAGGCCTGGGCGCTCGCCGCGTCGCGCACGATGCCCGCCTCGACCGCCGCCTCCAGGCCGCCCGAGTAGCTGTAGCCGCCCACCGGCAGCGCGGGGCTCGCAAGCTGCAGCAGCCGCGCGAGGCGCTCAGTGCTCATGCTTGTGACCGTGATGGTGGTGCGGGTGGTCGCAGTGCTCGTGGTCGTGGTCGTGACCGTGCGCATGCTCGTGCGAGGGGCCGTGCTCGTGCTCGCCGAATTCGTGGATTCTTCCGCCGTGGCCCATCTCGTCGTGGCGGTGGCCGCCGCTGTAGGCGCCCGCCTCGGGCTCGAAAGGCGCTTCCATGCGCCGCACCTTCGCGCCCAGGCCCTTGAGCATCTCCTCGAGGACGTGGTCCTCCGCGATGCGCAGGAAACCCTCGCCCACCTGCACCGGCACATGGCGGTTGCCGAGGTGGTAGGCGGCGCGCGCGAGCCCGGCCGCGCTCGCGCACTCGACGTGCAGCACTTTCTCCGGCGCTGCGATCACCTCGATCACGCGGCCATCGGAGGCGGTGACGAGGTCGCCGCCGCGCAGCACCTCGCCGCGCGGCAGCACCAGCGCCACCTCCTCGCCCGAGGCGAGGCGCGCGTGCAGGCGCGACTTCTGCCGCTGCTCGAAGGGGAGCTTGAGCTCGCCGCGCACCTCGATCTTGTAGGCGCCGCGCGCGGCCTTGAGCTTGGACTTGATCTGCAGCATCAGAAAAGGAAGTACCGCTGCGCCATCGGCAGCACCCTCGCCGGCTCGCAGGCGAGCAGCTCGCCGTCGGCACGCACCTCGTAGGTCTCCGGGTCCACCGCGATCTCCGGCAGCCAGCCGTTGTGGATCATGTCCTTCTTGCCGATCCCGCGGATGTTCTTCACCGGCACGAGCGTTCGAAGACTCATCCTCTGCGCGCCGCTGCCCTCGAGGAAGGCCTTCGATACGAAGGTCACCGAGGTGCTGCGCGGCGCCTTGCCGAACGAAGCGAACATCGGCCTGTAGTGCACCGGCTGCGGCGTCGGGATCGAGGCGTTCGGGTCGCCCATCGCGGCGGCCGCGATCGCGCCTCCTTTGAGCACGAGCGAGGGCTTCACGCCGAAGAACGCGGGCTTCCACAGCACGAGATCGGCGAGCTTGCCTGACTCGATCGAGCCCACCGCGTGCGAGATGCCGTGCGCGATCGCCGGGTTGATCGTGTACTTGGCGACGTAGCGCTTGACGCGCGCGTTGTCGTGCGCCTTCGGGTCGCCCTCGAGGCTGCCGCGCTGCACCTTCATCTTGTGCGCGGTCTGCCAGGTGCGGATGATCACCTCGCCGACGCGGCCCATGGCCTGCGAGTCCGACGACATCATCGAGAACGCGCCGAGGTCGTGCAGGATGTCCTCCGCCGCGATGGTCTCCTTGCGGATGCGCGA
>CAZVHU010000063.1:0-17581 GCA_964627075.1 uncultured Enterobacteriaceae bacterium | reverse complement strand
ACGCGCTGCGGAGCGGCAGTTCCTGCCGCACCGCAGCGCAAAACGTCCGGAAAAACCGTTCACAAATCCTCGGCCAGGATCATCTCGGTGATGCCCTTGCCGCCGGGCACCATCGGGTAGACGTTTTCCGCCTGGTCGGTGATGAAGTCGAGGAACATGAGGTCGTTCTTGCGCTTGAAGGCCTCGCGCAGCGCGGGCTCCACGTCGGCGGGCTTGTCGATCAGCATGCCGCTGTGGCCGTAGCCTTCGGCGAGCTTGACGAAGTCGGGCAGCGCATTCATGTACGACTCGGAATAGCGGTTGCCGTGGAAGAACTGCTGCCACTGGCGCACCATCCCCATGTACTTGTTGTTCAGGTTGATGATCTTGATCGGCAGCCGGTACTGCTTGCAGGTCGAGAGCTCCTGCAGGCACATCTGGATAGACGATTCGCCGGTCACGCAGGCGACCGCGGCCTCGGGGTTGGCGAGCTTGGCGCCCATCGCCGCCGGCAGGCCGAATCCCATGGTGCCCAGCCCCCCCGAGTTGATCCACTGCCGCGGCCGGTCGAACTTGTAGAACTGCGCCGCCCACATCTGGTGCTGGCCGACGTCGGAGGTGACGATCGCCTTGCCGCCGGTGACCTCGTAGAGCTTCTCCAGCACGAACTGCGGCTTGATGATCTTGGAATTGCGGTCGTACTTGAGGCAGTCGCGCGCGCGCCACGCGTTGATCTGCGCCCACCACGCCTCGAGCGCCTCGGGCCCCGGGCGCTGCTTGCCCGCCTTGACGAGCCTGAGCAGGTCCTCCAGCACGTCGGGCACGTGGCCGACGATCGGCACGTCCACCCTGACGCGCTTGGAGATCGACGAGGGGTCGATGTCCACGTGGATGATCTTGCGCGGGTTCTGCGCGAAGTGCTCCGGGTTGCCGATGACGCGGTCGTCGAACCGCGCACCCACCGCGAGCAGCACGTCGCAGTGCTGCATCGCCATGTTGGCCTCGTAGGTGCCGTGCATCCCGAGCATGCCGAGGAACTGGGGATCGGTGCCGGGGTAGGCGCCGAGGCCCATCAGGGTGCTGGTGCAGGGGAAGCCGAGCAGCCTCACGAACTCGCGCAGCTGCGGCGCCGCATCCGAAAGGACCACCCCGCCACCGGTGTAGACCATCGGGCGCTTCGCCTCCAGCAGAAGCTGCAACGCCTTCTTGATCTGGCCGGCGTGGCCCTTGCGCACCGGGTTGTAGGAGCGCAGCGAGATCGTCTCCGGGTAGTGAAACTCGCAGCGCTGCGCCGTGATGTCCTTCGGGATGTCCACCAGCACCGGCCCGGGGCGCCCCGTGCTGGCAAGGTAGAACGCCTTCTTGATGGTCGCGGCGAGTTCCCTGACGTCCTTCACCAGGTAGTTGTGCTTCACGCAGGGGCGAGTGATGCCCACGGCATCGCACTCCTGGAACGCGTCCTGCCCGATGGCGTGCGTCGGCACCTGGCCGGAGAGGATCACCATCGGGATCGAGTCCATGTACGCGGTGGCGATCCCCGTCACCGCGTTGGTCAGGCCGGGGCCAGAGGTGACCAGGCACACGCCCACCTTGTTCGAGGAGCGCGAGTAGCCGTCGGCGGCGTGCGCTGCGCCCTGCTCGTGGCGCACCAGCACGTGGCGCACCTTGTCCTGCTTGAACAGCTCGTCGTAGATAAACAGCACCGCGCCGCCGGGGTAGCCGAAGACGTACTCCACCTTCTCCTCCTGGAGGCAGCGGATGACGATCTCGGCGCCCGTGAGCTCCTGGGTCTTGACGCGGTCCATGGCAATGCGCCCAACGCTCGGAAAACCTTGAAGATTAGAGACTTGCTGCGATGCGGTCAAGACGCGCGCAGGGGTTTTCCAAGGGCGCTTTGGTAACATGCGCCGCTGATTCGCAGGCCCCCACCCAACCGCGCACAAGAGGGCACAGCACCTGGCATCGCGCAGCGAGCTATCGGCGTTCCTCGAGAGCGTCGAGCGGCGCGCCTTCAAGCAGGCGGTGTTCGCCGTCCGCGACGAGGAAGCGGCGCTCGACATCGTCCAGGACGCGATGCTGCGGCTTGCCGAGCGCTACGGCGACCGGGCCCCGGCCGAGCTGGGGCCGCTGTTCCAGCGCATCCTGCAGAACGCGATCCGCGACTACTACCGGCGCTCGAAGGTGAGGTCGCTGTGGATGACGCTGCTGTCCTCGCTCGGGCCGCGGCATGCCGAGGACGAGGACCACGACCCGCTGGAAACTTTGCAGGCGGCGGGGGGGTCGAATCGGGTCGAGGAGCCCACCGCGCAGCTGGAGAAGTCGCAAGTGCTTGAAATCATTCACGATGAGGTCATGAAGCTGCCGCCCCGTCAACGCGAGGCGTTCATGATGCGTTATTGGGACGAACTGGACGTCGCGGAGACCGCGAGGGTGATGGGTTGCTCCGAGGGCAGCGTGAAGACCCACTGCTCCCGGGCGGCGCACGCGCTCGCGAGCGCGCTTCGCGCGCGCGGCATTACGCTTTGAGCGCTGGCGACGCCGGAGATACAGCCATGAACGAGCAGCAATTCGGCAATAAGGTCCGCCACATCCTGAACCAGGGGCTGCAGCTCGAGCCGCACGTGCTCGAGCGGCTGCGCGCGGCGCGCGAGCGCGCGCTCGAGCGCCGCAAGGTCGAGACCGAGCCCGCGTTCGCCTGGGCCGACAACGTGGTCGGGCGCTTCGGCGGGTACGGCGGCTTCGCGCTGCGACTGCTGCTGCCGGCGCTGCTGGCGATGGCCTGCATCGCCGGGATCTACGTCTGGGAGCGCAACCAGCGCGTCGCCGAGCTCGAGGAGATTGACGCGCAGCTGCTCACCGACGACCTGCCGATCGACGCCTACCTCGACAAGGGCTTCGAAGCGTGGCTGAAGAAGCGCGCCGCGCGCTGACGCGCGCCGCAGCCGTTGCCGCGCGCGCGGCGCTCGCCGCGGCGCTGGCCGCGTTCACGCTGGCCGCGGCGGCCGCGCCGCCGGCGAAGAAATCCCCCGGCCCGCAATGGGCCGAGCTTACCGCCGACCAGCAGCAGATCCTCGCGCCGCTCAAGCAGGACTGGCAGAAGATCGAGCCCGACCGGCGGCGCAAGTGGCTGGGCATCGCCAAGCGCTACCCGACGATGAAGCCCGAGGAGCAGGCGCGCGTGCAGCGCCGCATGCAGGCCTGGGCGCAGCTCACGCCCGAGCAGCGCAGCGAGGCGCGCGCGAAGTACCGCAACCTCGGCAGCCTGCCGCCGGAGAAGAAGCAGGACCTGCGCCAGCTCTGGGCCGAATACCAGGCGCTGCCGGCGCACGAGCGGCGCATGTACGACGTGCCGCCGGCCGACACGCGCGCCGGCGAGCGCAAGCGCCGGGCGCCGGCGCCAAAGCCGCGGCAGCCAGCGGCCCCGCCCTACCCGCCGAGCCTGTGAGCGGCGAGCCGAGCGCGGCGCCGGAGGCGTGGCCGCCGGCGCCGAGCATCGCGCGGCGCCTGGCGAGCATGCTGTACGAAGCGCTGTTGTTGTTCGCGATCGGCTTTGCCGCCGCGTGGGCGTTCTTCTTCGCGAGCGGCGGCCGCGAGGCGACCGGCGCGCTGCGCCTTGCGCTGCAGGTGTTCCTGCTCGCGGTTTTCGCCGCCTACTTCCTGTGGTGCTGGCTGCGCGGCGGCCAGACGCTCGCGATGAAAACCTGGCGCATCCGGCTCGTCGCGCCCGGAAAGCGGCGCGTGCCGCCGGCGAAAGCGCTGCTGCGCTTCGCCTACGCCTGCGTGCTGCTGGGCGCCTTCTTCTCGGCGGTCGTCGCTGCGTTCGCGCACCGCAACCCGTGGCTCGCCTTCGCCTCGCTCGCGGTGGCGGGCGCGGGCCTCGGATGGGCGCTGGTGGACCGCGACCGGCAGTTCCTGCACGACAGGCTCGCGGGCACGCGGCTCGAGCTGGTAAGTCCCCGCGTTCGCGGGAACGACAGGAACAACTAGCGGCCGAGCAGCCGCACCACCGCCGGCCGCACGCGCTCGATCCAGACCATCATCAGCGTGGCGGTGGCGAGGAACAGCAGCCCGGGAAGCGCCGCCGCCGCGACCGGCGGCCAGGCCTGCAGCAGCCCGATGTGCGAGAACAGGCTGTTGATCATGTGGAAGAGGATGCCGAGCAGGATGCCGAAGAACACCTTGACGCCGACCATGCCCGAGCGCGCGTGCATGTAGGCGAACGGCAGCGCGAGCGCCATCATCACCAGCGCGGCGAGCGGGTAGAAGAGCTTCTTCCACAGCGCGATCTCGTAGCGCCCGGTCTTCTGCCGGTTGCCTGCGAGGTGCTCGGTGTACTTGAACAGCTTCCACGCCGACATGCGCTCGGGCACGACGATCAGCACGCTGAGCAGCTCCGGATTGACCGCGGTGCGCCATTCGGCCTCGCCCAGCCGCTGCGTGCCCGGGCCATCGGCGCCGAAGCGCGTCTGCGCCACCTCGCTCAGGCGCCAGGTGCCGTTGCCGGCATACTCGGCGCGCGCCGCTTCGCTCAACTGCTGCAGCCGGTGCTCGGCGTCGAACTCGTAGATGCGCACGCCGGCGAGGCGATGCGGCTCGCGCGCCTCGCGCACGTTGATGAACGAGCGCCCGTCCTTGAGCCACAGCCCCGAGCGCAGCTCCTGGCCGCCGATCAGCGAGTGCATGGCGCGCATGCGCACCTGCTGCGCGGTCTCCTCGCTGAAGGGCGCCACCCACTCGCCGACGACGAAGGTGGCGACGGCGAATGCCGCCCCCACCTTGGCGAGCGCCTTCGCCGCGCGCAGCGGCGACAGGCCCGCGGCCCGCATCACCGTGTATTCCGAGTTGCTCGACAGGTGCGCCAGCACGTAGAGCGTGCCGATCAGCACCGCGATGGGAAGCAGCTCGTAGGCGTGCGACGGCACCCACAGCAGCACCACGGTGAAGATGCGCTGCAGGTTGTAGTTGCCGTTGCCGAGGTCGCGCAGCTCGCCGATCAGGTCGAAGAACGCGAACAGCGCGAGGAACCCGAGCAGCACGAAGCCGACCGCGGCGTAGACCTGCCGCGCGAGGTAGCGCTCGAGCGTGGGCAGCTTCATCGCTCGGGCGGCAGGCGGCGCAGCCAGCCCATGCGGTGCACGAACATCGCCGCCAGCACCGCGAGCATCGCGCCGTGCACCAGCCACCAGCCGAGGCCGAACTCGAGCCTGCCCTGCGCCACGCGCGCCTGGCTCACCGACAGCAGGTTCGAATACACCATGTACACGAGCAGCGCGAACAGCAGGTTGACCGACTGCCCGGCGCGCGGGTTGACGAAGCTGAGCGGCACCGCGAGCAGCGCGAGGACCAGCGCCGAAGCCGGCACGCCGATGCGCCAGCAAAGCTCGCCCAGGTTCTGCCGCGTCGGGTTCTCCACCAGCGCCAGCGTCGACAGGCTCTTGTGCGAGGCCTGCGGCTCGTCGCCCTCGCGCCGCTCGATGCGGATCGCGTAGCGGTCGAACTCCATGCTGCTGAAGTCGGCCTGCCCCGGCGTGCCCTCGTAGCGCCGGCCATTGATCATCACCACGAAGCGGTCGCCGTTCTCGGCGGTGTGCGCGTAGCCGCGCTGGCTCACCATCACCCCGGTGCGACCGTGCTGCGTGGTGCTGACGAACACGTTCTGCACCGACTCCTTGTCCCCCGCCACCGACTCGACGAAGAACACCCCGCGCTTGCCGCGCGACTCGGCGAACGCGCCCGGCTCGACGCGCGCCAGGTCGTCGCGCGCGTCCATGCGGCTGCGGTACTGCTCGGCCATCTGCGCCGCCCACGGCGTTAGGAAGAACGTCATTGCCGCGATCACCGCCACCAGCGGCAGCGCGAACCTGAGCACCGGGCGCAGCCACGCCGCGACCGACACGCCCGAGCTGAACCAGATCGCCATCTCGGAATCGCGGAAGCTGCGCGTGAGCGCGAGCAGCACCGTGATGAACAGCGTCAGCGACAGCAGCACCGGCAGCACGCTGAGCGAGAAAAAGCCGAGGAACGCGACCACCGCGTCCGAGGGAATCTTGCCGCCCGCGGCCTGCCCGAGCAGCCGGATGAGGCGCGTCGTGAGCGCGATCAGGAACAGCGTCAGGAAGACCGCCACCGCGAGGCTGGCGAACTCCCGCAGCAGCGCGCGTTGAAAGATCATCGAGGTGCCAGGCTCCGGTTCCGGCGCCGGGGGAATCGTGCGATCATTCGCCCGCCATGAAAACACGAGGGAGAGCGCGGTGCAATTTAGCATAAGGAGCGTGGCCCCGGAGAAGGCGAAGGCGGGCTGTCTCGTGCTCGGCGTGTTCCGCGGCGAGGCGCGCGACGGCGCGACGCTCACGCGCTCCGCGCGGCGCGCCGATCGCGCCGCGGCGGGCGCGCTGCGGCGCGCGCTCGCGCTCGGCGACCTCTCGGCGAAGGCGGGCGCGACGCTGCTCCTGCAGCGCGTGCCGGGCCTCGCCGTCGAGCGCGTGCTGCTCGTGGGCCTGGGCGAGCGCAAGGAATACGGCGTCGCGGCGCTGCGCGACGCGCTGCGCGGCGCTGCGAGCGCGCTCAAGGATCTGGGCGCGAAGGACGCGGTGCTCTATCCGGCGGACCTGGCGGTCTCGGGCCGGGGGCTGCCCTGGACGGTGCGCCAGGCGGTGCTCGCGTTGCGCGAAGTTTTCTACCGGTTCGATGAGCTGAAGACGCATAAGAAGCCGCCGCAACCGGCGCTCGCCGCCGTGACGCTCGCGCTGGAGAGCGGCCCGGTGACCCTGCAGGCGCAGGCTGCGGTGAAGGAGGCGGCCGCGACCGCCGATGGCGCCGATCTCGCGCGCAGGCTGGGGAACCTCCCGCCCAACATCTGCACCCCCACCTACCTCGCCGAAGAAGCGCGCAAGCTCGCGCGCCAGTTCAGGCTCGGCCTCGAGGTGCTCGAGCGCCGCGACATGGAGCGCCTGGGCATGGGGGCCCTGCTCGCGGTGACGCGCGGCTCGCACCAGCCGCCCAAGTTCATCGTGCTGCGCTACGCCGGCGCGGCGAAGAGCAGGCCCCCGCTCGTGCTCGTCGGCAAGGGCATCACTTTCGACACCGGCGGCATCTCGCTCAAGCCCGCGCCCGAGATGGACGAGATGAAGTACGACATGTCGGGCGCGGCAAGCGTGCTCGGGAGCTTGCGCGCGCTCGCCGGCATGCGCGCGCCGGTGAACGTGGTGGGCCTGGTGCCGGCGTGCGAGAACATGCCCGGCGGCGCCGCCTCGCGCCCCGGCGACATCGTCAAGAGCCTCTCCGGGCAGACGGTCGAGATCCTGAACACCGATGCCGAGGGGCGCCTGATCCTGTGCGATGCGCTCACCTACGCCGAGCGCTTCCAGCCGCACGCGGTGGTGGACATCGCCACCCTCACCGGCGCCTGCGTGATCGCGCTCGGCCACGTGGCCACCGGCCTGTTCGCCAACGACCAGAGGCTCGCGGACCAGATCCGCGCCGCAGGCGATGAGTCCTGGGACCGCGTCTGGCAGATGCCGCTGTGGGAGGACTACCAGGAGCAGCTGCGCTCCAACTTCGCCGACATGGCGAACGTCGGCGGCCGCCCCGCCGGCAGCGTCACCGCGGCATGTTTTCTCTCGCGCTTCGCCAAGAAGCTGCGCTGGGCGCACCTGGACATCGCGGGCACGGCGTGGAAGAGCGGGCGCGAGAAGGGCTCGACGGGCAGGCCGGTGCCGCTGCTGGTGCGCATCGCGCTGAAGGGCGCGGGCGCCCGGCGCTGAAGACGCCTTGACGACGATCGACTTCTACTTCAACGCCGCCGACCGGATGCAGGTCGCGTGCCGGTTGGCGGGCAAGGCGCTGGCGCAGGGCAAGCGCCTGCTCGTCTACGCGCCGCAGACCGAGCTTGCGCAGCGCATCGACCGCATGCTCTGGACCTGGCCGGCGATCGCCTTCGTGCCGCACTGCTTTGCCGACGATGCCGCGGCGGCCGAGACGCCGGTGCTGATCGCGCGCGACGCCGAGTCGCCGCCCGGGTGCGATCTGCTGCTCAACCTCGCCGTCGAGAGCCCGCCCTTCTTCGAGCGCTTCGAGAGGCTGCTGGAGGTGGTGTCGCAGGACGAGGACGAGCGCCGCGAGGCGCGCGCGCGCTACGCCTGGTACCGCGAGCGCGGCTACGCCATCCGCAACCACGACCTCGCCAAGGATGCGGCATGACGGAGAAGGAAAGCAACCGCCTCATCGAGCGCGTCGACGCGCTGCTGCGCCGCCGCCAGGAAGAGGTGCGCGAGGAGGTGCCGGTGCTCACCGAGGTGATCGAGCCCGACGCCGCGGCGCAGGCGCCCTTCGACGCGCGCGGCGACGCGCTTGCCGCGGACATCGAGCGCGCGCTGATCGCGCGCCTCGCACCGGAGCTGGACCGCCGGTTCGGCGCGCTGCGCGCCGAGCTCGAGCGCGAAATGCGGCGCGCGGTGCGCGAGGCGGTGACGCACGCACTCTCGGCGCACGGCAAGGCGCCGCGCAAGCCCTGACATGAGCCTCGCGAAGAGCTTCGACCCGCAGGCGGTCGAGCAGGCGACCTACGCGCGCTGGGAAGCCGCGGGCTGGTTCGCCGCCGGCGCCGCTCCGGGGCGACCGTCGTTCTGCATCCAGCTGCCGCCGCCCAACGTCACCGGCACGCTGCACATGGGGCACGCGTTCAACCAGACCATCATGGACGCGCTGACGCGCTACCACCGCATGCGCGGCCACAACGCGCTCTGGCTGCCGGGCACCGACCACGCGGGAATCGCGACGCAAATCGTGGTCGAGCGCCAGCTCGAGGCGCAGGGCGCTTCGCGCGAGCAGCTCGGCCGCGAGGCCTTCATCGAGCGCGTCTGGCAGTGGAAGCGGCAGTCGGGCTCGACCATCACGCAGCAGATGCGGCGCCTCGGGGACTCGTGCGACTGGAAGCGCGAGTACTTCACCATGGACGAGAAGCTCTCGGCGGTGGTGGTCGAGACCTTCGTGCGCCTCTACGAGCAGGGCCTGGTCTACCGCGGCAAGCGGCTGGTGAACTGGGACCCGGTGCTGCTCACCGCGGTCTCCGACCTCGAGGTGGAGAGCGAGGAGGAGGACGGCAGCCTGTGGCTGATCCGCTACCCGGGCGCGGGCTTCAGCGTCACGGTGGCGACCACTCGCCCCGAGACCATGCTCGGCGACGTCGCGGTGATGGTGCACCCGGAGGACGAGCGCTACCGGGCGTACATCGGAAAGCGCGTCGAGCTGCCGCTCACCGGCCGCTCGATCCCCGTGATCGCCGACGAGGCGGTCGACCGCGAATTCGGCACCGGCTGCGTCAAGGTGACCCCGGCGCACGACTTCAACGACTGGCAGGTCGGGCAGCGCCACCGGCTCGAGACGATCAACATCTTCACGCTGGAAGCGAAGATCAACGACAACGGCCCGGCGGCCTACCGGGGCCTTGATCGCTACGAGGCGAGAAAGCGCATCGTGGAGGATCTCAAGGCGCAGGGGCTGCTCGAGGCGGTGAAGCCGCACCGCATGGTGGTGCCGCGCTGCGGCCGCACCGGCGCGGCGGTCGAGCCGCTGCTCACCGACCAGTGGTTCGTCGCCATGTCCAGGCCCGCGCCGCAAGGCGCGCCGCACCCGGGGAAATCCATCGCGCAGGTCGCGATCGAGGCGGTCGAGCGCGGCGAGGTGAGATTCGTCCCGGGCAACTGGGTCAACACCTACTACCAGTGGATGCGCAACATCCAGGACTGGTGCATCTCGCGGCAGCTGTGGTGGGGCCACCAGATCCCGGCCTGGTACGACGACCGAGGCAATGCCTATGTCGCGCGCACCGAGGCCGAGGCGCGCGCCAAGGCGGGCGGCGCGAAGCTCACGCGCGACCCCGACGTGCTCGACACCTGGTTCTCCTCGGCGCTGGTGTGCCACTCGACGCTCGGCTGGCCCGAGCCCGGGGGCGCCGACCGCGACGCCTACGAGCGCTACCTGCCGTCGTCGGTGCTCGTCACGGGCTTCGACATCATCTTCTTCTGGGTCGCGCGCATGATCATGATGACCACCTGGTTCACCGGCCGGGTGCCGTTTCGCGACGTCTACATCCACGGCCTGATCCGCGACGCCGAGGGCGTGAAGATGTCGAAGTCCGAGGGCAACGTGCTCGACCCGGTGGACTTGATCGACGGCTGCCCGCTCGATGCGCTGCTCGAGAAGCGCACCACGGGGCTGCGCCGGCCGGAGGACACGCCGCGCGTCGCGGCGCGCACGAGACGCGAGTTCCCGCAGGGGATCCCGGCCTACGGGGCGGACGCGCTGCGCTTCACCATGGCGGTCTACGCCACGCTCGGGCGCGACATCAACTTCGACTTCAAGCGCTGCGAGGGCTACCGCAACTTCTGCAACAAGCTGTGGAACGCGACGCGCTTCGTGCTCATGAACGCCGAGGGCCAGGATTGCGGCGCCGACGCCTCGCTGCCGGTCGAGCTCGGCTTCGCCGACCGCTGGATCGTGAGCCTGCTGCAGCGCGCCGAGGCCGAGGTCGAGCAAGGGTTCGCCGAGTACCGGCTGGACAACGTCGCCAACGCGATCTACCGCTTCGTCTGGGACGAGTATTGCGACTGGTACCTCGAGCTCGCCAAGGTGCAGCTGCAGGCGGGCGGCGCGGCGGCGCAGCGCGGCACGAGGAGGACGCTGGTGCGCGTGCTCGAGACCGTGCTGCGCCTCGCGCATCCCGTGATCCCCTTCATCACCGAGGAGCTGTGGCAGAAGGTTGCGCCGCTCGCCGGCCGCGCGGGCGAGACGGTGATGCTCGCGCCCTACCCCAAGGCGCAGCCCGAGAAAATCGACGCCTCGGCCGAAGCCGAGATGGCGCTGCTGAAGAAGCTGGTGGACGCCTGCCGCAATCTGCGCGGCGAGATGAGCCTTGCGCCCGGGGCGCGTGTGCCGCTGTACGTCGCGGGCGATGCCGCGGCCGTCGCGCGCCTCGCCCCGGCAATGCAGGCGCTCGCGCGCCTGGCCGAGGTGAAGGCGATGCACGATCTGCCGAAGGAAGAAGCGCCGGTCGCGGTGGTGGGCGAGTTCCGCCTGATGCTCCACGTAGAGGTGGACGCCGCCGCAGAGCGCGCGCGGCTTTCGAAGGAGCTCGCGCGCATCGAGGGCGAGATCGCCAAGTGCAGGGCGAAGCTCGGCAACGCGTCGTTCGTGGAGCGCGCGCCCGCCAAGGTGGTCGAGCAGGAGCGCGAGCGCCTCGCCGCCTTCGAGGCGACGCTCGCCAGGCTCCGCCCGCAGCTGGAGCGGCTCGCTTCCTAGTATCGGCCGGGCTGGTAGCCCGGCAGGTCCATGAACGGCGGCCGGCGGCCGGCGAGCGACTCGAGGAACACGAGCTCCTCGTCGCTATGGTTGATCACTGGCGCCTGCATCAGCATCTGCGGCGCGCCCATCGCCATCACGTAGCGCGGCTGCTCGTGGTGCGTCGTCTCCACCACCTCGCGCAGCGCCGTGTCGGCGACCGACTGGATCTCCGCCACGCCGTAGCAGGTGCAGACGTAGGCCTTCGCCGCGTCGGCCTCGACGTACAGCGCCGTGCCGCGTATGCCGATCGTCGCGGTCGGCGCCTGCACGCGCTTACGCTCGCCGGGCGAGAACACCGAAAGCACCGCCCCGGTCACGATGCGCAGGCCGCCGAGCACCAGTTCTCCCGCGGCGCCCTGCGCCTCGACGCGCGAGTTGGCGCGCACCAGGAACGCATCGCGCGAAGTGACGAACACGATCTCCGAGTCCGGCCCGGTGGTGACGACGTCGCCCGCCTTCACTTCCATCCCCTGCTTCGCCGGCACGCCGTTGACGCGCGCGTCGCCGCGCACGCGATAGACGCCCTTCTCCACCTGCCCTGCCGCGAGCGCCTCCCGCACCAGCGCCCACTTCGCCGCGAGCGTGAGGCCCGCGAACGCGAGCCACCGCCTTCTCGTCGTCATCGCGCCGCGCGCGCTCAGAGTGCGGTCGCGACCGCGGCTTGCGGCGCGCCGCGCGCGACGCGCATCGCCGCGAGTTCGGGCGCGCTCGGCCACGAGCTCTCGAACTGCCAGCCGTGCTGCGCCTCGATGCGCGCGCGGAACAGGCCCTCGAGGTAGCCCTCGGCGGGAAAACGCGCGACGAATCCGGAGGCGGCGACCACGCAGGCGCCGATGAGCGCGACGCTCGCGTGCGCGATGCGCCGGCCGTGCAGCCGGATCTCCGCGCCCTCGAGGTACGCGGGCAGCCCGATGTGGCGGTAGGCGGCGATCGCGGGCGAGAGCGCCCACGCCGTCCAGCGCTGGCGCCTGCCCGGCGCGAAGCGCAGCGGCACCACCAGCGCGAAGCCGTGCCCCTCGGCCTGGGCGCCCCAAAGCACGATCGGTTGCGCGCATGGCGATTGCAGCGCGGCGAGGCTTTGCGCCGCGCCGCCCAGCTCCTGCGGCTCCGCCGGTCCCAGCCGGATCCAGCGCGCCGCGAAGCCCATGGCTAGAGCTCGATGTCTTCCCGAATCGCCGCGATTCCGGCGGCGGCGCACGCGTCGTCCGCCTTGCCGTCGGGCGCGCCCGAGACGCCGATCGCGCCGAGCACCGAGCCGCCAGCCTCGATCACGAGGCCGCCGCCGACCGCGGCGACGCGCGGACGGTTTCGCACCCCGCTCTGCGGCCGGCCGGGCTGCGTCGCCTCGGCAAGCTCGGTCGTGTTGGTGCGGAAGCTCACCGCGGTGTAGGCCTTGTCGCGCGCCATGCTCGTGGTGTGCGGGCCGGCAAAGCGGTCGCGCAGCAGTACTTGCGCCACGCCCATGCGGTCCACCACCGCCACCGTCACCTGGTAGCCGCCGTCGCGGCATTTCTTCAGCGCGGCTTGCGCCGCCTTGAGCGCCGTCTCCGGCGTCAGCACGCGCATCGCGAAGGTGCCGTCCGCGCCTTGCGCCGCGAGCGGCGCCGCCAGCGCCAGCGCTGCGAGCAGCGCGCGCATGGTCACTTGTGCTTCATGTAGAAGGTGTAGACCTTCTCGGCCTCGGCCTGCTGCAGCAGCGCGTGGCCGGTCTGCTTGCAGAAGGCCTCGAAATCCTTCACCGAGCCCGGGTCGGTGGCCATGATCTTGAGCACCTGGCCGGCCTGCATGTCGGCCAGCGCCTTCTTGGCGCGCAGGATGGGAAGCGGGCAGTTGAGCCCGCGGGCGTCGAGTTCACGGTCGAAGTTCATAGGGTCGTCCAGGTTGGAAAGTGAAAAACAGCCATCAGCCGAAACGCACCAGCAGCTCCGCGACCCGGCCGACGCGCTCGGCGCGCGCCTGGCCCCCGGCGGGGAGCTCGGCGCGGATCATGCACGACACCATCTCGTAGAACGCCCGGTCGAGCGCCTTGCGCGCCGCGGCGAGCTGCTGCGCAATGTCCTCGCAGGCTTCATCCCGCTCGATCATACGCCGCAGCGCTCGCACCTGGCCCTCGATGCGCGCGAGCCGCGCGTCCATCGCCCGCTTCGCCTCGGCATCGTGCATGGTCGGTTCGCTCATGCCTGCAATATACACGGCAGGGTATGCGCCCGCCAATTGCGTAGGATGCTGCGGCGCCGCATAAGCAAAAGACCATTTCTCCATCAGAGGAAACATTTGGCGCATACTCCCGCGGAGTATAAATTCCGACGGCTGACAAGGAGGCGACCATGGCTGATGCATCGGACCTGGACCGGCTGATCAACGAACGGCTGGACGCGCTGCTGCCGAAGAAGCTTGCCGAGCTGCGCGCGAAGCGCACGCCCTCGATGACGATGATCGCCACCAAGGGCACGCTCGACTGGGCCTACCCGCCGTTCATCCTGGCCTCGACCGCCGCGGCGCTCGGCTGGGAGGTGTCGATCTTCTTCACCTTCTACGGCCTGAACCTGCTGAAAAAGGACATCAGCGACCTCAAGGTGAGCCCGCTGGGCAACCCGGGCATGCCGATGAAGATGCCCTTCGGCCCGGACTGGTTCAAGGCGATCAACTGGAACATGCCCAACGCCGTGCAGTCGGTCGTTCCCGGCTTCGAGACGATGTGCACCGAGCTGATGAAGCAGACCATCCACAACAAGGGCGTGGCCTCGATTCCCGAGTTGCGCGCCGCGTGCGTCGAGGGCGGCGTGAACCTCATCGGCTGCCAGATGACGGTGGACCTGTTCGGCTTCCACCGCGACGATTTCATTCCCGAAGTGAAGGAGTTCGTCGGCGCCGCGACCTTTCTGCCGATGGCGCGCGACGCCGACGTGAGCCTTTTCATCTAGCGCAATCAGCATCCAAAGGGGGGCAAATGAAGAAGCAAGCGCTCAGACTTGCGGTGGCCGCGGCGCTCGCGGCGCCGATCGCGGCATCGGCGACCACCGGCTATTTCCAGCACGGCTACGGCATCAAGGCGAAGGGCATGGGCGGCGTGGGCATCGCGCTGCCGCAGGACTCGCTCGCCGCGGCCTACAACCCCGCGGGCATGGCGTTCGTCGGCAACCGGCTCGACGCCGGCCTGGACTGGTTCCGGCCGCAGCGCGAGAGCGAGATCGTCGGCAACCCGGGGCCGGGCGTGAGCGGCACCTACGACGCCAACGGCGAGGAGAACTTCTTCATCCCCGAGTTCGGCTACAACCGCATGGTGCGGCCGAACCTCGCGCTCGGGGTCTCGGTCTACGCCAACGGCGGCATGAACACGACCTACACGAGGCCGGTGCCGCTGTTCGGCACCAGCAACCTGGAGATGGACTACTCGCAGCTGTTCATCGCGCCGACCATCGCCTGGAAGCTGAACGAGCAGCATTCGATCGGCCTCGCGCTCAACATCGCCTACCACCGCTTCAAGGCGCAGGGGCTGGAGAACTTCACCGCGCCGGTGGGAACGCCGATGAACTTCTCGAGCAGCCCCGGCGACGTCACCAATCGCGGCTACGACTCCTCCTGGGGGTGGGGCGTGCGCGTCGGCTGGACCGGGAAGCTGACCGACTGGCTGACCCTGGGCGCGACCTACCAGTCCAAGACCAACATGGGCAACCTCGACAAGTACAAGGGCCTGTTCGCCGAGCAGGGCGACATGGACGTGCCGGAGAACTACGGCATCGGCGTCGCAGTCACGCCGGCGCCGAAATGGACGCTCGCGGCCGACATCCAGCGCATCAACTACGGCGACGTCAAGGCGGTCGGCAACCCGGTGGACTGCCTGTTCGCGGGCCAGTGCCGGCTCGGCGACTCGAACGGCGCGGGCTTCGGCTGGCGCAATACCACGGTCTACAAGCTCGCCGTCGCCTACGAGTGGTCGAAGGAACTCACGCTGCGCGCCGGCTTCGTCACGCTCGACCAGCCGATCCCTTCCAGCCAGACGCTGTTCAACATCATCGCCCCGGGGGTGGTCGAGAACCACCTCACGCTCGGCGCGACCTGGACCTTCGACCGCAACAAGGAGCTGAGCGTCGCCTACATGCACGCCTTCGAGAAGAAGGTCAACGGCTCGGGGTCGATCCCGGCGGCATTCGGCGGCGGCGAGGCCAACCTCAAGATGTACCAGGACGCGCTCGGCGTCGCTTTCGGCTGGAGGATGTGAGCGGGTCCGCGAGGCCCGGAGTGTAAAGTATGACTTTACACTCCGGCCCGCTGCGCCGGCCTCAGGCGACCGACTGGTAGTAGAGGTTCTGCGGGTGCCCCGCCTCGGCGAAGAAGTACCAGCGCTCGGCGAGGAGGCCAGCGAACTGCACGAGAAACGCGGCGAAGGGCCAGCCTCCTGCAAGCAATAGCAGCGGCGCGGCGAACGCTCCAAGCAGGAATCCCGCGCGCACCCGGCCGAGCAAGGCCGGCGCGCGGCCGTGAAAGAACTCGCGCGTGTTGAACGAGCCCCCCATCGCGCCTTGCGCCTTCTGCGCGATCGCGGGGTGCTTGACGCCGATCGCCGTCTGCAGCGTCGAGCGTGGCCGAAGATTCTGGTTGCGCAGGAGCGCAGCGAAGCGCATGCCGGCGGCAAGCAGCGTGGCGAGGATCGCCGCAAGGCCGTAGGCGCGCGCGAGCCCCGCCTCGAGCCACGCCGCGAGCGCCGCCGCCGCAGTGAGACCCGAAGCGCCGCCGAGCAGGCCGAAGTTCACCACCGTGAGCGGGCTCGCCCACTCCTGCAGGAACTTGAGGCAGGCGTAGATCATCCCGGTGCAGACGAACAGCGCGACGCACGCCGCCGCGGCGAGTGCGCCGACGGTGAACGCGCCCGGAAGCCCGAGCCAGCGCATCGTCCCGTAGGCGGCGGCGAGCGCGATGAAGAGCGGCAGCGCGATCACCTCGCGCGACAGCCACGAGGTGCGCCACCGGGCGGCGCTGCGCCAGGCGCGCTCCGGATGGCCGAGGTGGAAGAACGACGCGGCGAGCCCGCCGGCCGCGAACGCCACGGCTGCGATCACGCCCGATACGAGGAACACGGTGCCGAGCGCGGCGCCGCCGCTCAACGCCGCGTAGAGGTCGGCCGAGTAGAGTGCAAGATAGAGCCCCTGCCCCGCGCCGAGCAGCGTCGTGAGGAGAATCACCGACCAGGCCGGGCGCATCGCTACCAGGTCGTGACGTCGTCGAGCGAGGGCTCGCTCGTGGCGGGCTTGGGCAGCAGCCCGTCCACCTTGAGCGGGTTGTCGAAGCGCTGCAGATCCTCCTCGCGCACCTTCGACGCGGTCTTGCGCCGCGGCAGGTAGTGGTTCGCGGGGTGCGTGCCCCACTCCGGCATCAGGTCGTAGCCGCCGTGCTCGCGGATCGCGACCGAGACCTCCGACGCGGGGTCGTGGATGTCGCCGAAGAGCCGCGCGCTCGTCGGGCACGCGAGCACGCACGCGGGCTTGCGGTCGCGCTCCGGCAGCGCCGCGTCGTAGATGCGGTCGACGCACAGCGTGCACTTCTTCATCACCTTCTGGTTCTCGTCCAGCTCCCTCGCGCCGTAGGGGCAGGCCCAGGCGCAATACTTGCACCCGATGCACTTGTCGTAGTCCACCAGCACGATGCCGTCCTCGGCGCGCTTGTAGGACGCGCCCGTGGGGCACACCGGCACGCAAGGCGGGTCCTCGCAGTGCAGGCACGACTTGGGAAAGTGCACCGTGTGGGTGTCGGGGAAGGCGCCGACCTCGAAGGTCTGCACCCGGTTGAAGAACGTGCCGGTCGGATCTTTTCCGTAGGCGTTCTGGTCGCTCAATGGGCCCGCCTCGCCTGCGGTGTTCCATTCCTTGCAGCTCGTCACGCAGGCGTGGCAGCCGACGCAGACGTTCAGGTCGATGACGAGCGCGAGCTGCGTCATGCCGGCACCTTCGTTCCCGGCGCCGCGGGCACGGCCTCGAACTCGGGCCAGGTGCGCCTCGGCTCACCGTCCTCGGCGCGGCGGATGCGCACGCGCAGGTCGAACCAGCCCGCCTGGCCGGTGACCGGGTCGGAGAATTCCTCGCTGATCAGGTGATTGAGCAGGAACCCGAGCCGCGATTCGTTCGAGTCGGGCGCGAGGCGCCAGGCGCCCGGCGCCTTGCCGATCGCGTTCCAGGTCCAAACGGTGCCCGGCTCGACCGCTTCGCTGTAGCGCGCCATGCAGCGCACCCTGCCCCACTGCGACTCGACCCAGATCCAGTCGCCG
>CAZVHU010000062.1:4524-17678 GCA_964627075.1 uncultured Enterobacteriaceae bacterium | reverse complement strand
CGCTCGACGGCCGCAAGTACGACATCGCCTGCGGCCAGATCGACATCGGCAACGCGCGCACCGAGATGGCCGAGCGCATGGCGAAGGGCGTGCCGCAGGCCGACGGCTCGATCAAGCCCGAGCCGCTGATGGACGTGTCGCACGTCGGGCAGGCGGTGCTGCACATGGCGAGCTTCCCGATCGAGACCAACGTGCTCTTCCTGACCATCAAGGCTTCCAAGATGCCGTTCGAGGGCCGCGGATGAACGCTCCACGCACGCCGAAGGAAAAACAGGCGGCGCTGCTCGCCGAAGGCGGCAAGTATTTGGCCGGAGGCGGGCTGGGCCTGTTCCAGCTGCCCGCCGACCTGAACCTGGTGGTGGCGCGCGGCGAGGGCAGCCACCTCTGGGACTTGGCCGGGCGCGAGTACATCGACTACCACCTGAGCTCGGGGCCGGCGCTGCTCGGCCACGCGCATCCCGCGGTCACCGCGGCGGTGGCGGCGCAGCTGCCCAAGGGCACGACCTTCTACTTCCTCAACGAGCCGCAGATCGCGCTCGCCAAGCGCCTGGTCGAGGCGATCCCCTGCGCCGACGAGGTGCACTACACGAGTTCCGGCACCGAGGCGACCTTCTACGCGCTGCGCATCGCGCGCGCCTTCACCCGCCGCAACAAGGTGATGAAGTTCGAGGGCGCGTGGCACGGCATGCACGACTACGGCCTGTGGGGCACGGTGCCGAGTGCGCCTTCCGACTATCCGCACGCGAAGCCCGACTCGGTGGGCGTGCCGCCCGTGACCGGGGACATGGTGCTGGTGACGCCGTTCAACGAGACCGCGCGCGCGGTCGAGATGATCGAGCGCAACGCCAAGGACCTCGCCGCAGTGATCGTCGAGCCCTTGCAGCGGGTGCTGCTGCCCGAGCCGGGATTCCTCGAGGCGATCCGCGAGGTGACGAAAAAGCACGGCATCGTGCTCATATTCGACGAGATCGTGACGGGATTCCGCATCGCCTGGGGCGGCGCGCAGGAGAAATACGGCGTCGTTCCCGACCTCGCCTGCTACGGCAAGGCGATCAGCGGCGGCTTCACGCTCGCCGCGGTGGTGGGCAGCTCGGAAGTGATGTCGGTCCTGGACGCCAGGAAGCGCCCGCGCAGCGAGGTGGTGTGGGCCACCAACACCCTGATGGGCAACCCGGTGTGCGCCGCCGCCGGCAACGCCGCGCTGCAGGTGCTCGCGCAGCCCGGCACCTACGAGCGGCTGCGCGCGATCGGCGCGCGGCTGCGCGCCGGGATCGTGGAAGCGGGCACGCGCCACGGTTTTGCGGTGCAGGCGCCGGGCGAGGACGCGGTGTGGGGCGTGCGCTTCACGGCACGCAAGCCGCTTCGCACCTGGATGGACCTCACCACCGCCGACAAGGAGCTCGGCCGCGCGTGGGCGCTGGAGATGATCCGGCGCGGCATCCTCGTCAATCCCAACGAGAAGATGTACATCTCGATCAAGCACGGCGACGCCGACGTGGAGAAGACCTTGGCTGTGGCCGACGAGGCCTTCGCCGCGCTCAGGAAGGGCCGCTGACGCCGGAATCGCCCGCGCCCTTCGGCGCGAGCTTGCGGTGCTCCTTGAGGTGCGCGCCGAGGTCGAACGCGATCTTCAGCCCGACGAGCACCACGAGCGCCCAGGTGGGCGAGCCGAGCATCGTGGCGGCGAAGCTCCCGCTCAGGATCGTGATGTGCAGGACGATCACGCGCGCGTAGGGCTGCGACATCAGCTTGTCGATGCCGGCCCGGCGATACTCGCCGCGCCACAGGTAGTTCCAGCCGAAGGAGAACAGGTGGCTCGCGGCGAGCAGCGCGAGCGGCTGCGCGAGCCCCTCCTTCGCGATCGCGTGCAGCGCCGCGCCGGTCGGCCAGAAGCCCTCGATCAGCCGCTTGTATTCCTCGCCACCGAACGCCGTGAAGACGAAGACGCCGTGCCCGACGGTGAACATTCCGTAGTGCGCGCAGAAGAACGGCACCATGAAGAGCTTTTTCAGCCAGAGCGCCGGGTCGCCCGGCTGCGCGAGCAGCATGCGCAGCGCGTTGAGCACGCCGATCACCACGTTCTCGGCCCAGAAGAGCACCACCAGCGGGAACACCGACCAGCCGAGGTAGATCACGCCATACAGCGGCACGAGGTTCGCCGCCACGAGCACCAGCGCCGAGGGCGAGCCCCAGCCGATCGCGGGCGCGGCCGCCGGCGGCGCGCCCGGCGCGAGCTTCGCCTCAGGGCCTGAAGTAGGGTCGGTCACCGGCGATGGTGACGCGGTCCATCACGCGCCGGTAGCCGGCGTAGTCGTTGACGGCGATGTGCTGCGTGCAGCGGTTGTCCCAGAGCGCGAGCGAGCCCTTGCGCCAGCGGAAGCGGATCTGGAACTCAGGGCGCTGGCTGTGGCGGTTGAGGTAATCGAGCAGCGGCGCCGATTCCTCCTCGGTCATGCCCTCGAAGCGGATCGAGTAGACCCAGTTGACGAAGAGGATCCTGCGCCCGGTCTCGGGATGCGTGCGCACGCAGGGGTGCGCCTGCTCCTTCAGGCCTTCCTCGCTCACCTCGATGCGCATGCTCTTCAGGTCGTCGTCTGCGTAGGCGCCCTGCGGGCCGTAGGAGCGCCTCGCGCTGTGCATCACGTTCATGCCCTCCAGCAGCCGCTGCATCGCGGGCGAGAGCGCTTCAAACGCGAGCATCTGGTTCGACCAGATGGTGTCGCCGCCCACGGGCGGGGACTCGCGCGCGTAGAGGCAGGTGCCGAGCACGGGCTCGGGCGAGAAGGTCATGTCGGTGTGCCAGCGGCCGCCGAAGTTGAGGCGCTTCGTCTCGTCGGCTTCCCGCACGATGCGCATCATCTCCGGGTGCCCGTCGAGCGGCTTGATGAACGGCGTCGTCGCGAGCGGCCCAAAGTTACGCGCGAAGGCCTTCTGCTGCTCAGGGGTCAGCTCCTGGTCTCGCAGGAAGATCGCGCAGTGCTCGGCGAGCGCGCGGCGCAGCTCGGCGACGGTCTCGGCGGAAAGCGGCCTCGAGGCGTCCACGCCCGAGATCTCCGCGCCGCCCGCGCCGCAGAGCAGGCTTGCCTTGAAGGTGCGGTACTCGGGCGACGGCTTCGGCACTGCGCTCATGCTCGCTCCTTACTGGGGCTTGAGCCCGATGTCGTGGATCACCTTGCCCCAGCGGTGGTAGGAATCCTTGATCATCGCCCCCAGCTCGGCGGGCGTGGACGCCACGGCCTCGTAGCCGCCCTTCTCGAAGCCTGCCTTCACGTCCGGATGCGCGAGCGACTTCGCGATCGCGACGTTGAGCGTGCGCACCACCTCGGGCGGCATCCCCGCCGGCCCGAAATAGGCGAGGAAGCCGAGCATGTCGATGCCCTGGATGCCCTGCTCCTTGAGCGTCGGGATGCCGGGCAGCAGCGCCGAGCGCGACTCGCCCACCTGGCCGAGCGCCCTGAGCTTCCCGGTGTTCACGTTCTGGATCGCGGTGGTGGCGGCGTCGAACATGAGCTGCACGCGGCCCGAGAGCAGGTCCTTGGCCGCGTCGCCCGCGCCCTTGTACGGGACGTGGGTCATGTCCACGCCCATCTGGCGCATCAGCATCTCGGCGAAGATGTGCGACGAGGTGCCGGTGCCGAAGGAAGCGATGTTGAGCTTGCCCGGGTTCGCCTTGCCCCAGGCGACCAGCTCCTGGATGCCGTTCGCCGGCACGGTGACGTGCAGCACCAGCAGCTGCGGCCCGCGCGCCGCGAGCGAGATCGGCGTCACGTCCTTGAACGGGTCGTACTGGACGTTGAGCAGCGTGTGCGGGTTCTGCGCGAAGGCGCCGTTGAAGGAATACAGCAGCGTGTGGCCGTCGGGCGGCGACTTCACCACTTCCATCACCGCGAGCATGGTGCTCGCGCCGGGCTTGTTCTCCACCAGCACCGGCACGCCGAGCGCCTCCGAGAGCTTGGGCTGCAGGATGCGCGCCTGGATGTCGGTGCCGCCGCCCGCGGCGAAGCCGACCAGCACGCGCACCGGCTTGCCGGGCTGCGGAAAGGCCTGCGCGCCGGCGAGCGTGGCGACGAGCGCGAGCGCAGCGGCGCCCGCCATGGCGAGAAACGTCTTCATCGAGCTTCCTTCCCTGTCACGATTCCTTCGGTGCGTCGCAAGTTTACGCTTTCAGCGGCTTGTAGCGGATGCGGTGCGGCGTGTCGGCGTCCTCGCCGAGGCGCTTCCTGCGGTCCTCCAGGTACTCCGCGTAGTTGCCCTCGAACCACACCACCTGCGAGTCGCCCTCGAAGGCGAGGATGTGGGTGGCGACGCGGTCGAGGAACCAGCGGTCGTGCGAGATGATCACCGCGCAGCCCGGGAACTCGAGCAGCGCCTCCTCCAGCGCGCGCAGGGTCTCGACGTCGAGGTCGTTGGTCGGCTCATCGAGCAGCAGCACGTTGCCGCCGCTCCTGAGGAGCTTGGCGAGGTGCACGCGGTTCCTCTCGCCGCCGGAGAGCTCGCCCACGGTCTTTTGCTGGTCGGCGCCGCGGAAATTGAAGCGCGCGAGGTAGGAGCGGCTGGGCGTCACGTACTCGCCCACCTTGATCAGGTCCTGGCCGCCCGAGACCTCCTCCCACACGGACTTCTTCGCATCGAGCGAGTCGCGGCTCTGGTCCACGTAGCTGAGCTTCACGGTGTCGCCCACCCGGAACTTGCCGGCGTCGGGCTTCTCCTGGCCGGTGAGGATGCGAAAGAGCGTCGTCTTCCCGGCGCCGTTCGCCCCGATCACTCCCACGATGCCGCCGGGCGGCAGGCGGAACGACAGGTTGTCGAAGAGCAGCTTGTCGCGGTAGGCCTTGCGCAGGCCCTCGGCCTCGATCACCACGTCGCCCAGGTGCGGCCCGGGCGGGATGTAGATCTCGTTGGTCTCGTTGCGCTTTTGCGTTTCCGCCGATTCCAGCTCCTTGAAGCGCGCTAGCCGCGCCTTGGACTTCGCGCGCCGCCCCTTGGGGTTGGCGCGCACCCATTCGAGCTCGGCCTGCATGCTCTTGATGCGCGCCTGCTCCTGCTTCGCTTCCACTTCGAGGCGCCTTTCCTTCTGCTCGAGCCACGACGAGTAGTTGCCCTCCCAGGGAATGCCGAAGCCGCGGTCGAGTTCCAGGATCCAGCCGGCGACGTTGTCGAGGAAGTAGCGGTCGTGCGTGACCGCGATCACGGTGCCGGGAAAGCGCTCCAGGTACTGCTCGAGCCACTGCACCGAGAGCGCATCGAGGTGGTTGGTGGGCTCATCGAGCAGCAGCATGTCGGGCTTCGAGAGCAGCAGCCGGCAAAGCGCCACGCGCCTGCGCTCGCCGCCCGAGATCCTGGTGACGTCCATGTCCCACGGCGGCAGGCGCAGCGCGTCTGCGGCGACTTCGAGCGTGCGCTCCAGGTCGCCGCCCGCGACCATCGCCTCGAGCTTCGCCTGCTCCTCGGCGAGCTTGTCGAAGTCGGCGCCCTCTTCTGAATACGCGGCGTAGATCTCGTCGAGCCGCTTCTTCGCCGCGACCAGGTCGCCGAGCGCCTCTTCCACGTTGCCGCGCACGTCCTTCGCCGGGTCGAGCTGCGGCTCCTGCGGCAAAAAGCCTACGCGGATGCCGGGCATCCGGATCACCTCGCCCTCGTAGTGGTCGTCCACGCCCGCCATGATCCTGAGCAGCGTGGATTTCCCCGAGCCGTTCAGCCCCAGCACGCCGATCTTCGCGCCCGGAAAGAAATTGAGCGAGATGTTCTTGAGGATGCTGCGCTGGGGCGGCACCACCTTCGCCACCCTTCGCATCGTGAAGACGTATTGCGCCAAGCCGGTTCCCTTTTTCAGTCCGCTTGCCCGTTCCGGGCGGCAAGTATACTGACCGGCAGGCTGCAATTGCCGGCGAATGAATCGCCGGAAGCGATCCGCGTCTAGGCTGGAAGCTCCACGAGGAACTCGCTGCCGCCGCGCTCGCGGGCAATGCAGCGCGCCTCGCCGCCGTGGCGGCGCGCGATCTGGCGCACCAGCGCAAGGCCGAGGCCCGCGCCGGTCGCCTCTCTCGCGCCGGGAACGCGGAAGAAGGGCTCGAAGACGCGCTCGCGCAGCGCTTCCGGCACGCCGCCGCCGTGGTCGGCGACGCGGATCTCCGCGCCCCGCGGCGTGCGCGCGACGCGCAGCTCGATCGGCGGCGCGCCGTGGCGGCGCGCGTTTTCCAGCAGGTTGCGCACCAGGCGCCGCAAAAGCCTCGCGTCGCCGCGCACGCTCGCGGGCGCGCCGTCGAGCTCCGCCTCGGGGTAGCGCGCGCACTCCTCGGCGGCGAGCCCAAGGAGATCGACCGTTTCGTCCGCCTCCGGGCTGCGTTGCGCGTCGAGCCGGCTGGCGAGCAGCAGCTCCTCGATCAGCGCGTCGAGCTCCGCGATGTCCTGCTCGAGCTCCTGCTTGCGCCTGGGGTCGGCGCTTTCCTTCATCAGCTCGACCGCCATGCGGATGCGCGCGAGCGGCGTGCGCAGCTCGTGCGAGGCGTTGGCGAGCAGCGCCTTGTGCGCGCCGACCAGCTGCTCGATGCGCGCCGCCGCGTCGTTGAAGCTTTGCGCGAGGCGCGCCACTTCATCGCCGCCTTCGACCTTGACGCGCGCAGCGAGGTCGCCCGCGCCGAGGGACTCGACGCCCGCCTGCAGGCGCTCGAGGCGCCGCGTGAGGCGCCGCACCACCGGGTAGGCGCCGACGCCGACCGCGAGCAGGATCACCCCCAGCATCAGCGCGCCGAACGCGGGGCCGCGGCGCTGCTGCGCGCCGCGCGCCACCAGCCACCTGCCGTCCGGCAGCTGCGTCGCCCAGCCGCCGCGCGACCAGCCGGGGTGCTCGGGCATCGCGAGCGGCGTCCCCAGCGAGGCGAGCACGCCGCCGCCGGCGTCATAAAGGGTCGCCCTGCCCCGCAGGTTCCCGGCGAGCCGCTCGAGCGCCGCCTGCTGCTCGGCCCTCGGCGCCGTCGCCGGCGGCAGCGCGTTCTGCGCCAGCGTCGCCGCGAACTCGAACTGCGGCGGACCGTCGCTCAGGGTGCGCCAGAGCAGCCCGGCGGCGAGCGCGAACACCGCCAGGCTCGCGATCACCGCGAGGTAGATGCGCAGGTACAGGCGCGTCATCAGTCCTGCGCCTTCGCGAACACGTAGCCCGCGCCACGCACCGTGACGATGCGCCGCGGGCGCTTTGCGTCGTCCTCGATCGCCGCGCGCAGGCGCGAGACGTGCACGTCGATCGAGCGGTCGAAGGCTTCGAGCGCCTCGCCCTTCGCCAGCTCCATCAGCTGCTCGCGCGTCAGCACCCGTCCCGCGTTCTCGGCGAGCGCCACCAGCAGCGCGAACTGGTAGCCGGTGATCGCCTTCTCCGCGCCATCGAGCCGCACGGCGCGCGCGTCGCGGTCGATCTCGAGGCGCCCGAAGCGCATGATCGGCGCGGCCGAGGCGCCCCGCCGCCTGAGGATGGCGCGCAGGCGCGCGAGCAGCTCGCGCGGCTGGAAGGGCTTGGGCAGGTAGTCGTCGGCGCCGATCTCGAGCCCGACCACGCGGTCGGCCGAGTCGCCGCGCGCGGTGAGCATCAGCACCGGGATGTCGGAGCGCGTGCGAAGCTGCCGGCACAGGTCCAGGCCGTCCATGTCGGGCAGCATGAGGTCCAGCACCAGCGCGTCGTACGGCTCGCGCGCGAGCTTCTCCAGCCCCGCGGCGCCGCTCGCGGCGCGCGAAACGCGAAAACCGGCCTCGCCGAGGTACTCCGCCACCATCTCGGCGAGCCGGTGATCGTCCTCCACCAGCAGGATGCGCTGCGCCACGGGCGCAGTTTAGCCGCGCCTCCCGCCGTGGTGCCGCTCGTGGCGCTTCTGCATGCGCTCGGCAAGCTGCTTGCGCTGCTCGGGCGTGAGCACCTCCGCGACGTCGGCGAGCGCCTGCGTGAGGCGCTTTGACGCGGCATCGGCCGCCTGGATCTGCTCGGCGCGCAATTGCTCGATCGCGCCGCGGTCGATGGTCGGCGCGGCGAGCAGCTCCATCCCCCGCCTGCGCGCGGCGCGCACCTTCTCGCGCAGCGGCTGCAGGTCCTTCGCCGCCGCGGTCGCGATTTCGGTGAGCTTCGCGCGCTGCTCGGGCGTGGCATCCACCTCGACGCCGAAGTGCTTCACCATGCGCTCGATGCGCTCCTCGGAGAAGCCCTCGCCGCCGCCGTGCCAGCCGCGATGGCCCCCGCCGCCGTGCGCCCAGGCCGCGAGGCCCGCGCCCGCGGTCAGGCCGCCCACCAGGGTCGCGATGGCAGCGCGCTTGAAAAAGCGCCTGCGGAAGAATCCGTTCGTTTCCATGTCCGCTCCTTTGCGTTGACGGGGAACAGTTCCCCGGTGAGGAGCAGTCTGGAGGGACGATGTAAGACGCCTATTGCGGCAACGTAAAGTAGTGTGAAGCGACGGGCCCCCGCCTGCGCGGGGGCGACCGCTCAATGTGCCGGCAGGCCGGGCTCGCCGAGGTCCCACATCACGCCGGCCATCAGCCGCAGGCCCTCGCGCGCGAGCGGCGCGAGCAGGTGCTCGTCGGGCGCGTGCTGGCTGCACGAGGCGTAGGAGTGCGGGATCCAGACCGTGGGCAGGCCGAGCACGTCGGCGAAGATGTCGTTGGGCAGCGAGCCGCCGAGGTTCGGCAGGATGGCGGGCGCCTTGCCGCCGGTGCGCTGCAGCGATGCGGCGGTCCATCGCACCCAGGGGTGCTCCGGATCGAGCCGCGTGGCGGCGAAGAAGCCGTCGCGCGCGGCGCTCACCTTCACCATCGGGAAGCCGTGCTTCGCGAGGTGCCGCTCCAGCGCCGGAACGATGTCGGCCGCGTCGATGCCGACGACGTAGCGCAGCTGCACGTGCGCGCTCGCGCGCGGCGGAATCGCGTTCACCGGCTTGTCCGGGTTGCCGCAGACGAAGGCGAGCACCTCGAAGCTCGACCAGCCGAAGACGCGCTCCGCGGGCGTCAGGCCCGGTTCGCCCCAGTCGCGGTCGATCCGCGGGCCGTCCGCGCCGCCGTCCACTTCCAGCCCGGCGAGCGCCTTGCGCACCGAGGGCGTGAGCGTGTCCGGGCGCCACTCCGGCACCTTGATCTCGCCCTTGGGACCGGTGATCGTGGCGAGCGCCTGCGCGAGGATGATCCCCGGGTTGGCGATCAACCCGCCCCAGTTGCCCGAGTGGTGGCCGCCCGCGCGCAGGTCCACCGACATGTCCATGTTGAGCGCGCCGCGCGTGCCGAGGTAGATCGTGGGTTGCTGCGGCTTCAGGCGCGGGCCGTCGGATGCGATCAGCACGTCCGCCTTCATCGCCGCGGCGTTCTGCGCGCAGACTTCGCGCAGGCCCGGCGAGCCGATCTCCTCGCCGGTCTCGATGAGCACCTTGAGGTTGAAGCCGAGCCGGCCGCGCGTCTCGAGGACGGCGGCGACCGCGGCGAGGTTGATGGTGTGCTGGCCCTTGTTGTCGGCGGTGCCGCGCCCGTAGAACCGCTCGCCCTCGCGCGTCACCTTCCACGGATCGAGCCCGGCGCGCCATTGCGCCTCCTGCCCGCGGATCACGTCGCCATGGCCGTACGAGAAGACGGTCGCGAGCCTCTGGTCCTCGATGCGCTCGGCGAGCAGGAACGGCCCGCCGCTCGGCTTCGGGTTCTCGAGCAGCCGGCAGCGAAAGCCCAGGCGCTCGAGGCTGGGCTGCATCTCGGCCGTGAGGTAGCGCGCAAGCTCCCCCTTGCGCTCCGGGTTCTGGCTCTCGGTGCGAATCGCCACGCGCCGCGCGAGATCCGCGACGAACCCGCCCTCGTCGAAATACCGCTCGGCACGCCTGATCGCCTGCTCCCTGCTCACTTCAATTCCTCCCTTCCGGTTCGGTCACGTCGCGCACGCCGTCGCCGAGCAGGTTGATCGCGAGCACCAGCGCGAACAGCGCCCCGCC
Source organism: uncultured Enterobacteriaceae bacterium (assembly GCA_964627075.1). Taxonomy (GTDB): domain Bacteria; phylum Pseudomonadota; class Gammaproteobacteria; order Burkholderiales; family SG8-39; genus 2-02-FULL-66-14. Next base: position 7,737 of record CAZVHU010000062.1, on the reverse strand, counting down.
CGGCAGCGTGATGAGCCACGCGCTGAAGAACATGTAGCTCTTCGCCTCCGAGATCATGAGGCCCCACGACGGCAGCGGCGGCTGCACGCCCAGGCCGAGGAACGAGAGCGCCGCCTCGAGCAGGATCGCGCCCGCCATCTCGAGGGTGGCCACCACCACCAGCGCGCTCAGCACGTTGGGCAGGATCTCGCCCAGCACGATGCGCGGCGTCGAGCAGCCGATCGCCTTCGCCGCCTGCACGTAGTCGAGGCCTCGCACCTGCATGGTGGCGCTGCGCATCACCACCGCGAAGCGGTCCCAGCGCAATAGGCCGAGCACGAGGATCACCAGCCACAGCGAGCTTCCCACGAGCGCGACGACGGCGAGCGCCACCAGGATCACCGGCAGCGCGAGGCGCACCGTGATGAGGTAGGTCACCACCAGGTCCACCCTGCCGCCGAAATAGCCCGCGGCGATGCCGAGCGCGGCGCCGATCAGGCCCGAGACCAGCATCACCGCGAAGCCGATGAGGAGCGAAATTCGCGAGCCGTAGATCAGGCGCGAAAGGTAGTCGCGCCCGAGCATGTCGGTGCCGAGCGGATGCGTCCAGCTGCCGTTCTCGTGCCAGATCGGCGGGATCAGGCGCCGGCCGAGGTCCTGCGCGTAAGGGTCGTGCGGCGCGATGAGCGGCGCCGCGAGCGCCATGAAAACGATCGCCGCGAGCACCGCCGCGCCGATGATCAGGCCGGCGTGCTTCAGCGCGCGCCGCCGCATCAGCGCGGCCGGGGTCGGCGCGATCAGGTCGTCGGTGGCGAGGACGGCGGCCATGGCCTCAGGCGATGCGGATGCGCGGGTCGAGCCAGCCGTTGGCGAGGTCCGCGAGGAAGGTGAGCACGATGTAGATGAGCGCGATCAGCAGCACGATCGCCTGCACCACCGGGAAGTCGTTGTGCAGGATCGCCTCCCAGGCGAGGTACCCGAGGCCGTTGAGCGCGAACACGGTCTCGATCACCACCGAGCCGCCGAGCATGAATCCGAGCTGCACCGCGGCGAGCGCCACCACCGGGATCACCGCGTTGCGCAGCGCGTGCTTGAAGAGCACCGCCATGGGCCGCAACCCCTTGGCGCGCGCGGTGCGGATGTAGTCCGAGCCGAGCACCTCGAGCATGCCGGAGCGCGTCAGGCGCATGATCGCCGGCGCCGCGTAGTAGGCGAGCGCGACTGCAGGCAGCACGAAGTGCGCCTGGGTGTCGCTGCCCGAGATCGGCAGCCAGCCGAGCGTGACCCCGAACAAGAGCATCAGCAGCAGCGCGAACCAGAACGAGGGCATCGCCTGCCCCACCACGGCGATGGTGAGCGCGACGCGGTCGAGCCAGCTGTTGGGCCGCATCGCCGCCAGCACGCCGAGCGGGATCGACAGCCCGAGCGCGATCAGGATGGCGTAGCCGCCCAGCGTCAGCGTCACCGGCAGGCGCTGCCAGACGATCTCGGCGACCGCGATGCGGAAGTAGAGCGACTCGCCGAACTCGCCGCGCGCCGCGCGCGCGAGCCATTCGGCGTACTGCACGCCGAGCGGCCGGTCGAAGCCGTACTGCTTGCGGATGAACTCGATGTCCTCGGAGCGCGCGCCCTCGCCCGCCATCGCCACCGCTATGTCGGTGGAAAGATGGACCAGGAAAAAGCACGCCAGCGAGACCGTCAGCGCGACCAGCAGCGCGAGCAGCGCGCGCTTGGCGGCGTAGGCGAGCATGCGGCGCTACCCCGCTGCGAGCCCCGTGGGCGGCCCTACTTCCAGCGCGCCTCCCAGAAGCGCGGGATCTCGTCGGCGTAGGGCCGGAAGTCGAGCTCCTTGGTGTGCGCGTAGTACACCGGCAGCGAGTACAGCGGCGCCACGTAGGCCTGCTCCGCGATGCGCGTCAGCGCGTGCTTGTAGGCGCTGCGGCGCACGTTGGGGTTGACCGAGGTGTCGCCGGCGTCGAGCAGGTCGCGCACCTTCTCGTCGCGCGTCACGTCGTCGGCGTGGAACTTGAAGAACACCGGCGTCATCGCCGAGACGTCGTTCACCGAGAACGAGCCCCAGGTCTGGTGCGCGAACCCGGCCTTGCCCTCGCGCAGCGCGTCGCGCATCGCGGCGTACTGCATGAAGCGCAGGTTGGCGCGGATGCCGACCGCGCGCAGGTAGCCGATCATCGCCTCGGTCTGCTGGCGCTCGCGGTAGGCGTAGAGGTCGATGTCGAGGCCGTTGGGGAAGCCGGCTTCCGCGAGCAGCGCCTTCGCCCTGGCCGGGTCGTAGGGGTAGCGCGGCGCGCCCTCGTCGGTGCAGCCGAATTGCTGCGGGAAGCACAGCGTGTGGATGACGCGCGCGCTCTCGCCCACCACGGTCTTGAGCATCGCCTCGCGGTTGATGGCGTGGCTGATCGCCTTGCGCACGCGCACGTCCTTGAGCACCGGGTTGGGCGCGCCGTCACGGGTCGCCATCGTGAGCCACACCACGCGCATGGTCTCGCCCGCCACCACGTTGAGGTCGCGCACCGCGCCGAGCTGCTTGGCCTGGTCGGGCGGCACGTTGAAGATCCAGTCCAGGCCCTTCGCCATCAGCTCGGCGGCCTGCGTGTTCTGGTCGGGGATCAGGCGCAGCTCGATTCTCTCGATCGCCGGCTGCGGCCGGGGGCTGTCCTTGAAGTAGTCCTTGTTGCGCTCGAAGCGCACCAGGCGCCCCGGCTGGTGGTCCGTGACCCGGTAGGGACCGGTGCCCACGGGCTTCTCGCTCATGCCCTTGGGGCCCGCCTTTGCGTAGTACTCGTTGGGATAGATCGGGATCGGGCCGGCGAGGTACTCGAGCGCCGCGGGGAAGGGCTTCCTGAGCAGGATGCGCACCTTGTGCGCGTCGAGCTTCTCGGCCTTGTCGATCCAGTTGACGTTCTGCTGCGTGATCGCCTTGTTGGCGGGGTTGGAGACGAAATTCAGCGTGTAGACGACGTCGTCGGCGTCGAACGCCTCGCCGTTGTGGAAGCGCACGCCCTTGCGCAGCTCGAGCTCGAGCGTCTTCGCGTCGATCCATTTCCAGGAGGTCGCGAGCAGCGGCTTGTACTCGTTCGACTTCGGGTCGCGATAGATGAGCTGGTCCCAGATGTGGTGCGCGATGATCACGCCGAGGCGCACGTTGTTGAAGTAGGCATCCAGGCTCTCGGGCACCTGGTTGCCGGCGATGCGCAGCGTGTTGTCGCGCTTGGC
>CAZVHU010000062.1:2897-4424 GCA_964627075.1 uncultured Enterobacteriaceae bacterium | reverse complement strand
TCGCGGGCGCCACGCTGCGGCAGTGCGGCATCGCCTGCGGGCAGCGCGGGTGGAAGGCGCAGCCCGGCGGCGGCTCGATCGGGTTCGGGTAGGCGGCGCCGAGGTGCGTGTCGGGCACACCCAGCCCGGGCTCCGGCGTGAGCACCGATTCGAGCAGCGCCCGCGTGTAGGGGTGGCGCGGGGCGCGGAAGAGCTCGCGCGTCGCGGCGAGTTCCACGATGCGCCCCAGGTACATCACCGCGACGCGCGTCGCGATGTGCTCCACCACCGCGAGGTTGTGGCTGATGAAGACGTAGGTGAGGCCGAGCTCGCGCCGCAGGTCCTGGAGCAGGTTCAGGATCTGCGACTGCACCGAGACGTCGAGCGCGGAGGTCGGCTCGTCGCACACCACCACCTCGGGGCGGGTCACCAGCGCGCGCGCGATCGCGACGCGCTGGCGCTGGCCGCCGGAGAGCTGGTTGGGATAGTTGTGCACGAGGCGCGGCGCGAGGCCCACCAGCGCCATCATCTCCTCCACCCTTCGCCGGCGCTCGCCGGGGTCCGCAACGCCCTGCACCTCCAGCGGCAGGCCGATGATCGCGCCGACCGTCTTGCGCGGGTTGAGCGATGAATAGGGGTCCTGGAAGATCGGCTGGATGCGGCGCGCGATCGCCTGCCGTCCGTGCGCCGCGAGCGGCTTGCCCTCCAGAAGGATCTCGCCGCCGGTCGGCGGCTGGAGGCCGAGCAGCATGCGCGCGAGCGTGGTCTTGCCGCAGCCGGATTCGCCCACCAGCGCGAGCACCTCGCCCTTTGCCACCCCGAGCGTGACGCCGTTCACCGCGTGCAGCGGCCGCTTCCTGCCGAACAGGCCGCCGCCCGTCGCGAAGGTGCAGCGCAGGTCGCGGAGTTCTATGAGGCTCATTGCGCGAGCACGCAGCGCACGCCGTGATCCGGGCGCACGCGGGCGAGCGAGGGGCCGGGAACGGCGCAGTCGGCGCGCGAATGCTCGCAGCGGTTGCGGAACTGGCAGCCCGAGAGCTCGCCGATCGGCGTCGGCACCAGCCCGGGGATCACCCCTAGTTTTTCGTCGGGTCGCGTCTTGCCGGGAACCGGGATGCAACGCAGGAGCCCTTGCGTGTAGGGATGGCGCGGCGCCGCGAAGAGTTCCGCCACCGGCGCGCTCTCCACGATCTCGCCCGCGTACATCACCGCGACGCGATCGGCGACGCGCGCCACGATCCCCAGGTCGTGGGTGATCAGTATCAGCCCCATGCGGAACTCGCGCTGCAGCGACTTGAGCAGGTGCAGGATCTGCGCCTGGATCGTGACGTCGAGCGCGGTAGTCGGCTCGTCGGCGATGATCAGCTCCGGCCCGCACATCAGCGCCATCGCGATCATGACGCGCTGCCTGAGGCCGCCCGAGAGCTGGTGCGGGTACTGCGCAAGCCGGCCCGCCGCCGCGGTGATGCCGACCTTCTCGAGCAGCAGCACGGCGCGCTCGCGGGCCTGCGCGCGCGCCACCTTCCGGTGCCGCAGCAGAACCTCTTC
>CAZVHU010000062.1:0-2887 GCA_964627075.1 uncultured Enterobacteriaceae bacterium | reverse complement strand
GCGGCGCGGGTCAGGCCCTTGTGCAGGATCAGGGGCTCTGCCACCTGGCGGCCGACGGTGTGCACCGGGTTGAGCGAGGTCATCGGCTCCTGGAAGATCATCGCCATGCGGTCGCCGCGCAGGTCGGCCAGCTCGCGCTCGGTCGCGGCGCGCAGGTCGCGCCCGCCGAACTCGAGCCGCCGCGCGCTGCGGCGCGCGGTCTGCGGCAGCAGCGCCATGAGCGCGAGCGCCGTCAGCGACTTGCCGCAACCCGATTCGCCGACCAGGCACAGCGTCTCGCCCTGCCCGAGCGAAAGGTCGATGCCGCGCACCGCGTGCAGCATTCCCAGCGGCGTGGGGATGTCCACGCGCAAGTCTTCCGCGAGCAGCAGCGGCGCCATGGCGCCGGACTGTACGCGAAGCGGGCTGGCTATGCCGAGAGGCTGCGGTTGCGGAAAGCGGCCGCGACGCCCCGCGCGGCGTGCTCGCGGAACGCGGCGGGCAGCTCGACCCAGCCGGCGAACAGCACCTCGGCCGCATAGCCTCCCGCGGGCGCCGGGCGGCGCCGCCGGAAGGCCGAGAGGATGTGCCGGATGAGCCTCATGTTTGGTAGTCGGATGATGGGCCGCGTTCATGACACGGCCATGACTCAATAACGGCTATCCTCTGAAAAGGTTGAGGCGATCCGGAAAATTTCATGGCTGAACGAAAGACCGCCGTCGTCATCGGCGCCCTCGGGGTGATCGGGCGCTACATCGCCGAGCGCCTCGCCGCCCTGCCCGACTGGGAGGTGGTCGGAGTCTCGCGCCGCCGGGGAGAGGACCGCGGGCGGGTACGCTACCTTTCGGTGGACCTCCTCGACCGTGGCGCTGCGGAGGCGGCGCTCGCGGGCCTGAGTGGCGTGACCCACGTTTTTTACGCGGCATTTCAAGCCTCTAGCGGCGCCGCGGCCAACTACGCCGCCAACATCGCCCCCAACCGCGACATGCTGGTGAACTCGGTTTCGGCGATCGACCGGGCATCAAGGCGGCTCGAACGCGTGGTGCTCGTCACCGGCACCAAGTACTACGGCTCGCACCTCGGCCCGTTCAAGACCCCGGCCCGCGAGGACGACCCGCGGCACGAGGGCCCGGACTACTACTTCGACCAGGTCGACTGGCTGACCGCGTTCCAGCGCGGCAAGCGCTGGAGCTGGACCGAATTGAGGCCGCAGACCCTGTGCGGCTTCGCTCCGGGCACGGCGATGAGCATCGTCCCGGTGATCGCGGTCTACGCCTCGGTGATGAAGGCGCTCGGCAGGCCGCTATCGTTCCCGGGGAGCGCCTGGACGAGCCTCTACCAGGTCACCGAATCGGGCCACATGGCGAGCGCGGCGCTGTGGGCGGCGACCGAGCCGCGCTGCGCCAACCAGGCCTACAACATCACCAACGGCGACAATTTCCGCTGGCAGCACGTGTGGCCGGCGATCGCGCGCGTGTTCGACATGCCCGCCGCCGGCCCCGAGCCGCTGCGGCTGGTCGATTTCATGGCCGACAAGGCGCCGCTGTGGGACGATCTGGTACGCAGGCACGGCCTCAAGCCCTACCGCTTCGAGGAGGTGGTCGCCTGGCCCTTCGGCGACTACGTCTTCAACTGCAACTGGGACGTGATGACCAGCACCGTGAAGGCGCGGCGGCACGGCTTTCACGACGTGGTGGATAGCGAGGAGATGTTCGCGCGGCTGCTGAAGAAGTTCCGCGACGAGCGCATCGTCCCCTAGGGCCTGGACGCGCATGGCGACGGCGAGCTTCCGCTTCCACGGCGAGCTGGCGAATTTCCTGCCGCGCGCCCGGCGCGAAACCGCCTTCGACTACGCCTGCGCGCGCGCCGCGACGCTCAAGAACGCGATCGAGGCGCTCGGCGTGCCGCACACCGAGGCGGCGCTGGTGCTCGTCAACGGCGCGCCCGCGACGCTGCCGCGCATCGTGCGCGAGGGCGACGCGGTCGAGGTCTATCCGTGGCCGCGGCGGCCGGAGCGCATGGCGCCCGCGCCGCTCGCCTTCCTCGCCGACGCGCACCTCGGGGGGCTGGCGCGGTTCCTGCGCATGCTCGGCTTCGACACGCTGCACGAGAACGCGATCGGCGACGCCGAGATCCGGCGCATCGCGGCGCGCGAGCCGCGCGTGGTGCTGACGCGCGACCGCGAGCTGCTCAAGTGCCGCGACATCGCGCAAGGCTGCTACGTGCACGCGCGGCGCTCCGAGGAGCAGCTGCGCGAGGTCGCGGCGCGCTACGACCTCGTCACGCGCGCGCAGCCCTTCACGCTGTGCCTTGCCTGCAACGTGCGGCTGGAAAGCGTGCCCAAGCACGCGGTGCTCGACCGGCTGCCGCCGGCGGTGGCCACGAGCCGCGAGCGCTTCATGCACTGCGCGCGCTGCGACCGCGTGTTCTGGGAGGGCTCGCACTTCGCGCGCATGCAGGCCGCGCTCGGCCGCATCCTCGCCCCGGCGCCGGACCCGGCGCCGCGCTGAATCAGGCCTTGGCGCGCTTGGCGGCCTCGAGCAAGGGGCCGAGCACGTCCATCGGCACCGGGAACACGATGGTCGAGGACTTGTCGCCTGCGACCGCGGTGAGCGTCTGCAGGTAGCGCAGCTGCATCGCCTCGGGGCGCTGCGACAGCGTCGCCGCCGCCTGCAGCAGCTTCTCGGCGGCCTGCTGCTCGCCCTCGGCGTGGATGATCTTGGCGCGGCGCGCGCGCTCGGCTTCCGCCTGCTGCGCGATCGCGCGCACCATGGACTCGTTCAGGTCCACGTGCTTGATCTCGACGTTGGAGACCTTGATGCCCCAGGCGTCGGTCTGCGTGTCGAGCGTGTTCTGGATGTCGAGGTTGAGCTTCTCGCGCTCGGCCAGCATCTCGTCCAGCTCGTGC
>CAZVHU010000061.1:0-17975 GCA_964627075.1 uncultured Enterobacteriaceae bacterium | reverse complement strand
GCGATGTGCGGCGGCGTCTTGAGCGGGTCGGCGGGGATGAAGTTGTTGTACTCGATGAAGTAGCCGCCCATCTCGGGCACGAAGAACATCACCGCGCAGAAGATGGCGAGGAACACCACCGTGCCCACGATGTCCTTCACGGTGTAGTACGGGTGGAACGGGATGCCGTCGAGCGGCTTGCCGTCGGCGCCCTTCTTCTTCTTGATCTCGATGCCGTCGGGATTGTTGGAGCCGACGTCGTGCAGCGCGAGCAGGTGCGCCACCACCAGGCCGAGAAGCGCGAGCGGCAGCGCGATCACGTGCAGCGCGAAAAAGCGGTTGAGCGTGGCGTCCGACACCACGTAGTCGCCGCGGATCCAGAGCGCGAGGTCGGGGCCGATGAACGGCACCGAGGCGAACAGGTTCACGATCACCTGCGCGCCCCAGTACGACATCTGGCCCCACGGCAGCAGGTAGCCGAAGAACGCCTCGCCCATCAGGCACAGGTAGATCAGCACGCCGAAGATCCAGATCAGCTCCCGCGGCTCGCGGTACGAGCCGTAGAGCATGGCGCGGAACATGTGCAGGTACACCAGGATGAAGAACGCCGAGGCGCCGGTGGAGTGGATGTAGCGGATCACCCAGCCGCCCGGGACGTCGCGCATGATGAACTCGACCGAGCCAAAGGCGAGCGCTGCGTCGGGCTTGTAATGCATGGTGAGGAAGATGCCGGAGACGATCTGGATCACCAGCACCAGCAGCGCGAGCGAGCCGAAGTAGTACCAGAAGTTGAAATTCTTCGGCGCGTAGTACTCGGCGGCGTGCTTGCGCCACTCCTCGGCCACCGAGGGCATGCGCGAGTCGAACCAGTCCCACAGCGCGCTCAGGCGGCTCGCCATGGCTCAGGCCCCCTTCTTGTCGTCGCCGATCAGCAGCACGGCGTCCGACAGGTAGGCGTGGGGCGGCACCGGCAGGTTGAGCGGCGCCGGCGCGCCCTTGAACACGCGCCCCGCGTAGTCGAACTTGGAGCCGTGGCAGGGGCAGTAGAAGCCGCCGTCCCAGTCGGCGCCCATCTCGGCCTTGGCATCGGCCCCCTTGAGCTGCGGCGAGCAGCCCAAATGCGTGCACACCCCTTCCATCACCATGAACTCGGGCTTGCGCGCGCGCACCTCGTTCCTCGCGTAATCGGGCTGGTCGGAGGCGCGCGAGCCGGGGTCGGTGAGCTTCGCGGCCACGGTCTTCAGCGTATCGAGCATCTCGCGCGTGCGGCGGATCACCCACACCGGCTTGCCGCGCCACTCTACGATCTTCAGCTCGCCGGGCTCCATGCGCGAGATGTCCACCTCGACCGGAGCGCCCGCCGCCTTGGCGCGCTCCGAGGGCCACATGCTCCAGACGAACGGCACGGCTGCGCCGACGCTCGCGGCGCCGCCGGCCGCCGCGGTCGCCACGATCAGGTTGCGCCGCGCGGGATCCATCTTCTTGTCGCTCATTGGGGAATAAACCGGACAGGGCAGGCAAAAAAGAGCCGCGATTTTACCGGCGCGCGCCGGCGATGTCCATGTTTTCGCTCCTAAATATCTGAAACAAAGGCGAAAAACCCGGGTCCCGCCGCTTTTCCCGGGAACCACCGCAGCGCGGTGTTAGATTACGCGCCCCATGCACCGGCTCTGGCTCATTTTTTCGCAGACGGCGACGGTCTGCGTCGCGCTCCTCTTCGTCATCGCCACGCTCAAGCCCGAGTGGCTGCCCGAGCGCGCGCCGGCGCCGCAGCCGGTCGCGGTGGTGAAGCAGGAAACGCCGCCGCCGGCCACGCCCGCCGCAGTGTCGCGCGTGGACTCGTATCACGATGCGGTGATGCAGGCCGCTCCCGCAGTGGTCAACATCTTCACCGCCAAGGAAGTGCGCACGCCGCGGCACCCGTTCTTCAACGATCCGCTGTTCCGCCGCTTCTTCGGCGACCCCGGCGACGACACCCAGCGCGCCACCAGCCTGGGCTCGGGCGTCATCGTGAGCAGCGACGGCTACGTCCTCACCAACCACCACGTGGTCGAGGCGGCCGAAGAGATCGAGGTCGCGCTCGCCGACGGCAAGAAGCTGCTCGCCAAGGTGGTGGGCAACGACCCGGAAACCGACCTCGCGGTGCTCAAGGTGCAGAATGCGAAGCTGCCCGCGATCACCTTCGGCGCCTCCGACGCGCTGCGCGTGGGCGACGTGGTGCTCGCCATCGGCAACCCGTTCGGCGTCGGCCAGACCGTCACCTCCGGCATCGTGTCGGCGCTCGGCCGCTCGGGCCTCGGCATCAACGTCTTCGAGAACTTCATCCAGACCGACGCCGCGATCAACCCGGGCAACTCGGGCGGCGCGCTGGTGGACGCGCGCGGGCGCCTTGTGGGCATCAACACCGCGATCTACTCGAGAACGCCGGGCGGCGCGTCGCTCGGCATCGGCTTCGCCATCCCGGTGTCCACTGCGAAGATGGTGCTGGACAGCATCGTCAGGACCGGCAGCGTGACGCGCGGCTGGATCGGCGTGGAGCTGCAGCCGCTCACGCCGGCGCTCGCCGAGTCGTTCAAGCTGGGGTCCCTGGAGGGCGTGATCGTCAGCGGCGTGCTGCGCGGAGGTCCCGCCGACAAGGGCGGCGCGCAGCCGGGCGACGTCCTGCTCGAGATCGAAGGCCGGCGAGTGTCCGACCCGCAGGGCGTGCTCAACGTGGTGGCCGCGCTTCCCCCCGGAAGCTCCGCGCGGCTCAAGGTGAAGCGCAAGGGCGAAGACCGGGAGCTCGCGGTCACGATCGGGCGCCGCCCCAAGGCCCCGGCTCGAAGCGAGTAGCCCGCCGCGAAAATCCTCTGGCGCGGGCGGTTCGGTTGGCAGATAATGCGCCGCAGCAATTCCGACGCTTATATACCCCGGGAGGACCAATGCAACGTACCGCCAAATGGCTCGCCGCTGCTGCGCTCGCTGGCGCGAGTAGCCTGACGCTCGCGCAGGACATCAGGATCGCGCACATCTACGGCAAGACCGGCCCCTTCGAAGCCTACGCCAAGCAGACGCAGGCCGGGCTCATGATGGGCCTGGAGTACGCCACCGGCGGCACCATGCAGGTGCTCGGCCGCAAGATCGTGGTGATCGAGAAGGACGACCAGTTGAAGCCCGACATCGCCAAGTCGGCGCTCGCCTCGGCCTACGGCGACGACAAGGCGGACCTCGCGGTGGGGCCGACCTCGTCGGCTTCGGCGCTCGCGATGCTGCCGGTCGCCGAGGAGTACAAGAAGATCCTGCTGGTCGAGCCGGCGGTGGCCGACTCGATCACCGGCGAGCGCTGGAACCGCTATGTCTTCCGCACCGGGCGCAACTCGACCCAGGACGCGGTCGCCGCCGCGGTCGCCACGCCGCAGAACGCGCAGATCGCGATGCTCGCGCAGGACTACGCGTTCGGGCGCGACGGCGTGAAGGCCTACAAGGAGGCGCTCGCCGCGATCGGCAGCAAGGCGCAGATCGTGCACGAGGAATTCGTGCCGCAGGCGACCACCGACTTCACCGCGCCGGCGCAGCGCATGTTCGACGCCCTCAAGGACAGGCCCGGCTCGCGCATCATCGGCGTGTACTGGGCGGGCGCAAACCCGGTGACCAAGCTCGCCGACCTCAAGCCCGAGCGCTTCAACATCGCGCTCGCCCCGGGCGGCAACCTGTTGCCGGTGATGAAGACCTGGAAGCAGCTCGCCGGCCTGGAAGGCGCGATCTACTACTACTACGGCTTCCCGAAGAACAAGGTCAACGACTGGCTGAACGCCGAGCACCGCAAGCGCTTCGCCGGCGCGCCGCCCGATTTTTTCGTCGCCGGCGGCATGTCGGCCGGAATCGCGATCGTCGAGGCGATCAAGAAGGCGGGCGGCACCGACACCGAGAAGCTGATCGCGGCGATGGAGGGCATGACCTTCGACACCCCGAAGGGCGCGATGACCTTCCGCAAGGAAGACCACCAGGCGATGCAGGCGATGTACCAGTTCCGCATCAAGAAGGCGCAGGCCGACGAGTGGGACCTGCTGGAGCTGGTGCGCGAGATCAAGCCCGGCGAGATCCCGGTGCCGATCCGCAACAAGCGGTAGCCGGAGGCGTCGTTCGCGTCAGCGCGGGAGCCCTTCACGGGGCCCCCGCCCCCGATCTGGCCGGGGGCAGGCCCTCCGAGGGGGCGACGGCATGTCCACTGCAACGCCCCATCCCGTCCTTGAAACGCGCGGGCTGACGATCCGCTTCGGCGGACACGTCGCCGTGGACGCCGTGAGCTGCGCCTTCAGCCCGGGCACGCTCACCGCCATCGTCGGCCCGAACGGCGCCGGCAAGACCACCTACTTCAACCTCGTCTCGGGACAGCTGCCGGCGAGCGCCGGCCAGGTGCTGCTCTACGGCGAGGACGTCACCCGGGTGAGCGCGCCGCTGCGCACCCGGAAAGGCATGGGGCGCGCGTTCCAGCTCACCAACCTGTTCCCGTTCCTCAGCGTGCTGGAGAACGTGCGCCTTGCGGTGCAGGCGCGCGCCGGCATGGGCCTGAACCTGTTCTCGATGTGGAGCCGGCACCGCGAGCTCGTCGAGCGCGCCGAGCATTTCCTCGAGCGCGTGGCGCTCGCCGAGCGGCGCGCGACGCTCGCCTCGGAGCTGCCGCACGGCGACCAGCGCAAGCTCGAGGTGGCGATCCTGCTCGCGCTCGAGCCCGACATCTTCATGTTCGACGAGCCCACCGCGGGCATGAGCGTGGACGAGGTGCCGGTGATCCTCGAGCTGGTCCACGAGATCAAGCGGCAGAAGGACAAGACGATCCTGCTGGTGGAGCACAAGATGGACGTGGTGCGCTCGCTCGCCGACCGCATCGTCGTCCTGCACCAGGGACAGCTGGTGGCCGACGGCGCGCCGGCCGAGGTGATCGCCTCGCCGATCGTGCAGGAAGCCTACCTGGGGGTGAGCGCGCGTGCCTGAACCGGACCTGCTCGCGCTGCGCGGCGTGCACACGCACATCGGCCACTACCACATCCTGCAGGGCGTGGAATTCGCGGTGCCGCGCGGCGGCCTCACCATGCTGCTGGGCCGCAACGGCGCCGGCAAGACCACCACGCTGCGCACCATCATGGGACTGTGGCAGGCGTCCGCCGGCGCGATCGAGTTCGACGGCAATCCGATCGGGCGCCTGCCGACGCCGGAGATCGCGGCGCGCGGCATCGCCTACGTGCCCGAGTCCATGGGCATCTTCGCGGGTCTCACGGTGAAGGAGAACCTGGTGCTCGCGGCGCGCAGCGGAGCGCTCGACAGCGCGCGCGTGGACTGGATCTTCGGCTTCTTCCCGGCGCTGAAGAAGTTCTGGTTCCTGCCCGCGGGCCAGCTCTCCGGCGGGCAGAAGCAGATGCTCGCGATCGCGCGCGCGATCGTCGAGCCGAGGAAGCTGCTGCTGATCGATGAGCCGACCAAGGGCCTCGCGCCGGCGATCATCAACAGCCTGATCCAGGCTTTCGCCGAGCTGAAGAAGACCGAGACCACGATCCTGATGGTCGAGCAGAACTTCCACGCCGCGCGCTCGCTCGGCGACACCGTTACGGTGATGGATTCGGGCCGCATCGTCCACACCGGCTCGATGGCAGCGCTCGCGGCCGACGAGGCGCTGCAGCAGCGCCTGCTCGGCCTGTCGCTCGAGGTGCACCAGTGACGGGCGCGCCCTCCGTCGCTGCCGGTGGCGCGCTGCCCGAGGCGCGGCTCGACCTCAAGCCGGTCGCGCTGGCGGCGCTGGTCGCGATCGGCGCGCTGCTCCTCGTGCGCAACCCCTCGACCTGGGTGACGCTGACGCTCGCGGGCCTCGCGATGGGGCTGCTCATCTTCATCATGGCCTCGGGCCTCACGCTGGTGTTCGGCCTGATGGACGTGATGAACTTCGCGCACGGCCTGTTCATCGCCATCGGCGCCTACGTCGCCGCCTCGATGATGAAGCTGCTCGCCGGGCCGGCGGCGGCGGGCAGCTTCTTCGCCAACCTCCTCGCGCTGGTGCCGGCGGTGATGGCGGCCACCCTCGCTGCGGGCGCGCTCGGCCTCGCCTTCGAGCGCGTGATCATCAAGCCGGTCTACGGCCAGCACCTGAAGCAGATCCTCATCACCACCGGCGGCATGATCGTCGCCGAGCAGCTGATCCACGTGCTGTGGGGGCCGGACATGATTCCGCTGGTCAGGCCGGAGACGCTGCGCGGCTCGTTCCTGATCGGCGACGTGGCGCTGGAGAAGTTCCGGCTCGCCGCGGTGGTGGTTGGGCTCGCGGTGTTCGCCGCGATGCTGCTGTTGCTCAACCGCACCAAGATCGGGCTGCTGATCCGCGCGGGCGTCGAGAACAAGGAAATGGTCGAGGCGATGGGCTACAGGATCCGGCGCCTCTTCGTCGCGGTATTCGCGGCAGGCTCGGCGCTGGCGGGCCTCGGCGGCGCACTCTGGGGCATGTACCAGGAGAACGTCACCGTCGCGATCGGCGCGCAGATGATGGTTCTGATCTTCATCGTGATCATCATCGGCGGCCTGGGCTCGGTGGGGGGCTGCTTCGTGGGCGCGCTGCTCGTGGGCCTGGTGGCGAACTACGTCGGCTACCTCTCGCCCAAGATCGCGCTCGGCTCCAACATCCTGCTGATGGTGCTGGTGCTGCTCTGGCGCCCGCAGGGGCTCTACCCCGTGAGCAAGCAATGAAGCTGCTCGAGACGCTGCTATCGGGAGATTTTCCGCGCAGCCGGCTGCTCGCGGCGGCGCTGGCGGTGATCTTCGTCGCGCTTGCGCTCGCGCCGTTCCTCTTCCCCGGCACGCGCGCGCTCGACGTCGCCGCGCGCGTGTGCGTGTTCGTGCTGCTGGTGGCGAGCTACGACCTGCTGCTCGGCTACACCGGCATCGTGTCCTTCGCCCACACCATGTTCTTCGGCATCGGCGGCTACGGCGTCGCCATTGCCATGTCGCGGCTGGATGCCACCTGGACGGCGCTCGCGCTGGGCAGCGCGGCGGCGATCGCGCTCTCGCTCGCGCTCTCGTTCCTCATCGGCCTGTTCTCGCTGCGGGTGCGCGCGATCTTCTTCGCCATGATCACGCTCGCGGTGGCCTCGTTCTTCGCCATCCTCGCCTCGCAGCTCTCGGGGATCACGGGCGGCGAGGATGGCATCACCTTCAAGGTGCCGGAGGTCCTGCGGCCCGCCTACCGGCTGCTGGAGGCGCCGCTCTTCGGCGTGGCGATCGGCGGGCGGGTGATCACCTATTACGTCGTGTTCCTGGTATCGCTCGCGCTGTTCCTCGCCCTGCTGCGCGCGGTCAACTCGCCGTTCGGCCGCGTGCTGCTCGCGATCCGCGAGAACGACTTCCGCGCCGAGGCACTCGGCTACCGCACCGTGATCTACCGCACCATTGCCAATTGCCTGGGCGCGGCGGTGGCGACGCTCGCCGGCGTGCTTTATGCGCTGTGGCTGCGCTACACCGGCCCCAACACCACGCTCGACTTCGCGATCATGATCGACATCCTGCTGATGGTGGTGATCGGCGGCATGGGCACGCTCTACGGCGCGGTGATCGGCGCGACACTGTTCGTGGTCGCGCAGAACTACCTCCAGGACCTGATGGCGCTCGCGAGCGCCGCCGCGAAGGGCGTGCCGCTGCTGCCGGAGCTGCTGCACCCGGACAGGTGGCTGTTGTGGTTCGGCGTGCTGTTCGTGCTTTCGGTCTACTATTTCCCCTACGGCGTGGTCGGCAAGCTGCGGCTGATGGCGCTCGCCCGCGGCCTCAAGCGGCAAGGCGCATGAACCCTACTTCGAATTACGCCACGGTGGCGGGTCGCGAGCTCCATTACATGGAATGGGGCGCGGACAAGCCCGAATGCGTGATCGCCTGGCATGGCCTTGCGCGCACCGGGCGCGACATGGACGAGGTCGCGGCGCACCTCGCCACGCGCTACCGCGTGATCTGCCCGGACACCATCGGCAGAGGCCTGTCGCAGTGGAGCCCGCAACCGGAGAAGGAGTATTGCCTCGCGTTCTACGGCGAGCTGGCGGTCGGACTCATGGATTCACTCGGCGTGCGCGCCGCGCACTGGCTCGGCACCTCGATGGGCGGCGCGCTGGGCATCCACCTCGCCGCGGGCGCGTTGCAGGGCCGCATCCGTCGCATGGTGCTGAACGACATCGGGCCGAAACTCGGCGACGCTGCAGTCGAGCGCATCCGCGCCTACGCCGGCAATCCGCCGCAATTCGACACGGTGTCGCAGCTCGAGCAGTACTTCCGCACCATCTACCAGCCCTTCGGCTGGCTCTCCGACGCGCAGTGGCGGCGGCTCACGGAGAGTTCGACGCGGCGCACGCCTGAGGGCAAGGTGACGCCGCACTACGACCCGAGGATGGTGCTGCAGTTCACGCACCATCCCGGCGACTACGACCTGTGGCCGGCGTGGGACGCGATCGGCATCCCGGTGCTTTGCCTGCGCGGTGAGAAGTCCGATTTGCTGCTGCCCGAGGTGGCCGAGGAAATGACGCGCCGGGGGTCGCGCGCCCGGCTGGTGACGATCGCCGGCTGCGGCCACGCGCCCGCGCTCAACGTGCCCGAGCAGCTGGAGCTGGTGGAGCGCTTCCTCGCCGGCGCGTAGGCGGGCCCGGGCGGCCGGAGTGTAAAGTCTGACTTTACACTTCGGTCCCGGCAGGCCGCCTACCTGTCGGCGCGGTCCAGCTCGCGCTCGACCTGCTCGGGGGTCAGCGGCCGGTAGTCGGACGCGCCCTCGGCCTTGCGCGAGACGTACCTCGACAGGATGAGCCCCGCCTCGTACAGCAGGCACATCGGCACCGCGAGCAGGAACTGCGACAGCACGTCGGGCGGGGTGACGATGGCCGCGACCACGAAGGCGCCGACGATCACATAGGGCCGCGCCTCGCGCAGCTTCTCCACCCTCACCGCGCCCGAGCGCACCAGCAGCACCACCACCACCGGGATCTCGAAGGTGACGCCGAAGGCGAGGAACATCGTGATGACGAACGAAAAATAGGCCTCGATGTCGGGCGCCGGGGTGATCGATTTGGGCGCGAACTCGTTGATGAACCTGAACACCGTGCCGAAGACGAAGAAGTAGCAGAAGGCAACTCCGGCGAGGAACAACACCGTGCTGCCGACGACGATCGGCAGCGCGAGCTTCTTCTCGTGCTCGTACAGGCCCGGCGCGACGAATGCCCAGGCCTCGTACAGCACGTAGGGCAGAACGACCAGGAACGCGACCACCGCGGTGACCTTCATCGGCACGAGGAACGGCGTCACGACGCCGGTGGCGATCATCCTGGCGCCCTCGGGCAGCGCCTGCATGAGCGGCGCCGCGAGCAGGTCGTAGACCGCTCCCGGGCCCGGCCAGATGGCAAGCGCGATGAATGCACCCAGCACCGCGAGCAGCGCGCGTACCAGCCGCTGGCGCAGCTCCACGAGATGCGAGATGAAGGTGTCCTGCTGCATCAGGCGGCTTTCTCAGGCAGCGCCGACTTTTCGGCCGGCGCGGCGGTTGCGGCAGGTGCCTCCGCCCCCGCCGTCGCCGCGGTACCGGCCGGCGGCGCAGGAGCCGCCGCAGCGTCGGTCGTGAACGGATCGGGCGCCGGCGTGGAACTCAGCGCCCGGGTCGCCTGGTTGAGCTCGCCCTCGGCCTTGCCGAGCTCCGATTGGATCGAGGACTCGATTCCGCTCGCGGCCTGCTCGACCGACTGGCGCATTTTCTTCAGCTCCTCGAGCTCGATCTCGCGGTTGATGTCGGCCTTGACGTCGGCGACATAGCGCTGCAGGCGGCCGATCAGGTGCCCGGCGGTGCGCGCCACGCGCGGCAGGCGCTCCGGCCCGATCACGATCAGCGCGACCACGCCGATGACCAGCAGTTCGGTGAAGCCGATGTCGAACATGGGTGCCTACAGAAACAAAGGGCGCCCCTCGGGCGCCCGCGCCGCAGCCGTCTCCGGACGGCTCAGGCCTTGCTTTCGGACTTGGCCTTGACCTCGCCCTCGACCGTCTTGCCGGTGACCTGCGGCGCGGCCGCGCCCTCGGCGGCCTTGTCGCCGCCTTCGCGCATGCCTTCCTTGAAGCCGCGCACCGCGCCACCGAGGTCGGCGCCGATATTGCGGATCTTCTTGGTGCCGAAGATCAGCATGATGATGACGAGGACGATCAGCCAGTGCCAGATGCTGAACGAGCCCATAAATGCCTCCTATTTGCGCCTCTGCAGCATCGGCCCCAACGGGTCCGGTCCGCCGAGGATGTGCATGTGCAGATGATACACCTCCTGATGCCCCACCCTGCCGGTGTTGATGATGGTGCGAAAGCCGTCGGTCGCGCCTTCCTTGCGGGCGAGCTCGCCTGCGAGCGCCAGCATCTTGGCGAGCGCGCGTTGCTGCCCCATGCCGGCCTCGTACAGCGTCGGCACGTGCTCGCGCGGGACGACCAGCAGGTGCACCGGCGCCTGCGGCCGCACGTCGTGGAACGCGACCACGTCCTCGTCCTCGTAGACCTTGTTCGCCGGGATCTCGCCGCGCGCGATGCGGCAGAAGATGCACGCGGCCGGGTCTTGCGCGGCGCTCACTTGACGCGCTCCCTTTTTCGTGCCGCCTTCTCGTCGAGGCCGGAAATGCCCTCGCGGCGCTGGAGCTCCGCCAGCACGTCGGCCGGCCCGAGGCCGTAGCGCGCGAGCATCAGCATGCTGTGGAACCACAGGTCGGCGGTCTCGCGCACGATGTGCAGGCGCCTGCCGCCCTTGGCGGCGAGCACCGCCTCGGTGGCTTCCTCACCGACCTTCTTCAGGATCGCGTCCTCGCCCTCGTCGAAGAGCCTCGCGACGTAGGACTTGGCCGGATCGGCCTTGCGCCGCTCTTCTATCAGCGCGGCGATGCGCTCCAGCGTCTGGTACATGCCAGGCTTCATTTCTTTTCGTAGATGAGCTTGGGGTCCTTCAGCACCGGATCCGCGCTCACCCACCTCCCGTTCTCGAGTTTGCGGAAAAAGCAGCTCTCGCGCCCCGTGTGGCAGGCGATGCCGCCCGATTGCTCGACGCGCAGCAGGATCGCGTCGGCGTCGCAGTCCAGGCGCACCTCCACCACCCGCTGCACGTGCCCGGACTCCTCGCCCTTGCGCCAGAGCTTCCTGCGCGAGCGCGACCAGTAGACCGCCTCGCCGCTTTTCGCAGTCTCGGCAAGCGCCTCCCGGTTCATCCAGGCGAGCGTCAGCACGCGGCCCGTGCCCGCCTCCTGCGCGACGACCGGCGCGAGACCCTCGGCGTCCCAGCGCACCTGGTTGAACCACTCCGCCAGATTCAACTCATCACTCACAGCCGGACCTCTATGCCGCAAGCGCGCATGTGTTCCTTGGCGGCGCGCACCGTGAAGTCGCCGAAGTGGAACACGCTCGCGGCGAGCACCGCGTCGGCGTGCCCTTCGAGCACGCCCGCAGCGAGATGCTCCTTGGCGCCGACGCCGCCCGAGGCGATCACCGGCACGCTCACCGCGTCCGATACCGCGCGCGTCAGCTCCAGGTCGAAGCCGTCGCGCGTGCCGTCGCGGTCCATGCTGGTAAGCAGGATCTCGCCCGCGCCCGCGGCGGTCATGCGGCGCGCCCATTCGACCGCATCGAGCCCGGTCGGCTTGCGGCCGCCGTGCGTGTAGACCTCCCAGCCGCCGCCGGCGCGGCGCTTGGCGTCGATCGCCACCACGATGCACTGACAGCCGACCTTGTCGGAGGCCTCGCGCACGAGGCCCGGGTTCTGCACCGCCGCGGTGTTGATCGAAACCTTGTCGGCGCCGGCGTTGAGCAGCCGCCTCACGTCCTCCACCCGGCGTACGCCACCCCCCACCGTGAGCGGGATGAAGACGCGCGCCGCAACCGCCTCGATCACGTGCAGGAGGATGTCGCGCTCGTCGGAGCTCGCGGTGATATCGAGGAACGCCAGCTCGTCGGCGCCCTCGGCGTCGTAGCGCGCTGCGACTTCCACCGGGTCGCCGGCGTCGCGCAGGTCCAGGAAGTTGACGCCCTTCACCACCCTGCCGGCGGTGACGTCCAGGCAGGGAATGACGCGCTTGGCGAGGCCCACCGCTAGCCTTTGGCGCCGGCCTTGCCCGCGGCCTTGTCAGCGGCGGCTTGCGCCTGCTTGAAGTCGAGCTTGCCCTCGTAGAGCGCACGCCCCGCGATCGCGCCTACAACGCCTTCCGGCATGAGCCTGGCGCAGACGGTCTCGACGTCCTTGAGGTTGTTCATGCCGCCGCTCGCGATGATCGGGATCTTGGTCCCTTGCGCGAGCCTGAGCGTCGCCTCGAGGTTCACGCCGGTCATCATGCCGTCGCGGCCGATGTCGGTGTAGACGAGCGCCTCGACCCCGTAGTCCTCGAACTTCTTCGCCAGGTCCAGCACGTCGTGGCCGGTCATCTTCGACCAGCCCTCGACCGCGACCTTGCCTTCCTTGGCGTCGAGCCCCGCAATGATGTGCCCCGGGAAGGCGTAGCAGGCGTCGTGCAGGAAGCCCGGGTTCTTCACCGCCGCGGTGCCGATGATGACGTAGGCGACTCCGGCGTCGATGTAGCTCTCGATCGTATCCAGGTCGCGGATGCCGCCGCCGATCTCGATGGGCGTTTGCTCGCCCACCGCCTTGATCATCTCGCGGATCACCTTCTCGTTCTTCGGCCGGCCCGCGATGGCGCCGTTCAGGTCCACGATGTGCAGGCGGCGCGCGCCGAGCCCCGACCAGTGCCTGGCCATCGCGACGGGATCGTCGGAGAAGACGGTGGCGCTTTCCATGCGGCCCTGCTGCAGGCGCACGCAGCGTCCGTCCTTCAAGTCGATTGCCGGAATGATCAGCATCTTGGCAGGCGGAGGCGCAGGCGCCTCACGACTGCGGGCGGAAAGCGGGGATCAGGGTCGCCAGTGGACGAAGTTGGAGAGCAACTGCAAGCCGGCGGATTGGCTTTTTTCCGGGTGGAACTGTACGGCAAAGATGTTATCGCGCGCAACCGCGCAGGTAAAGACCGCGCCGTACTCGCAGGTTCCCGCGGTCAACGCCGCGTCCACCGGCCGCGGATAATAGCTGTGCACGAAATAGAAGCGCGCTCCGTCCGGCACCTCGCGCCACAGGGCATGCGCGCGCGCCTGCCGCACCTGGTTCCATCCCATGTGCGGGATCTTGAGGCCTTCGCTGCGCAGGCGCGGCACCTCGCCGGCGAGCAGGCCGAGGCCCGGCGTGTCGCCCTCCTCGCCGTGCTCGAACAGCATCTGCATGCCGACGCAGATGCCGAGGAAGGGTTTGTTGCGCGTCGCCTCGACGACCGCCTCGCGCGCGCCGCTCGCTGCGAGCTGGCGCATGCAGTCGGGCATCGCGCCCTGCCCCGGCACCACCACGCGCTCGGCGGCGCGGATCGCCTCGGGGTCCGCGCTCACCAGCACCTCGGCCTGCGGCGCGACGCGCTCGAGCGCCTTGGACACCGAGCGGATGTTGCCCATGCCGTAATCGACTACCGCGATGCGCATAAAGACGGACCCGCCGAGGAACGCAGATGAAACCCGTATACGCCTTCATCGGCGTTTATCGGTGTTCATCGGCGGTTGCCTATAACGCCCCCTTCGTGGAAGGGATGACGCCCGCGGCGCGCGGGTCGGGTTCGGCCGCCATGCGCAGCGCGCGCGCGAAGGCCTTGAACAGCGTCTCGCACTGGTGGTGCGCGTTGTCGCCGCGCAGGTTGTCGAGGTGCACCGTCACCTGGGCGTGGTTGACGAAGCCCTGGAAGAATTCGTGCACCAGGTCGGCGTCGAATTCGCCGATGAGGGCGCGCGTGAACTTCACGTGGTATTCCAGCCCCGGACGCCCGGAGAAATCCACCACCGCGCGCGACAGTGCCTCGTCGAGCGGCACGTAGGCGTGGCCGAAGCGGCGCACCCCGGCCTTGTCGCCGATGGCGCGCGCGAACGCCTGGCCGAGCGCAATGCCGATGTCCTCGACGGTGTGGTGCGCGTCGATGTGCAGGTCGCCCTTGGCGTCCACCTCCAGGTCGAGCATGCCGTGGCGCGCAAGCTGCTCGAGCATGTGCTCGAGGAACGGAATGCCGGTGGCGAGCTTCGCGGCGCCCTTGCCGTCCAGGTTCAGGCGCACGCGGATCTGCGTCTCCTTGGTGTTCCGGACCACTTCCGCGGTTCTCATCGCATTGCCTCTCTGAATGCCGTCAGCAGTATACGGTTTTCGTCCGGCGTGCCGACCGTGACGCGCAGGCAGTTGGCGAGCAGCGGGTGCGCGCCATGGAAGCTGCGCACCAGCACCCCCTGCCGGCGCAGCGCCTCGAAGCAGCGGCCGGCGTCGGGCACGCGCACGAGATAGAAGTTCGCCTCCGACGGAAATACCGTGACGCCGGGCAGCGCGGCGAGCGCGTCGCCGAGCGGACCGCGCTCGGCGCGGATGCGCGCCGCCTGCTCCTCCAGCACTTCGAGCCGCTCGAGCACGAAAAGCGCCGCCGCCTGCGTGAGCACGTTGACGTTGTAGGCCTGGCGCACCTTGTTGAACTGCTCGATCCATTCGGGCCGCCCCACCAGGTACCCCAGGCGGATGCCGGCGAGCCCGAGCTTCGACACGGTCCGCATCACCACCAGGTTGGGGAACTCCGCGAGGCGCGCGAGGAAGCTCTTGCGCGCGAACACGTGGTAGGCCTCGTCGAGCACCACCAGCCCGTCGGCCGCCCGCAGCACCGCCTCGACGTCGGCCTCCGGATAGAGCACGCCCGTCGGGTTGTTGGGGTAGGCGACGAAAACGAGGGCGGGCCGGTGCTCGCGGACCTGCGCGAGCAATGCTTCGCGGTCGAGCGAGAAATCGGCGCGCAGCGGCACGCCCACCGGTCGCATTCCGGAGAGCGTGGCGTTCATGCGGTACATGACGAAGGTCGGCTCGGGAAACAGCATCGCCGCGCCGGGCCGCGCCAGCGCGAAGGTGATCATCTGGATGAGGTCGTCCGAGCCGTTGCCGAGCAGCACTTCCATCCCGGCGGGCACGCCGAGCTTGCGCGCGATCAGCCCGCGCACCTTCCGGCCGGTGGGCTCGGGGTAGCGATTGAGCTCGACGCCAGCAAGCGCCTGCGCCAGCTCGCGGCGCAGCGCCTCGGGAAGCTGGTAGGGATTTTCCATCGCGTCGAGCTTCACCATTCCCTCGGACTCGGCGACGTGATACGCCCTGAGCTCGAGGATCTCGGGACGGACGAGATCGCCGGGGCCGCGTGCCATCGCGCTCAGTCCCCGATGCGGCACTCGGCCGAGCGCGCGTGCGCCGGCAGCCCTTCGCCGCGCGCGAGCGTCGCCGCGATGCGGCCGAGCTTCGCCGCGCCTTCGCGCGATACGCCGATCAGGCTGGTGCGTTTCTGGAAGTCGTACACGCCGAGCGGCGAGGAAAAGCGCGCCGTGCCCGAGGTCGGCAGCACATGGTTCGGTCCCGCGCAATAGTCGCCGATCGCCTCCGAGGTGTAGCGCCCGAGGAACACGGCGCCGGCGTGGCGCAGCTTGGGCAAGAGCGCTTGCGGGTCCTCGACCGAGAGCTCGAGGTGCTCGGGGGCGATGCGGTTCGCCACCTCGCAGGCGTCATCGAGGTCGCGTGCCTGGATAAGCGCGCCGCGCCCTGCGAGCGATGCGGCGATCACCTCGCGCCGCGGCATGGCGGGAAGCAGGCGCGCGACCGCCGCCTCGACGGCGTCGAGATAGGCCGCATCCGGCGACACCACGATCGCTTGCGCGAGCTCGTCGTGCTCGGCTTGCGAGAAGAGGTCCATCGCCACCCAGTCGGCGGGGGTACGCCCGTCGCACAGCACCAGGATCTCCGAGGGGCCGGCGATCATGTCGATGCCCACCGTGCCGAACACCTGGCGCTTGGCGGCCGCGACGTAGGCGTTGCCCGGGCCGACGATCTTGTCCACCGCCGCGATGCTCTGCGTGCCGTAGGCGAGCGCCGCGACCGCTTGCGCGCCGCCGATCGAGAGCACGCGGTCCACGCCCGCGAGGGCCGCCGCGGCGAGCACCAGCGGATTGCGCTCGCCGCCCGGCGTGGGGCAAACCATCACGATCTCGCGCACGCCCGCCACCTTGGCCGGGATCGCGTTCATGAGCACCGTGGAGGGATACGCCGCCTTGCCGCCCGGAACGTAGACGCCGACGCGGTCAAGCGGCGACACCACCTGCCCGAGAAGCGTGCCGTCGCTTTCCACGTATTGCCACGATTGCGCGCGCTGCCGCTCGTGAAATGCGCGCACGCGCGCTGCCGCTTCGCGCAGCGCCCGGCCCTCGGCCCCCGGCAGCGCGCCGAGCGCCGCATCGAGCGCCGCGCGCGGCACTTCGAGCTCGGAAATCGAGCCAGCTTCCAGCCGGTCGAAGCGGCGCGTGAGCTCCAGCACCGCGGCGTCGCCGCGCGAGCGCACCTGCGCGACGATGTTGCGCACCGCGGCCTCGACCGCCTCGTCCTGCGCCGCCTCGTAGCGCGTCAGCGCGGCGAGCGCCTCGGCGAATCCCGGCGCTGCGGTGGAAAGCCGTCGCAGCTTCATCGGCGAGCCCCGGCGGCGCCACGCGCCCGCGCTCCCGCCGCGCGCGCGAACGCTTCGATCACCGGCTGCAGCTCCGCGCGCCGGGTCTTCAGCGCGGCCTGGTTGACGATGAGGCGCGCTGAAATCGGCATGATCTCCTCGACCGCGACCAGCTTGTTGGCGCGCAGCGTGCCGCCGGTGGACACGAGATCGACGATCGCGTCGGCCAGGCCTACGAGCGGCGCGAGCTCCATCGAGCCGTAGAGCCGGATCAGGTCCACGTGCACGCCTTTGCCCGCGAAGTGCTCGCGCGTCGCCCGCACGTACTTGGTGGCGATCCTGAGGCGCGCGCCCTGGCGCACCGCGGCCGGATAGTCGAAGCCGCGCTGCACCGCGACCATCATGCGGCAGCGTGCGATGCCGAGGTCGAGCGGCTGGTACAGGCCCGCGCCGCCATGCTCGACCAGCACGTCCTTGCCGGCGATGCCGAGCTCGGCCGCGCCGCGCTGCACGTAGGTCGGCACGTCCGCGGCGCGCACCACGATCAGGCGCACGTCGCGGCGGCTCGTGCCGATCACGAGCTTGCGCGAGGCCTCCGGGTCCTCCTTCGGCCGCGCGCCGACGCGCTCGAGCAGCGGTGTCGTCTCCTCGAGGATGCGGCCCTTGGACAGCGCGATGCTGATCATCGTCATGCGCCTTCAGTTTACCCGCTCGATCAGCGCGCCCAGGCCGGCGAGCTTGCGCTCGAGCGACTCGTAGCCGCGGTCGAGGTGGTAGATGCGGTCCACCAGCGTCTGGCCCTCGGCCACCAGCCCCGCGATCACGAGGCTCGCGGATGCGCGCAGGTCGGTCGCCATGACCTTGGCGCCCTGCAGCCTTTCGACGCCCCGCACCACCGCGGCGTTGCCCTGGATGGTGATGTCCGCCCCCAGGCGCTGCAATTCGAGTGCGTGCATGAAGCGGTTCTCGAAGATCGTCTCGGCGATGGTCGCGGTGCCGCGCGCCACGCAGTCGAGCGCCATGAACTGCGCCTGCATGTCGGTGGCGAAGCCCGGATAGGGCGCGGTGCGCAGGCTCACTGCGTCGGGCCGCCTGTCCATCTCGATCTCGATCGAATCGCCGCCAGCCGCGATGCGCGCGCCCGTCTCACGCAGCTTCTGCAGGGTCGCATCCAGCGTCTCGGGCGCCGCGCCGGCGAGCCGCACGCGGCCGCCCGTCGCCGCCGCCGCCGCGAGAAGCGTCCCGGTCTCGATCCGGTCGGGCATGACGCGGTGCCCGGCGCCGCCCAGCGACGTCACGCCGCGAATGCGGATCACGTCGCTGCCCGCGCCCTCGATTCTCGCGCCCATGGCGTTGAGGCAGCGCGCGAGGTCCGCGACCTCGGGCTCGCGCGCCGCGTTCTCGAGCACGGTCTCGCCCTCGGCGAGCGCCGCCGCCATCATCAGGTTCTCGGTGCCG
>CAZVHU010000060.1:0-18806 GCA_964627075.1 uncultured Enterobacteriaceae bacterium | reverse complement strand
CTCGGCTGGCCGCTGGAGTGGACCGAGATCATCATCATCTTCGTGCCGATCTTCCTGCCGATGCTGAAGCACTTCCAGATCGACCCGCTGATGTTCGGGCTGCTGGTGGCGTTGAACCTCCAGACCGCGTTCCTGTCGCCGCCGATGGCGATGGCGGCTTACTACCTGAAGGGCATCGCGCCGAAGAACGTGCTGCTGACGCAGATCTTCAGCGGCTGCATGCCGTTCCTGTACATCGTGGTGGTGGCGATGGTGCTGGTCTACATCTGGCCGCAGATCGTGCTGTGGCTGCCCAGGGCGATCTACGGCGGCGGCTGAGGCGATGGACGCCAAGCAGCTCAACTGGCTCTCGGCAACCGACGCCGCGCGCGCGCTGCGCGACGGCGCGCTGGGCGCCGAGCAGCTCACCGAGGCGTGCCTCGCGCGCATCCGCGAAGCCGAGCCGCAGGTCCAGGCCTGGCAGTACCTCGATCCGGCGCACGCGCTCGCGCAAGCGCGCGAGTGCGACGAGCGCCGCCGCCGCGGCGATGCCATCGGCCCGCTGCACGGGTTGCCCGTGGGCATCAAGGACATCATGGACACCTCGGACATGCCGACCGAGGACGGCACGGTGCTGCACGCGGGCCGCACGCCGGCGCGCGACGCCGCGGTGGTTGCGATGCTGCGCGCCGCGGGCGCGGTGATCCTCGGCAAGACGGTGACCACGGAGTGCGCGACCTACACGCCCGGCAAGACGCGCAACCCGCACAACGCCGGGCATACCCCAGGCGGGTCATCGTCGGGCTCGGCGGCGGCCGTCGCAGCCGGGATGGTGCCGCTTGCGCTCGGCAGCCAGACTAATGGCTCCGTGATCCGGCCGGCGGCGTTCTGCGGCGTTTACGGCTTCAAGCCGACGCACGGCCTCATCCCGCGCACCGGCATCATGAAGCTCTCGCGCACGCTCGACCACGTCGGCGTGTTCGCGCGCAGCCTCGAGGACGTGGCGCTACTCAGCGAGCAGCTCGTCGGCTGGGACGAGGGCGACCCGGACACGCGGCCGCGCGCGCGCATTCCATTCTGCGCCGTGGCCGCCGAGGAGCCGCCGCTCGCGCCGCTGCTCGCATTCGTGAAAGGCCCGGCGTGGGAGCGAGCCGAGGAGGAAACCAGGGAGGCGTTCGCCGAGCTGGTGCGGGAACTGGGCGACCGCGTTGTGGAAGTGGATCTGCCGGGGACGGCGCAGCGCGCGCTCGACTGGCACCGCACCATCATGCAGGCCGAGATGGCGGCGAACCTGGATCTGGAATGGGAGCGGGGCCGCGACAAGCTGTCGGAATCGCTGCGCGCGCAACTCGAGCGCGGCCGCGCGGTCACGGCGCTCGACCACCAGGTGGCGCTCGCGCGCATCCCGCTGCTGGTCGAGGGCTTCGAGGAGATCTTCGCGCGCTGCGACGCCATCGTGACGCCCGCCGCGGCGGGGCCGGCGCCCAAGGGGCTCGCCTCGACCGGGGACCCCGCGTTCTGCACCCTCTGGACGTTGCTCGGGATGCCGGCGCTCGCCCTGCCCCTGATGCGGAGCTCGAACGGCTTGCCGCTCGGTGTGCAGCTCGTGGGACGGCGCCACGGCGATGCGCGGCTGCTGCGCACCGCGCGCTGGCTGTGCGCGCGGCTGAAGTCGGACTGACGGTCGGTTAAGGGGACGGCGCGATGAAGTTCAAGTACCTGTCGGCGGTCGTGGCGGTGGTGCTGGTGATCGGTTACCTGCTGCCGCCGGTGGTCAAGCTGAAGGAAGCGGCGCTCGGCGTCGTCATCATCGTCGGCCTGGCGCTGATGCTCAGGGATCTCTGGGACTCGCTGCGCTCGAAGGAAGACTGATCGCCTTACGGCGACGCTGCAATCGCTTTCAGAACTCGCAGCTCCTCGCGCAGCCGCTCCATCTCGCTGCGGTCGGCGAAGCTCAGCACCCAGTGCGTGAGCCGTCCGTCGGCGCCGTTGACCATGCCGATGGTCACTTCAACTTGCGCCACCGAGCGGTCCTTGCGCCGCGCGCGCATCAGCAGCCGCGCGGGGGCCTGCTCGAACATGGTGCTGGATGCCTCGTCCTCCGGGAAAAGCAGCGTGATCGCCGGACGGCCGAGCGCCTCGTCCCTGCGGAAGCCGAAGAAGTCGTCGAACGCCTGGTTGCAGTAGGTGATCGGCCTGCCCTTGAGCGTGGCGTCGGCGAGCGCCACGGGGAAGCCGCACGCGGAGAGCGCGGCGCGGCTGAGCGCGCTGTCGGCGAGCAGCCGGAAGAGGGCGGGTGCGGTGTCCTGGGAGGGTCTGTGGAGCCGGTCGGTG
Organism: uncultured Enterobacteriaceae bacterium; assembly: GCA_964627075.1. Lineage (GTDB taxonomy): Bacteria > Pseudomonadota > Gammaproteobacteria > Burkholderiales > SG8-39 > 2-02-FULL-66-14. Next base: position 16,493 of record CAZVHU010000060.1, on the reverse strand, counting down.
AGTGCCATGGCCCACTTTTGCCATGCCTTACGCGGGCGCGGCAAGGGTGGGAATTCTCAAAACCCCAGAAAATTCAGCGGGATGTGAAAAAGTGCCGACAGCGCCGGCGAGCCTTCGCCCGCCGGCGCCACTTCAGGCTGCGGCGCGCTGGCGGGGCGCCGAGAGCGAGTAGCAGCCGCGGCGCAGGCGGTCGAGGTCGGCGTGCTCGATCGCGTCCGAGAGGTAGCCCATGTTGCGGTCGATCTCGGTCTGGTAGAGATTTGCGCCGTCGAAATGCGCCTCGGCGAAGCGGTCCACTGCGCCGAGCTTCCTGCGGATGCGGTCGCGCGCCACGTACTCGTAGAAGCCGGGCGTCTTGTAGATCAGGTCCTCGGGCGAGGCGTAGCGCACGAGCTCCCTGCCGTCGGGCAGCGTCTCGCGCGCGATCGAGCCGAGCACGAACTCCCGGTAGAGGAACTCGCGGCATTTCTCGAGGTACATGCGGTCCGACATCTGGCCGATCAGGTCAGCCGTTCCGACCATGTGGCCGACCTGCAGGTCCTTCGGGTCCTCGACGCGGATGTCGTCGATGTCCATCTCGTAGCCGGTGAAGTGCACCAGCTTCGCGGCGAGCGGCGCCTCGGCCCCGAAGCCGATCTTCGGCAGGTAGCTCAGCAGGAAGTCCGCGCTGCGGCTGACGTGCACCTTCGTGAACACCGCGCCGTTCGCCACCGCGGCCTCGGATTCGCGCCGCACGTAGCCCGAGTCGTGCAGCAGCGCGATCATCGCGCCGAGCGTGGCGCGGCGCGCGCCGAGGCGTTCGGCCTCCGGCGCGAGGCGGTCGTGGCCGTCCATCAGCCGCGCCATGGCGAGCGTCATGTCGAGCGTGTGCCGCAGGTCGTGGTACAGCGTGTCGCAGGCGAGGTAGCCGGGGTAGCGGCCGTCGAACAGCGCCTGGACGTCGGCAAACGCCTGCGCGAGCGGCGCGGCGTTGTAGCCGGGGTAGCGGGCAGCGTAGATGCGGCAAACCTCGTCCCGGACCGCGTTCGTGCTTTCCACGTTGATCCGGTTGCTGACGTCGTTCTGGTTGAGGCGTCCGAGCATCAAGTCGATGGCCCTTTGCAATTCCTTGATTTTTGCCGATTGTCCGGTCCGGATTCCGGCCAGCATAGGAAATTTATCGCATTGTCCCGGTGCGGGAAAGGCGGACGGGGCTGGCCTCCTGTGCGGGTTGGGAGGCCGGTCCCGTCCTGGTCTGGGAGAAAAGGGGGGGAGCCAGCCCGTAAGCCGGGTTCTGTGCGGCCCCCGCTCGCGCGGGGGTCCGGCAGCCATTCCTCTAGGCCCCCGGTCACCCGGGGGCTCGAGCCACCTACCCGCAAGCTTGGCCGAGCCGGCCTTCGGCGCTCGCGCGCCGCGCTTGCCTATTTGGTGTTGCTCCGGATGGAGGTTGCCCGTTTCACCCCCGCCAGACCGGTCTCGCTTTGACGCGAGACTTTGGCGCCGCGCTTTCGCGCGGCCCCAAGCCCGGCGGGACTCGTCTCTGTGGCCCTGTTCGTCGTGTCGCCACGCCGGGGTGTTACCCCGCATCCCGCTCTGCGGAGCCCGGACTTTCCTCTCCCGCCTTGCGGCGGCAGCGGCTGCCCTGGCCGGCTCCCTGGGCGCGATTTTATCGCGCCGCACAAGGCGAAACGATTGCTTTTGCGCGCGCGCAGGCGTAGTTAGGCGTTTCAGGGAGGCGCAATCGCAAGAGGAGGACGCCATGCGCAGACGCCTTTACTTCCTGCTCCCCGACGTGGACAGCGCGCGCCGGACCGCGAACGACCTGCTGCTCGCGCGCATCGAGGACCGCCACATGCGTTTCCTCGCCAGGCGCGGCACCGACCTGGGCGAGTTGCACGAGGCGAGCATGGCGCAGAAAACCGACCTCGTGCACGGCCTTGGCGTCGGCCTCGCTCTCGGCGGCATCGGCGGGCTGGTGCTCGGCGCCGTGATCGTCGCCTGGCCGCCCGAGGGCACGCAGCCGCAGCTCGTCGCCGTGCTCGTCGCGGCGGTGCTCGGCGCGGTGCTCGGCGCCTGGATGGCGAGCATGGCGGGCGCAGCGGTGCCGAACTCGCAGCTGACGCAGTTCCGCGAGGAGATCGAGCGCGGCCGCGTGCTCGCCATCGTGGACGTGCCTTACGGGCGCGTGGACGAGATCCGCGCGCTCGTCGCGCGGCGCCATCCCGAGGCGGTGCCCGGCGGGCAGGACACGCACTACCCGGTGTTTCCGTAGCCGAGTGTAAAGCGATGCTTTACACTTCGCCCGCCTAGACCCCATTCCGTCAAAGCGGGGCAGCCCAAGGGGTGGGGTGCTCGCGCCGCCCGGCGCCGCCGCATTGCTCCGCGACCGGACACGGCGTAGCGTTGCGAGTGGCGCTGCGGACCACCGCCGCGGTTTCATTGAGGGGAGCCAAGGGTCGGCCTGCATGTCCCAAGCTCTGCCCGAATCGGATTGGAGGGCCTTTCGCAGGTTGCGGGAGGCTGCCCTGGAGCGCTTCTGCGAGCGGATTCTCGAAGAGATCGGCCGCATCGTGTCCGATGCGCAGCGAACCCCTTACGCGCGCTATCTCGCCGCCTACCAGCTTCTCCAGGAGCGCGACGAGCAGATCGGGCGCGCATTCAACGATCCGCGGCGCTCGGCGGCCGTCCTGCAGCTGGCCACCATGGTGTCGCTTGGCTTGGTCACGCCGGGCGAAATGCAGTCCTTCACGCCGAAAACGCGGGGCATCGTAGACGAGCTGCTCCGGCCGCTGGACGCGGGCAATGGCGGTGGAGCGTGAGGCGCGCCCGGTGAGCAGTGCGCCGGAGCAGGAACGTGCGCTGCGAGCAGGCGAAGCCATCGCGCAACGGGGACAGGTCTCAGGGTTTGCGCTTGATTTACGGCAGGTTACGTTCCGAAATCGGGGTCTGTCCCCGAAAGAAGCGTACGTCGGCATAAAACGCCTCTCGCTCGTTGCCCGGCAGCCAGCCGGGATAGCCGAAGATCGGAAGCGGGGCGAGGAGCTTCGGCGTGCCGCCCGCGGCGTGCGCTTCCAACCATTGCGCTGCGTTCGCGTCAGGGCTGGCGGCCGCGGGGATGAAGATCGCCTTGCAGGTGATGCCGGGCCAGGGCTCGCGCGCCATGTCCATCACGGCGTGGCCGAGCACGATGAAGCGCAGGCTTGTGCGGACGCGCTCGCGGTTGTCCCAGAAAAGCTCCCGCCATCGAAAGCCGCGGATCATCGCCTCGAGCTCCGGATCGGCGCAGGCGACGATCGCGCCGCCCTCGTCGAAGATCGTGAGCAGGTCGCGCAGCCTGCCGCGGCGCCCGCCCTCGCGCGGGATCTCCGAGGCGTGCAGCGCGTTGATGAGCGCCTTGGTGCGCGGGAACGCGAGCCAGGCGAGCGCGTTGAAGAAGTCGTGCCAGTTGTCGGGCCGCGTCGAAACGCAGCCCGTCTCATGCACGTGCACCTCGTAGTACGGGTCGGCGGGCGAGGGCGGTACGAAGCGCACGGGCTTGCCGCTCGCGGTGCGGATTCCGGCTTGCTCGGCGAGCGCGTTGAGCGCTTCAAGCGACCGCTCGCGCAGCCGCCCGAGCCACGGCCGCACCGGGTCGTAGAGCGGGTGGTCTAAGCCAGCTTCCAGGACACCGTCTCGCCGGCGCGCAGCGGCACCAGCGTCTGCGCGCCGAAGGGCAGCGTCTCGGGCACGCGCCAGGCTTCGCGCACCAGCGTGATCCGGTCGCCGTTGCGCGGCAGGCCGTAGAAGTCGGCGCCGTGGAAGCTCGCGAAGGCCTCGAGCCTGTCGAGCGCGCCCGCCTCCTCGAAAGCCGAGGCGTAGAGCTCGATCGCGGCGTGCGCGGTGTACATGCCGGCGCAGCCGCAGGCCGCTTCCTTCGCGCCGCGCGCGTGCGGCGCGCTGTCGGTGCCGAGGAAGAACTTGGGGTTGCCCGAGATCGCCGCCTCGACCAGCGCCTCGCGGTGCGTCTCGCGCTTGAGCACCGGCAGGCAGTAGTGGTGCGGCCGCAGCCCGCCCTGGAAGATGGCGTTGCGGTTCATGAGCAGGTGGTGCGCGGTGATGGTGGCGGCGACGTTCGGGCCCGTCACCTCCACGAACTGCACCGCGTCGCGCGTCGTGATGTGCTCGAGCACCACCTTGAGGCCGGGAAAGCGCTCGATCAGCGGGCCGAGCGCCTCCTCGATGAACGCCTGCTCGCGGTCGAACACGTCCACCACCGGGTCGGTGACCTCGCCGTGCACCAGGAGCGGCATGTCCACCTCCGCCATGCGCTCAAGCACGTGGAAGCAGCGCGAGATGCGCGTCACGCCCGCGTCCGAGTGCGTGGTCGCGCCCGCCGGGTAGAGCTTGACCGCGTGCACCTTGCCCGAAAGCTTCGCGCGCGAGATTTCCTCGGCCGGCGTGTCATCGGTGAGGTAGAGCGTCATCAGCGGCTCGAACGCCGAGCCCTCGGGGAGTTCCCCCAGGATGCGGTCGCGGTAGTGCAGCGCCTCGCTCGTCGTGCGCACCGGCGGCTGCAGGTTCGGCATGACGATCGCGCGCGCGAAGCGCTTCGCGGTGTCGGCGAGCACCGAGCGCATGGCGGCGCCGTCGCGCAGGTGCAGGTGCCAGTCGTCCGGGCGGGCGAGGGTGATGCGATCCACGGGCCGGGATTCTACTTGCCGCGACCGCCCGAGAGCTCGAGCGCCATGCGATACAGCACATTGCGCGGCACGCCCGTGATGCGCGCCGCAAGCCGCGCCGCCTCGCCAGCGGGCAGCGTTTCGAGCAGCACGCCGAGCACCCGCTCCGAGTCGGCCTCGCTCTGCGGGCGCGCCTCGGCGCCCGGCGCGAGCACGATCACGAACTCGCCCTGCTCGCGGTGCGGCTGCGCCTCCAGCCAGGCCTGCGCCGCGCCGAGCTGCAGGCGCGCGACCTCCTCGAACTTCTTGGTCAGCTCGCGGGCAATCACGATCTCGCGGGCCGCACCGAATCGAGCCAGGAGATCTGCCAGAGCCTCGCGCACGCGGTGCGGCGCCTCGTAGAGCACCACGGGATAGGGGAGGTCGAGCGCCTCGAGCGCCTTGCGGCGAGCCGCGCGTGACGCGGGCAGGAAGCCCGCGAACAGGAAACGGCCCGCCTCGAACCCTGCCGCCGAGAGCGCGGCCATCGCCGCGCTCGGGCCCGGCACCGGCACCACGCGTATCCCCGCGCGGTGGGCGCAGGCCACGAGCAGCGCCCCCGGATCGGATACCCCCGGGGTGCCTGCGTCGCTCACCATCGCCACGTTCCGGCCTTGCTCGAGCGCGGCGATGAGTTTCGTGCTCGCTGCGCGCTCGTTGTGCTGGTGCAGCGCCACGGTGCGCGCGGCGATGCCGTGGCGCGCAAGCAGCGTGCGCGAGGTGCGCGTGTCCTCGCAGGCGACGAGGTCGGCGGCGCGCAGCGCCTCGACCGAGCGCGGGCTCGCGTCGGCGAGGTTGCCGATCGGCGTGGCGACGACGTAGAGGATTCCGGGCACGGTCAACGCGGGCAGGGCGCGGGCGTTAAGCCTGCCATGAACCGGTCCGGCGCGCGAGCCGAGGACCTGTGCGCGGAGCTGATGCGCCGCGCGGGGCTCAAGGTGCTCGCGCGCAACTGGCGCTGCCGGCACGGCGAAATCGATCTGGTCGCGGAAGAGCGGGGGACGCTGGTCTTCGCCGAGGTGCGCCTGAGGCGCGATGAGCGCTTCGGCGGGGCCGCCGAGAGCATCACCGTGGCCAAGCGCGCGCGGCTGGTCGCCGCAGCGCAGCTCTACCTCGCGGGCCGCCCGCAGGCCGACTGCCGCTTCGACGTCCTGCTGCTCGATGCGCTCGATTCGGGCCGCGTGCGCTGGATCCGCAATGCGTTCGCCGCGTGAGGGGCTGGCTGCAGCGGTCGCCGTGCTGCTGCTCGGCACGGCGCTCGTCGCCGGCGCGGAGGAAGGCGCAGGCCCGCAGCGCGCCCTGCCCGCCGAATTGCCGGCTGGGCGGGCGCAGGGCGGATCGGTGCAGCTGCTCGTGCAGAGCTCGCCGCTTGCCGGCTTTCGCTACGGCGAGGGCGCGGCGCTGTGGCCGATGCTGCGCACGGGCGACGCGCTGGAGCTCGTGCGCGAGCCCGACAACCCGCACGATGCCAACGCAATACGCGTCGAGTGGCGCGGCCACAAGCTCGGCTACGTGCCGCGGCGCGAGAACGCCGCGCTCGCGTGGGGACTCGATCGCGGCATGCGCCTGCACGCGCGCGTGAGCCGCCTCGCCGAGCACCGCAACCCGGCGCGGCGCATCGAGTTCGAAGTGCTCGCCGAGTGACCGGTGTAGAATCCGCCGCCGATGGGTCACTCGGAGCAGGGCGCGGAGCTGACGGCTCGCGTAGCGTCGCATTTTGCCGACAGTGCCCGCCTCAAGCAGGCGGCGGCGCAGGCGCTCGCGGCGCCGATCGCGCGCGCCGCGGCGCTGATGGCGGCGGCGCTCTCGGCGGGCGGCAAGATCCTCGCCTGCGGCAACGGCGGCTCGGCGGCCGACGCGCAGCACTTCGCCGCGGAGCTGGTGAACCGCTTCGAGCGCGAGCGGCCGCCGCTCGCGGCGCTCGCGCTCACCACCGACAGCTCGGCGCTCACCTCGATCGCCAACGACTGCGCCTACGAGCAGGTGTTCGCGAAGCAATTGCGCGCGCTCGGCCGCAGGGGCGACGTGCTGCTCGCGATCTCCACCAGCGGCGGCTCAAAGAGCGTGCTCGAGGCGGCGCTCGCGGCGCGCGAGCTGGGCATCCCGGTGGTGGCGCTTACCGGCCGCGGCGGCGGCGCGCTCGGCGCGCATCTCGGCGCGGGCGACGTGCACGTCTGCGTGCCGCACGACCGCACCGCGCGCATCCAGGAAGTGCACCTGCTCGCGCTGCACTGCCTGTGCGACGGCATCGACTACCAGCTATTCGGAGACAAACCATGACGACGAGGACGATTGTTGCGCTGCTCGCGGCCGCGCTGCTGGCCGGCTGCGTGGAGATGGCGGTCATTGGCGCCGGTACCGCCGCCGTGGTGTCGGCCAACGACAGGCGCACCACCGGCACGCAGGTCGAGGACGAGGGCATCGAGCTGCGCGCCGTGAACCGCATCGGCGAGAAATTCGGCGACAAGGTGCACATCAACGTCACCTCCTACAACCGGGCGGTGCTGCTCACCGGCGAGGCGCCCGATGCCGGCGTCAAGGCCGACATCGAGAAGATGGTGCTCGGCATTCCCAACGTGCGCGGCGTCACCAACGACATCCAGGTCGCGGGCGTGTCCTCGATGGGCGCGCGTTCCAACGACACCTACCTCACCTCCAAGGTGAAGGGCCGCTTCGCCACCGACGGCAAGTTCAACATCGTTCACGTCAAGGTGGTGACCGAGGCATCGGTGGTCTACCTGCTCGGCCTGGTGACCGAGGCCGAGGCGAACTCCGCGGTCGAGATCGCGCGCACCACCGGCGGCGTGCGCAAGGTGGTCAAGGTGTTCGAGTACTGCAAGCCGACCGATGCGCTCTGCAAGCCGGCCTCGGCGCAGGGCGAGCAGGCCAAGCCCAAGTCCTGAGGTGCCGGCGCCGGACTTCGAGCGCAAGATCCGCGCGCCGCAGGACGCGGCGCGCTGGGCCGCAAGCCTCGCGCGGCCGCTCGTGTTCACCAACGGCGTGTTCGATCTGCTGCACCGCGGGCACGTCACGTATCTCGCGCGCGCCCGCGCGCTCGGCGCGGCGCTCCTCGTCGCGGTGAACGCCGACGCCTCGGCGCGGCGCCTCGGCAAGGGGCCGGAGCGGCCGCTCAACCCGCTCGAGGACCGCATGGCGCTCGTCGCCGCGCTCGAATCGGTGGACGCGGTCACCTGGTTCGACGAGGACACGCCGCTCGCGCTGATCGAGCATCTGCGGCCCGAAGTGCTGGCGAAGGGCGGCGACTGGCCCGCAGAGCAGATCGTCGGCGCGCGCGAGACGCTTGCCCGCGGCGGGCGGGTCGTCTCCATCCCCTTCGAGCACCGGCGCTCGACCACCGCGCTGGTGGAGCGGATCAGGAAAAGCTGAGCTCGAAGAAGATTGCGCCGGGCGTTGGCGCCTCGGAGTAGGGGCCGCGCGGCGCGAAGCCGAGCGAGCGGTAGAGCGCGATCGCCTCGGTCATCCTGGGCAGCGTGTCGAGCACCATCCCCTTGTAGCCCGCCTCGCGTGCCGCCGCGATCGCAGCGAGCGCGAGCCCGCGCCCGAGGCCGCTACCGCGCCGGCCGCTCCTCACGTAGAGGCGCTTCATCTCGCCGCGCGCGGCGTCGAGGCGGCGCAGCGCCACGCAGCCCGTGTCGCCCGCGGCATCGCGCGCGAGCAGCAGCGCGCCCGCGGGGGGCGCGTAGTCGCCGGGCAGCGCCGCGAGCTCCATCTCGAAGCCGGCGAAGCAGCGGGGCTCGGCCACCCCCTGCTCGTATTCGCGGAACAGCGCCCGCACGCTCTCCAGGTCGGAAGCCGTGCGGGCCTCGAGGATTTGCGCCATGCGGCGCATTTTCGCGCCGCGGCGTTGCGCCGCGCAACGCCCGCGCGGATACTATCGGCATGCGCCTGCACCAGCTCAAGATCGACTACCTGGCCGAGCAGGACCGCCTGCTGATGCTCATTTCGGCGAGCGACGGGGTCGAGGTGCGCATGGCGCTCACGCGGCGGTTCGTGAAGCTGCTCTGGCCGCTGCTGGTGAAGCTCGCCGAAGAGGCGAGCCCGCGCATCCGCACGCAGGCCAACCCCGAGGCGCGCAAGGCGCTGCTCGGGATCGAGCACGAGCAGGCGGTGGCGAAGGCCGATTTCTCCAAGCCCTACGACGGCGGCGACCGCGCGCGGCCGCTGGGCGAGGCGCCGATCCTGCTCGCTCGCATCCAGACCGGGCGCGACCGCAAGGGCAACCCGGTGGTGGCATTGCACCCTGCCGAAGGGCAGGGCGTGACGCTCACGCTCGACCCGGTGCTGCTGCACTCTGTATGCCGCCTGCTGCAGGCAGCGGTGAAGAAAAGCGACTGGGACGTCGAGCTGAAGCTTCCAGGGTCGGAAGCTCCCGAGGGCGCCGAGCGGGCGCCTCGGGTCATTAACTAGATCTGCGCGTGGACCTTGCCGCAGCCATCCAGCAGCGCTTCAAGGGGCTGATGCCTGACACGCTCGGCATCGAGCTCGCCGAGGTGACGCCCGACAGAGTGCGCGCGCACATGACGGTGCGCGGCGACCTCTGCACCACCGGCGGCGTGCTGCACGGCGGCGCCATCATGGCCTTCGCCGACACCCTCGGCGCGGTCGCCACCTTCGTGAACCTGCCGGAGGGTGGCCGCACCACCACCATCGAATCCAAGACCAACTTCCTCGGCGCCGCCCCGGCCGGCGCGCGGGTGAGCGGCGAATCGATCCCGGTCCACAAGGGGCGGACCAACGTGGTGTGCCAGACCACGGTGCGCACCGCCGAAGGAAAGCTGGTCGCGCTGATCACCCAGACGCAGCTCGTCATCCAGCCGGCGGGCAAAGCGCGCTAGAATGCGCGCCGGCAAGCCGCATCTTTCACCCTTCCAGGAGCCCCATATGAAGCTGCAAGTCGTCGCGTGCGCGCTCGCGCTCGCCCTGCCAGCGCTGCCTGCGCTGGCGCAGAAACCCGCCGCGGGCGCCGCCGTCGTGGCGAGCGAGCCCGGCAAGGCCGTCATCGCCGAGACAGTCGAGGCCTCGGCCAAGGTCGTGGCGATCGACAAGGCGACCCGGACTGTCACCCTGCGCACCGCACAGGGCAAGTCCTTCGACGTGGTGGCGGGCGACGAAGTGAAGCGCTTCGACGAGATCAAGCTCGGCGACCTGGTGGTGGTTCGCTACTTCCAGGCGCTCACCATGGAGCTGATGAAGACCAAGGCGGGCAAGCCGGCGATGACCGAGCGGGAAGGGGCGGCGCGCGCGCCGGCGGGCGAGCGTCCGGGCGGCGCGATCGGGCGCGAAGTGACCGCGGTGCTCGACGTGCTTGCGGTGGATCCGAAGAAGATGACCATCACGGTGAAGGGCCCCAGGGGCAACGTGGTGGATCTCCAGGTGCAGAACCCCGATCACTTCAAGGTGGTGAAGAAGAGCGACCAGATCGAGGCGGTGTACCGCGAGGCAGTCGCGGTATCGCTCGAGCCTGCGCCGACGAAGCCCGCGGCGAAGCCCGCCGCCAAGAAGTAAGCGGGACAAATCAGCGCGGCACGCTTGCCTTGGGCGCGCATGCGCGCCCAAGGCAAGTTTCGGCAAGATTTCCCAGCGAAATCAAGGGGCGCGGGGTATAATCCGCGCCCTTTGATTCAAGGAACCGTCGTCATCAGTTCGAGTTTCGAAAGTCTCGGCCTCCTCCCAGCGCTCGCCGCAACCGTGCGCGAGCTGGGCTACGAAAAGCCCACCCCGGTCCAGGAACAGGCGATCCCCCTGGTGCTCGAGGGCCGCGACCTCATGGCCGGCGCGCAGACCGGCACCGGCAAGACCGCCGCGTTCGCGCTCCCGACCTTGCAGCGCCTGATGCCGTTCGCCAGCACCTCGGCCTCGCCCGCGCGCCATCCCGTGCGCGTGCTGGTGCTCGCGCCGACGCGCGAGCTCGCGATCCAGGTCGAGCAAAGCTTCAAGGAGTACGGCAGGAACCTGCCGCTGCGCTCGACCATCGTCTACGGCGGCGCCGACATGAGGGCGCAGACCGACGAGCTGCGGCGCGGCGTCGAGGTGCTGGTGGCCACGCCCGGCAGGCTGCTCGACCATGTGCAGCAGAAGTCGGTGATGTTCAACCAGGTCTCGGTGCTGATCCTGGACGAGGCCGACCGCATGCTCGACATGGGGTTCCTGCCGGACATCAAGCGCATCATCGCGCTCTTGCCGCCGGTGCGGCAGAACCTGCTCTTCTCCGCCACGTTCCCGGACGAGATCCGCACGCTCGCCAAGGCGCTGCTGAGGAATCCCGCGGAGGTGCAGGTGGCGGCGCGCAACGCGGCGGCCGACCTGGTGAGCCACGTGCTGCACCCGGTGGCGCGCGAGAAAAAGCGCGAGCTGCTCGCCTATCTCATCCAGACGAGGGGCCTGAGGCAGGTGCTCGTCTTCTGCGGCACCCGCATCGGCGCCAACCGCCTCGCGCACCAGTTGCGCCGCGACCGCATCCACGCCGACGCCATCCACGGCGACCGCTCGCAGGCCGAGCGCGAGGCTTCTCTGGAAGCGTTCAAGTCGGGCAAGACCGCGGTGCTGGTGGCGACCGACGTCGCCTCGCGCGGCCTCGACATCGAGGGGCTGCCGCAGGTGATCAATTTCGACATCCCGCGCTCGCCCGAGGACTACGTGCACCGCATCGGTCGCACCGGCCGCGCGGGCCTGACCGGCGAGGCGATCTCGCTCGTTGCGCCCGACGACCTCGAATCGCTCGCGCAGATCGAGAAGCTGATCAAGAAACGCATCGACCGCGTGCTGGTCCCGGGCTTCGAGCCCCCCGGCGCGACGGTCGCGGCGCTGATGGGCAAGGACGCAGTGCGCGAGATGGCCGCCGCGCCGCGGCGCGAACCCGAGCGGCGGGAATCGAACGGGCGCGGCCGCGAGCATGGACGCGAGCGCGAGCGGGCCATGGCTCCCCGCCCGCAGCCCGCGCAGCGCCAGCAGAAGCCTTCGGACCCGATTTTCTCCAGGCCCTACGAGCCGGGCGCTGCGCCCGAGCCGCCCGCTGCGTCAGAGCCGCAGCCGGTTTCGCGCCGGCGCGAGCGCCCGGTGGCCGCGCTGCTCGGCGGCCTGAAGCGCGCCCCCACCACCGCCTAGAACGGCAGCGGCGCGCCGGGCTTTAGCGGCTGCAGCGCGGCGCGGAACTCCTCCTGGATGCGCGCGAGCGCCTCGCGCGTGTCGCCCTCGAAGCGCAGCACGATCACCGGCGTGGTATTGGACGCGCGCGCCAGGCCGAAGCCATCGGCATATTCCGCGCGCACGCCGTCGATCGTCACCATCCGCGCCGCGCCCGGAAACGGGCGCGTCGCCTGAAGCTTCGCCACCAGCGCGTGCGGCTCGCCCTCCGCGAGGTGCCAGTTGAGCTCGGGCGTGGAGGGCGCGTCCGGCAGATCCTTCAGCGCGCGCTGCGCGTCGGGTTCGCGCGAGAGGATCTCCAGCAGCCGCGCGCCGCAGTAGAGCGCGTCGTCGAACCCGTACCAGCGCTCCTTGAAGAAGATGTGTCCCGACATCTCGCCGGCGAGCGGGCCGCCGGATTCCTTGAGCTTCGCCTTGATCAGCGAGTGCCCGGTCTTCCACAGCACCGGCCGGCCGCCGTGGCGCTCGATCCACGGACCGAGCAGGCGCGTGCATTTCACGTCGTAGATGATCTCGGCCCCGGGATTGCGCGCGAGCACGTCGCGCGCATAGAGCATCAGCTGGCGGTCGGGATAGACGACGCTGCCGTCCCGGGTCACCACGCCCAGCCGGTCGCCGTCGCCGTCGAACGCGAGCCCCAGCTCGGCGCCGGTCTGGCGCAGCGTCCTGATGAGAGCGGCCAGATTCTCCGGCCGCGAAGGGTCGGGATGGTGGTTCGGAAAGCGCCCGTCCACCTCGCAGAAGAGCTCCGTCACCTCGCAGCCCAGGCGCCGGTAGAGCCGCGGCGCGATCGCGCCGGCGACGCCGTTGCCGCAGTCGATCGCGACGCGCATCGGGCGCGCGAGCTTCACGTCGCCCGCGATGCGCTCGAGATAGGCGCCGCCGACGTCCGCCGCGGAGCGCCGGCCGGCGCCGCTCGCCATGCGCCCGTGCTCGATCAGTCCGCGCAGCCGCTGGATCTCGTCGCCCGAGAGCGTGTCGCCCGCGACCACCATCTTCACGCCGTTGTACTCGGGCGGGTTGTGGCTGCCGGTGAGCATCGCGGCGCTCGCGCAGCCGAGGTGGTAGGCGGCGAAGTAGGCCACCGGCGTCGGCACCACGCCCAGCTCGATCACGTCGGCGCCCGCCGAGACGATGCCGTCGGCGAGCGCGGCGGCGAGCTCCGGGCCCGAGAGCCGGCCGTCGCGGCCGAGCGCGAACTTCGGCGCGCCGCGCTCCAGGCCCAGCGTGCCGAGCGCGCGGCCGATCGCGCGCAGCGCGTCGGGCGTGAGCGTCTTGCCGACCACGCCGCGCACGTCGTAGGCGCGAAAGATCTCGGGGGCGAGCTTCATGGTCGCGAGAGGAATTCGAGCACGCGCCGCGCCATCCACCTGTTGCGGCCGGGAAACCCGGCATGGCCGCCGCTGCACGGAAATTCTAGCAGCACGGCTGCGGAAGCCCGCGCAGCGGCGCGCTCCAGCGCCTCGGGCGGCAGGAACGGGTCGTTCCTCGCGTTGAGCAGCAGCGTCGGCACGCGGATCGAGCCGAGCCACGGCGCGCTCGACGCGCGCGCCCAGTAGTCGTCGGCGTCGCGAAAGCCGTGCAGCGGCGCGGTCACCGCATCGTCGTAGGCGCGCAGCGTGCGCGCGGCGGCCGCGCGGTTGGCGTCGAACAGCTGCCCGTGCGTCATCGCCATCGCGAGCGCCTTGGCGCGCAGCGTGTAGAGGAACATCTGCGTGTAGACGCGCTGGTTGAAGCCGCTGTCGAGCGCGTTGCCCGCGGCGGCGAGGTCGATCGGCGCCGACACCGCGGCGGCGCGGCGCACCAGGCCGCGCGCCGCCTCGCCGCGCTCGCCCAGCCACTTCAGGAGCACGTTGCCGCCGAGCGAGACGCCCACCGCATGTAGCTCGCCGCCTCGGTCGGCGAAGCGCCGCAGCATCCAGTCCACCTCGACGCTGTCGCCCGAGTGGTAGGCGCGCGGCCGCCGGTTGAGCTCGCCCGAGCAGCCGCGGAAGTGCGGCAGCGCGAAGCGCCACCCGCCTGCCGCCGCGAGCGCCGCGAGCTTGCGCGCGTAATGGCTGCGCGAGCTGCCCTCCAGGCCGTGGAACAGCACCACCGTCCGCGGCGCGGACGCGCTTCCCGCCCAGTCCACGTCGACGAAGTCGCCGTCCGGCGTCGCCCAGCGCTCGCGCTCGAAGCGCACCTTGGGCGCAGGCGCGAGCGCGGCGGCGATCGTCTGCAGGTGGCCGCCCGGCAGCCACCACGGCGCGCGGTAGCTCAATGCAGGATCTTGGGCGGCGCGCCCGGCGGATCGGCGGCCGGGCCGGGTGCGGGCGAGGCGTGGTGCACCACCATGCGCCAGCCGGATGCGCCGCGCAGGTAGACGTTGGTGGCGACGATCGGCGGCCGCGGCCGCGGCTCGCCCGCGGGCGTGATGTTCTCGTGCACGCTGTGCACCGCCACCATCATTCCGCTCGCGACGACGCGGTGCGAGATGTGGATGCGCATGCCGGCGCCGCCCGAGAACATCTGGCGGAAGCTCTCGCGCACCTGCTCCGGGCCCGTGAGGCGCACCCCCGCGGGGTGCACGCACACGATCTCCTCGTCCTCGGCCCACACCGCCATCATGGCGTCGAGGTCGGCGCGCTCGAGCGCCTCGTAGAACGCGTTCTCCGCGTCCTGCGCTGTAGGGAAGATCCTGCCGCTCATGCCGGCACCAGTGCGCCGACTTCGGACATGACGCGCTCCACGGAAAGCTCTTTCATGCAGCGGAAATGGCCCAGCGGACAATCCCGCTGGAAGCACGGACTGCAGTCAGGCTTGAGCCACACCACGCGCGCGCGCGCCGAGCGCGGCGGCGTGTGCTCGGGGCTCGAGGAGCCGAACAGCGCCACCTGCGGCACGCCGAGCGCCGCGGCGACGTGCATCAGGCCCGAATCGTTGCTCACCACGAGTTCCGCCCCGGCGAGCAGCTCGATCGCCTCGTCGAGCGTGGTCCTGCCCGCGAGGTCGACGCCCTCGATCCCGGCGCAGGCCTCGCGGTCGCCCGTTGAGCCGATGAGCGCGACGCGAAGCTGCGTGTCCGCCGCGAGCCTGTGCGCGAGCTCGCGGTAGTAGGGCCAGCGCTTTGCCGGGCCGTATTCGGCGCCGGGGCAGAGCGCGGCGTAGCGCCCGGCGAGCCCGAAGCGCGCCGCGGTGGCGCGCGCCGCCTCGCGCAGCACGTGCAGCCGCGGCTCGGGCAGCGGCTCCGCGGGCGGTGTACCCGGGCTCTCGGCAAGCCGCGCATAGTGCAGCGCCATCGGCGCGCGCTTCGCCTTGCCGCCGCGATAAAGGAGATTGAGCAGCCCGTAGCGCGACTCGCCGACGTAGCCGCTGCGCAGCGGGATGTCGGCGAAGAAGGGAACGAGCGCGGACTTCCACGAGTTGGGCAGCACGATCGCCTGGTCATAGGCGCGGGCCTTGAGCTCGCGCGCGAGGCGCCAGCGCGCGCCAAGCTGCAGCGCGCCGTGCGCGAGCCCAGCCTCGATCACCTCATCCACCTCGGGCATGCGCCGCAGCACCGGCGCCACCCACGGCGGCGCGAGCGCCTCCAGCCGCAACGCGCTCAGCTTTTCGCGCAACCGGGCGAAGAGCGGTTGCGCCATCAGCGCGTCGCCGATCCAGTTTGGCGCGACGACGAGGATCCTGCGCAAGGGCCCGATGCCCCCTCAGTGGCCCTTGGGTGCAGCGCCCTTGTAGACGTACCTCGTGCCGCAATAAGGGCAGAGCGCCTCGCCCTTGGCCGCGACGTCGAGGAACACGCGCGGGTGCCGCGCCCAGAGCGGCGCGCCCGGGCGCGGGCAATGCAGCGGCAGGTCCTTTTCCGTCAGCTCTACGAGGCGCGCGCTGTCAGGCGCCGGAGCGCTCATTTCTTCATCGGCACGGGCGTGAGCCAGTGCTTGTGCCTGCGGTCCCTGCCGGTGACCACGTCGAAGAACGCCTTCTGCAGGCGCTTAGTGACCGGGCCCGCCCTGCCGGCGCCGATGACGCGGCCGTCGAGCTCGCGGATCGGGGTCACTTCGGCCGCGGTGCCGGTGAAGAAGGCTTCGTCGGCGATGTAGATGTCGTCGCGCGTCATCGGACGCGAGATCACCTCGTGGCCGAGCCCCTGCGCGAGCTCGATCACCGTGCTGCGCGTGATGCCGGTGAGCGCCGAGGTGAGCTGGGGCTCGTAGATCCTGCCGTCCTTGACGATGAAGATATTCTCGCCCGCGCCCTCGGCGACGAAGCCGTTGACGTCGAGCAGCAGCCCCTCGTCGTAGCCGTGCTGCGTCGCCTCCAGCGTCGCGAGCACCGAGTTGGGATAGGTGCCCGACATCTTGGAGCGCGCCATGGTGACGTTGATGTGGTGGCGCGCGACCGACGCGGTCTTCACGCGGATGCCCTTGGCGAGCGCTTCCGGCCCGAGGTAGGCGCCCCAGGGCCAGGCAGCGATCGCGACGTGCACCTTCGCGCCCACCGGCGAGACGCCCATCTTCTCCGAGCCGTAGAACGCGATCGGGCGGATGTAGCAGGCCTGGTGGCCGTTGGCGCGCACGGTGTCGATCTGCGCCTGCATGAGCCTTTCCCGCGTGTACGGGATCTTCATCATGTAGATGTGCGCCGAGTTGAAGAGGCGGTCGGTGTGCTCCTTCA